>JAXDFO010000059.1:0-5388 GCA_034665545.1 Blastocatellia bacterium
CAGAAAGCTGGACTACACGGGGCTGCTGAATTACGCGCGGCGGGAGACGCGAACGCGTGCGGGCGGACACAGGTCGCCGTCAACGGAAATCAAGTCGGGCGATATTCCCAATCTGGCAGCCGTCTACCTGACCAATTTTCTGCGCCGTCACGGATACCACGCTCGCTATGTCAATCTCTTTCAGGATGAGAAAGAGAGACTCGCCGCCTGCCTCGCCGGTAATCCAACGTGTGTCGCCATCACGACCACCTTCTACGTCGTGAACTTGCCCGTCAACGAGATGGTCGAATTCATCCGGCTGCATAATCCGCGAGTGAAGATTATCGTCGGTGGTCCTTTAATTGCCAATCACGCGCGCAATTATGAGGGCGACGCCCTCAAGGCCGCGCTCGATGATATGGGCGCGGACATTTACATCATAGAAGGACAGGGAGAAGCGACCCTCGCGCGCGTCGTCGAGTGTTTGAAAAGCGGAGGCGAGTTGAGCAGCGTTCCGAACCTCGCTTATCTTGAAAGCGGAAAGCTGCGGCGCACGATGGTCGCGCCCGAGAACAATTCGCTCGACGAAAATTTCATAGACTGGCGGGCTTTCTCGAACGAGTCGCTTGGGCCAACTCTTCAGACACGCACCGCGCGCAGTTGCGCTTTCAAGTGCTCCTTCTGCAATTACCCGACGCGCGCGGGCGCGTTGACGCTCACCAGCCTGGACGTTTTAGAGCGCGAGCTTGATTCCATGCGTGAGCTCTGGAATGTGCGTAACGTCGTCTTCATTGACGACACTTTCAACGTGCCGTTTCCGCGCTTCAAAGATATTTGCCGGATGATGATTAGGAAGAGTTACGGCTTCAACTGGTTCTCATATTTCAGGTGCAGCAATTCGGACGAAGAGGCCATAGAGTTGATGGCGCGGAGCGGTTGCAAGGGAGTCTTTCTGGGCATCGAGTCGGGCTCGCGGGCGATACTGGCGAACATGAACAAGTCCGCGACGGTCGAGAAGTATGCGGCGGGAATAGAGATGCTGCGCCGTCACGGCATCCTGACGTTCGGCTCTTTCATCATAGGCTTTCCCGGCGAGACCGTTGAGACAGTTGAGGAAACCGTCGCCTTCATCAAAGAGACGAAACCCGATTACTACCGCGCGCAAATGTGGTATTGCGAACCCGGCACGCCGATTCAGAACGAACGCCTCAAGTATGACATCAATGGCGAGGGCTTTGTCTGGAGCCATGCGACGATGGATAGCCTGGAAGCGATGGACCATATAGACAGGATGTTTCTTACCATTGACGAATCTCTCTGGCTGCCACAGTGGTCCTTCGATTTCTGGATTATCCCGTATCTGATGGGCAGGGGAATCTCGCTGGACCAGTTCAGAGAATTTATGGTCCAGGCGCATAAACTGTTGAGCCTCGAAATCGCTTTCGTCCCCGAACAGCAAAAGCAGAGCTTGCGGCAGCAGTCTTTACAAAACATCCTGGCGTTGGCGCGAAACTGGAAGTACGACTCTTCCTCCTGAGCTTTATCTACCTGAAGAAAGCCCTTCAAGCATCATGTCCGAACTTTACCTCAATTCCTCTGCGCCCGAGCACGAAGAGCTTTCCGGCGCGCCGGAAGAAGAAGTCTTCGTCTTTCCACTCTCGTTCGCGCAGCAGCGTTTGTGGTTCATACACCGGTTAGACCCGTCGAGCGCGGCCTACAACATGCCCTTCGCCTTGCGCCTCATGGGCCAACTCGATGTGCCCGCGCTGGAGGCGACGTTGAATGAAATCGTGCGGCGTCACGAAGCCCTGCGCACGACCTTCGACGTGTTGGAAGAGCAACCCGTACAACTCATCGCATCAACGCAAAGCCTCGAACTCGCGTTGACGGACTTGAGCGAATTGCCGCCGCAGAAGCGAGACACGGAGGCGCGGCGTCTGGCAACGGAGGATGTCCTGCGCCCGTTCGACTTTTCGCGCGGCCCTCTGCTACGCGCGAGCCTGCTGCGACTCTCCGAACAAGAGCATATCCTGTCCTTGACGATGCCCCACATCGTCTCGGACGGGTGGAGCATGGGTGTGCTCGTGCGCGAAGTCGCCGCCTTGTACGAGGCTTTCTCGAAGGGGCAAGCCTCGCCGTTGCCGGAACTGCCTGTTCAGTATGCTGATTACGCGGTGTGGCAGAGAGAGTGGTTGCAGGGCGAAGTGTTGGAGACGGAGTTGGCATATTGGAGAAAGCAGTTGGGAGGAGCGGCGCAGGTCTTGGAGTTGCCGACCGACCGCCCTCGTCCGTTGGTCCAGAAATTCAACGGCGCGCACGAGGCTCTGAATCTCTCGCCCGGCCTGTCAGACGCGCTCAAACAATTGAGCCAGCGAGAAGGCGCGACCCTCTTCATGACTCTGCTGGCGGCCTTTCAGACGCTTCTTTATCGCTACACTGGACAGGAAGATATTCTCGTCGGAACGCCCGTCGCCAACCGTCACCAGACGGACGCGGAACAACTGATTGGTCTCTTCACAAACACGCTGGTCCTGCGCACCACTCTCGATGGCGCGTGGAGTTTTCGTCAATTGCTGGCGCAGGTCAAAGAGACGTGCCTCGGTGCGCTGGCGCATCAGGACTTGCCCTTTGAAAAGCTGGTCGAGGAATTACGACCCGAGCGCACGCGCAGTCATTCGCCTTTGTTCCAGGTGATGTTCACTTCGCAAAACACGCCGGAAGATGAAGTCACACTGCCCGGCCTGCGAATTGAAACTTTCAATACGGGCACTACGCCCGCGCTCTTCGATTTGACGCTCAACATACAGGAGACGGACGAGAAAATTTACGCCTCTTGGCATTACAACACGGACCTCTTCGATGCGGGCACGATGCGGCGCATGTCTGAAAACTTCGCCGCGTTGCTTTTGAGCATTACGAACGCCCCTGAAAGACTCATCTCTGAGTTGCCACTGCTCGCATTGGCGGAGCGTCAAAGGCTGCTTCTCGATTGGAACGGCACGCGCAGAGATTACGCGACGGACAAATGCTTTCATCAATTGTTCGAGGAGCAGGTCGAGCGCACACCCGACGCCATAGCCGTGAGCGATGATGATGGAGCTTTGACCTACTACGAATTGAACGCGCGGGCGAACGGGTTGGCCCACCATCTGAGGCAACTCGGTGTTCAAACTGAGATGCGCATCGGTCTGCTGTTGGAGCGTTCGGTTCGCATGGTGGCGGGGCTGCTCGGCGTCCTCAAGGCGGGCGCGGCCTTCGTTCCGATAGACCCGCAACATCCCGTCGAACGAATCTCTTTAATGCTGGAAGATTCAGAGTCGCCCATCGTTGTGACGGAGCAACATCTGCTCGAAAAGCTTTCTCATCATTCCGCGCTCGTCATCTGTCTAGATGCGGACGAGATAGAGACGGGGCCGCACAGCCTTGAGAATCCTCCGCACGATGTCGCGTCTGAAAATCTGGCTTATCTCATCTACACCTCCGGCTCGACCGGCAAGCCGAAAGGTGTGCTCGTAGAGCATAGGCAACTTTGCAACACGATGTTTGCCGCGCTGGAGAATTTTAATCTTGGTCCAACGGATGTGATGTCCTGCGTCGCTCCTTACACTTTCGATATTTTCTATTTCGAGTTGATGACAACGCTGCTGGCAGGGGCGCACTGCCTGCTCGTCCAGAACCGCGATTTGCTGGACCAGCAACGCATGACGCGAGCTTTGGAAAGGGCAACGTGCATACAGGCAGTGCCCGCGTTGATGAGGCAGATTCTCAACAACGGAAGGCAGGAGGGCAGGCCGCGCGAGTATGAACGAATCAGGCAGGTCATCATCGGTGGCGAAGCCGTCGCGCCTGACTTGCTGCAAGAGATGCGGCTGGCCTTTCCGCACGCACAGTTGAATGTTCTTTATGGTCCAACCGAAGCCACGATTTTTTGTAGTCGTTACGCGGTCTCGAATGTTGAAGAGTTAGAGCGACAGATGATCGGCACGCCACTTGGGAACATGCGGCTCTACCTCTGCGACGCGCACGGCAATCTTGTTCCCACGGGAGCCGCCGGAGAGATATGCATCGGCGGCGCGGGCGTCGCGCGCGGATACCTCAACCGTCCTGAATTGACCGCCGCAAAATTCGTCCCGGACCCTTTCTCTACAGAAGCGGGCGCGCGTCTCTATAGAAGCGGCGACATCGGGCGTCGCTTGCCCGATGAAAATATCGAATACTTCAGACGCATAGACGAACAGGTCAAGGTGCGCGGGTGGCGCGTCGAGCCCGGAGAAGTTGAGGCCGCTCTCGCCAGTCATCCGTCCGTACGCGAGTGCGTCGTCATCGTGCGCGAAGACAGGCTCGGCGACCAACGCCTGGTCGCTTATCTGGTCGTCGAGAAGACAGCCTCGCTCATCAGCGCGGGCGAAATCCGCAGCCTGCTCAAAGAGAGATTGCCGGAGTACATGATTCCCTCGGCGTTTGTTTTTCTGGACCAATTACCTCTCACGCCGAACGGCAAAGTTGACCGCCGCGCGTTACCCGCGCCCGACGCCGCGCGCCCGGAATTGCAGGACCAATTTATCGCGCCCCGAACTCCAACGGAAGAAAGACTCGCCGCCATCTTTGCTCAGGTGCTGGGCCTTAAAGAGGTAGGCGCATCGGATAACTTCTTCGAGTTGGGCGGGCACTCGCTGCTCGCCACACAGGTCATCTCGCGTATCAGCGAAGCCTTTCAGGTTGAGATGCCTCTGGACAGTATCTTTGAATCGCCGACTCTGAAAGAGATGGCGGGCCGCATTGACGCCCTGCTCGGCGCGGGCAATTATGCGAAACCCTCTCGATTGAAACGCGCAGAGAGGACCGCGCCCCTGCCCCTCTCCCATGCACAGCAACGGCTCTGGTTCATACATCAACTCGAACCCGCCTCCCCCGCCTACAACATCCCCCTCGCCGTGCGCCTCACCGGCCACCTTAACCTCAACGCCCTCACACAGACCTTCAACCACATCATCCGTCGTCACGAATCCCTGCGCACTACCTTCTCCGTTATCAATGCACAACCCGTCCAACTCATTCATTCACCCTACCCGCTTCATCTGCCTCTCATAGACCTCTCACCTCTGGACCAGGATGAGCGAGAGCGAGAGGCCCAACGATTAGCCGCAACGGAAGCAAGAGAGCCGTTCGATTTAGCGGTGGGACCATTAATGAGAGCGGGGCTGGTGAGGTTGAGCGAAGATGAGCATGTGTTGTTAGTGACGATGCATCACATCGTCAGTGATGGATGGAGCATGGGAGTAATGGTGAGGGAAGTGGGCGAGTTGTACGAGAGCTACAGCGAAGGGAGAGAGAGTGAGATAGAAGAGTTGGAGGTGCAGTATGGAGACTATGCGGTGTGGCAGAGGGAGCGGTTGCAAGGAGAAGTGT
>JAXDFO010000060.1:0-5286 GCA_034665545.1 Blastocatellia bacterium
CTGAAAGGAAGGAAAAAGATGAACGATAAAAAGCGCGTGCTGATTCTCTGCACGGGTAACTCTGCGCGGAGCCAGATGGCCGAAGGCTTATTGCGTCAAGACGGCGGCGCAACTTTTGAAGTAGCGAGCGCGGGCGTTGAGCCGAGCCACGTCAGACCGCAGGCCATTGAAGCCATGCGCGAGATAGGCATGGACATATCTGGACACCGTTCCAAGTCGGTTGATGAGTTCACGGGTCAAGAGTTCGATTATGTCATCACGGTCTGCGACAATGCTAAGGAACAATGCCCCGTCTTTCCAGGCAAGACGGCGCGCATACATTGGTCCTTTGAAGACCCTGCCGCCGCCGAAGGCGACGAAGCATCTAGGTTAGCAGTCTTTCGCCGCGTCCGTGATGAGATACGCGCGCGCTTGCGTGAGTTTATTGCTGCTCTTCCATAAACTAATTTGAATTTAGCACGCGACACCGGGAATAATAGCTATTGCATTCTTCCGCGTTCGGGCGTAGTCTTCCGGCATCCTTAAAATCTCGCGTCCCGCTTTATTCACAAGGGGTCTTTCTTAATAGTTCAAGGGGTTCGCGTTTCACAGTCCTCGCCTACTCACAACCTATCAACTCCTGAAAGGAGGCTCATCTTGTCTAAAATCAAACTCAACCTCAAAGGCTTATCCATCCCCGAAAAGGTCGCAAGGGCGCGGCAGATTGTCACGGCCTTGACGGGCAACGCGGATTTCGCCTCGCCTCAGCCCGCGCTGGCCGATGTCACGGCGAGCGTCAACGCGCTCGAAACCGCATACAACGAGGCGCAGGTCGCGCGCCAGGAGGCCAAAGCCAAAACCAGCGCGCAGGGCCAGAAGGAGGAAGAGGTAGACCACATCCTCTCGCAACTGGCGAGCTACATTGACAGCGCGAGCGGCGGCGACGAAACCAAAATCAAGAACGCGGGCCTGGACGTGCGCGCCTCTTCCGGCGCGTCCGTCTCCGGCGGCTCCTCGACCGCGCCCGCCGCCCTGGAAGCCACCGCCAGCGATTATGACGGACAGATTGACCTGCGCTGGGAGAGAGTCGAGAAGGCCAAGAGCTATCTCATAGAAAAAAGCCCGGACCCGCCGACCGGCACATCATGGTCGCAAGCCGCCGTCGTCACTAAAGCGCGGGCCAGCGTGAGCGGGTTGACGAGCGGGACCAAGTACTGGTTCCGCGTCGCCGCCGTCACCACCAGCGGCCAGAGCGCATGGAGCGACCCCGCCACCAAAATCGCTCCCTGATTGAGATTCACCACCGCAGACACAGAGAACACTGAGCGGGCACAGAGAAGTTTGCATCTGCTCTGTGCTAACTCTGTGCTCTCTGTGCCTCTGTGGTGAATAAATGCTAAGCAATACTCACCACAGAGGCACAGAGAACACCGAGGACGCACAGAGTAGTAGTCAAATTAGGACACTACCCTTCAGACCTCCTACTTGCTTTTCCACGGGGCGATGCTAAGATAATCAGGCTTGCTCCACCCACTCACCGTCCCACGTTTGAGGGCGGCAATAATTCTTCCCCTATGGCATGGATTTGGAGCGCGCGGCGGGCCACGGCAGCAACTGGCCCCGCTTGCGCGGCTGATGAGGATTGAAAATGGCCTTTGATAATAAAGCGCAGGCTCCCGGCGTGACTGCACCCGCGCCAGCCGCAGGCACGCCGAGAGTTGTAGTCCAACTGCTCTCGAAGCGACACGACGAGATTATCAATCTCTGGATTAAAGACCGCATGGAGGGCAGCGATTTTCGTGACGAGTTGATTCCCAAGAAAGAGTTGCGCCGCCAGTCTCAGCAGATGATAGACATGCTCGCGCGCTCGATAGGCGAATCGGGCGAAGAGGATTTCGAGTCTCCCGCTTATGACGAGATGCGCGCCTTTCTCAACGAGATAGCGCACGCGCGCGCCGTCAAGGGTTACTCCGCGATGGAGAACGCGACCTACGTTCTCTCGCTCAGAAACACTATGCTCCCTATCCTCGCGGAAGAACTCGAAGGCGATGCCGAAGCCCTCGTCCGCGAGATGAACTACTTCACAAGGCTCCTGGATAAGATGGGCCTCGTGATGGTCGAAAACTATATACGCTCGCGCGAGGAGATTATTCGCCAGCAGCGCGAGGACATGATGGAACTCTCCACGCCCGTCATTAAAGTGTGGGACAAAATCCAGACCCTCCCGATTATCGGAACCCTCGATTCGCGCCGCGCGCAACTGATGATGGAAGCCTTGCTACAGAAGGTCGTGGAGACAGGCTCGACCATCGCCATCCTTGACATCACCGGCGTCAAGACGATGGATACGCTCGTCGCCAATCATCTCATTAAGACGGTCACGGCGGCTCGCCTGATGGGCGCGCATTGCATCCTCACCGGCGTCTCCCCCGCCATCGCGCAAACGATGGTCCAACTCGGCATAGACCTCACGCAAATCACCACGCGCTCGCAGATGGCCGACGGCATCAAGCTCGCGCTGGAAATGAGCGGGCGCGTCGTCGTCCAGGCGAAGGCGCTCGCGCGCATGTCCAACGGCTCCGAGAGCGCGGCCCAGACCACCGCCTCGCTCGCCGCTCACGGCGCGAGCATCAATGACAAGAACCTCAAACGTGAAGATTGCTGAAGGGTCTTTGAAGAGTGTGCAGTGAGCAGTCAAAGCGAGTTCTCTTTGCTGTCCACTGTAGGCTGTCCATTGACTATGGAGTGAAGAAAGATGAGTGGCGCACGCATCCCGATTCTGAAGGTTGGCAGAGTGTTGATCGTTCCGATTCAAGTTGATATGGACGATCAGACGGTCATGCATTTACAGGAGCGTATTCTCTCCGAACTTGAGAGGACCAATTCGCGCGGCGTCCTGATAGACATCTCCATGCTTGAGATGGTGGACTCCTTCATCGGACGCATGCTGTCGGACATCGCGGCGATGGCGCGCATCATGGACGCGCGCACGGTCGTCGTCGGAATGCAACCGGCGGTCGCCATCACGCTCGTCGAACTCGGCCTCGAATTGAAGGGCGTGGACACGGTCCTCAACGTTGACGAAGGGTTCAAGGTGCTGCGCGCGGAGTTTGACATTTCGGAAGAGGGGGATGAGCAGTTTTACGGGGGAGCCAACGCTTTTGGAGAGCAAGTCAATCCGTCTTGAGAACGAGCACGACATCGCGGTCGCGCGCAGCGAAGTGCGCAACATGACCGTGCGTCTGGGCTTTCGTTTGATAGACCAAACGAGGCTCGCCACGGTCGCCTCCGAACTCGCGCGCAACGTGGTCAAGTATGGAGGCAGCGGTCGCCTTATCGCACAGCCGACCGCCACGACCGACAACGGGCGCGAAGGCTTGCGACTCATCTTCGAGGACGAAGGGCCGGGCATACCCAGTATCGCGGACGCCATGCGCGACGGCTTCTCCACAGGGCGCGGACTCGGCAAAGGCTTGCCCGGCTCCAAACGACTGGTGGACGAATTCCGCATCGAATCCGAAGTCGGTCGCGGCACACGCATCACCGTCGTGCGCTGGGTAACGTGAGGAACAGGAGTCAGGAGTCAGGAGCCAGAAGCCACAAGAAAAACTATTGAATACTCTTCATGCTGAATGCTCGTCTCTTCATGCTGAATGCCCTTCTCTTCCTTCTGGCTCCTGGCTCCTGACTCCTGACTCCTGCTTTTATTATGCGCGAGATTAAGTCTGTAGAAATCAGGGAGGAGGCGCAGGTCGGCACGGCGCGGCGGGCCGTGCATAGCTATGCGAGCGTCCTTGAGTTTACAGAGATGGAGTTGGCGGAGATTGATATAGTGGTCCAGGAAATAGGGACCAACGCGGCGCGCTATGCGAGCGGGGGCGGACGGCTGCACTTTACGACGACGCCCGGATCGGAAGACGCCGGGCTTGAACTCTTCTACTGGGATATGGGTCCGGGCATCTATAATATAGACCGCGCGATTCGTGACGGCGTCTCCACCAGTGGCAGCCTCGGCGCGGGCCTCGGCGCGATTCGTCGCCTGATGGATGAGTTCGATGTCTATTCCACATTGCGCCTGACGAGCCGTCTCAATAATCAACGCCGCACTTCGCACGGGACGGTTTTGCTGGCGCGTAAGTGGACCAGTAAAGGCAAGCAATCCCCGGAGACAGCTATTCAAGCCAGGCGCATAGGCGTGTGGAGCCGCCCGCATCCCGCCGAAGACTTGAACGGCGACGCCTACTTTATGCGCCAGCGCGGCGGGCGTATCCTCTTCGCCGTAATAGACGGCCTCGGTCATGGCAAGGGAGCGAAGGATGCTGCGGACGTGGCCGTGGCCGTGCTGGATGAATGGACCGGCGAACCGCTTGATGAGGTCATGACGACGACGCACAATGCCCTGCGCGCGACGCGCGGCGCGGTGATGGGCGCGGCCATCATTGATTACGAGAACGAACGCCTTGCCTACTCGTCGGTCGGCAACATCGCGGCGCGCGTCTTCGGGACGCCGGAGCACGTCTCGCTCATTTCGACCAACGGCATGCTCGGAGGACGACTCGGCAAGCTGCGCGTCTGGACGCACAGGTGGACGGTGGGCGCGACCCTCGTCATGACCAGCGACGGCCTCAGCGAGACCTGGGACATCAATTCCTATCCGGGCCTCCTCGGTCGCAGCCCGCAACTTCTCGCGGGCATCCTCATGCGCGATTACGCGCGACAGGCCGACGACGCGACGGTCCTCGTAGTGAGATGAATAATCAACTGCAAACTATTTTATGAAGGATATTGTTTCGACAAAGCTCGGCGATGTGTATGTGCGGCGCGAGTCCGACATCGTGAAGGTGCGCGAGCGCGTGCGGCGGCTGGCGCGCGAGGTGGGTTTTGATTCGACGACGCAGATTAAGATTACGACCGCCGTTTCCGAAGTGACGCGCAACATTTACGAGTACGCGCAATCGGGGACCATCTCGCTCGCTCTTTGCGAGCGCGGGCCGGACGTGGGCCTCATGGTGATGGCGCGCGATGATGGTCCGGGAATTGACGAGACGACCCTGCGCGCGATTATGCGCGGCAGTTACCAGTCAACTTCCGGCCTCGGCGTGGGCCTGTCCGGCACGCGCAAGCTGATGGACGAGTTCGACATCCAGACCGCTTCCGGCGAGGGCACGCGCGTCAGCATCGTCAAGTGGCTGCCCCGCGCGGCGGGCGCGACCGCCAAAAATCGTCTGGACGAACTGCGCGAGCATCTGGGCGCGGACACGGATGCCGTCGCCGTCGAAGAGCTACAGCAACAGAACCGCGACTTCA
>JAXDFO010000061.1:0-30251 GCA_034665545.1 Blastocatellia bacterium
TCTGGAGTCAGAAGAAGTTGGCTGTTGACTCCAGACTCCTGGCTCCTGACTTCCGACTGTTGAAATCATGCGCGCGAAAGAGTGAAAGTCTAGAGCGTGGACCGGGAGACCCAGTTGTTCTTGCAACTCCGCATGCGTCATGCCGTCGAGCATGATGGCTTCGTCCGTCTTGAGCGAAGAGCCGGGGATGATTATAAAATCGCCGCGCACCTCAGAGCGCGCCGCCACGTAATCGCCTCCCGTCAAGAGGCCCGCGACCGACACGTCGCCGCCGAAGTAATGATTCTCAACCGCGACCGTATGCAGGCTGGTCCCGAACCGCTTATTCAAACGGTCGAGCATCCTCTTCAAGACGGGCGCGAATAGCATGCCTGTCATAACCGTTCCATTGAGCAACGCGGGTTCAACCGGCGGGCGGCGCGCGAGCCTGCGAAGGAGCGACTCAAACTCGTTCTCGAAAGAGCGTGTCATGCCGATGCCGTCCTCTATTTGCGGGTAATCGCCGTAGTGCTGGCGGGGCGGCACGCTGCGACCCGCGCGCAGGTAAATCTCATCGCCTAGAAAAGCAAAGTTGGTCCCAAGCCGCGCCTTCAACTCGCTTTGAAGGCGCGTCACTTCCGTAATCGTGCGACGACAAAACTCCGGCGTCACCGCCGTCAAACGCTCGTCCGTGTTGTAGCTCGTGAGGCCCAGAGGGACAATCGCCACGCTCTTAACGCGCGGGTGCAGCGCGGCCAGGTCTTCGACCGTGCGGCGCAAGATTTCGCCGTCGTTGATTTGCGGGCAGAGGACCACCTGCGCGTGAATCTCTATCCCTGCGTCGAGCATGCGCTCCATCTTGCCGCTGATGTCTGCGCGGCCCTTGTCAATGCCGAGCAGGTACGCGCGCACGTCCAAATCCGTCGCGTGAACTGAGACGTATTGCGGCGTGAGACGTTGTTCGATGACGCGCCGCATCTCGTCTTCGGTGATGGAGGTGAGCGTCGTGTAGTTGCCGTAGAGAAAGGAGAGGCGTATGTCCTCGTCGCGTATGAAGAGCGAGGGGCGGGCCGTCTCAGGATTGCCCTTGCAGAAACAGAAGAGGCACTCGTTGGCGCACTGGCGCGGGACGAGTTGCTCGAAGTTGAGACCGAAGTCCTCGCCCTCTTCGCGCTCGATGTCCAGTTCCCATTCTTCGCCGTTGCGTTTACGTACTTCGAGGATTAATTCAGTTTCGCCGCCCGTCTGAAAACGAAAATCCAGATAGTCGCGGACGGGCCGCCCGTTGATTTTAATGATGCGGTCGCCCGCCTCCAATTCCAACTCGGCGGCGAGGCTCGCGGGCGTGACCTCTGTTATCTCCACCCCGCGACGGCGTATCTGTGTCACGGCTGGCGCGACGGCAAACTCGTACATCTCAAACTCGTTTCTTCTGCATTTAAGGTATGGGCCGGGAAAAGATTGAGTATAACAAAGTCCGGGCCTTTTGTTGAGTTTGAGAGGTATGCTATCGAGGGCGAGGGCGCGGAGGCTGGTCTCGTCTCTTCCATTAACGCTCATCAACTCTCAAAAAAAATAAAGGCGTCAGGCTCCCCCAAGCCTGACGCCTTCACCTCGCACTTCCCACGAAAGGAGAATTAATGATTCAGACTATACGCGCGCACGCATCTCGAATGGTTGCGATTTGATTGTCTTAAGATTACCGGTTTCTTTCTATTTCCGGCACGGCGCGCGGGCTTAGCTTGTGATATGCGAAAGCTGCGCGAATCATGTATAATCTCACGGCCCAATGGTGGTACGACTCGCGCTACTGTGCTCATCCTACCCGATAAGCCGCGCAAATCGCTTTAGATAATTTCAAGGTTAAATTGATGATTAAGAAAGTTCTCTCTGCTCTTATTTTTTTACTGGCCCTCGGCCTGCCCGTCTGCGCCGCAACGCAGGAGCAGCAGCAACAAGCCCCGCCGCAGAACGACGCCGTCAAGAGCACTGAAAAACAGGCAGGCGCGAGCGCGCAGCAACAGCCCGTCGCAGAGCGAAAGGATGCCACGGACTTTTACAAGATAGGTCTCGCGCACTACGAATCGAAGCAGTTTAAGGATGCGGTTGACGCTTTCAAACGCGCCTCGCGGCTCAACCCGAAGGATGCGGACATACAATATAATCTGGGCCTCGCTTACTACAGTTCCAACATGTACAAGGAGGCGGCGAAAGCCTACGAGCAGGCCGCGCGTTTGAGGCCGGACTGGGCCGACGCGCATTTTCGACTCGGCTGGATGTACTACATCATCGGCAAGAAGGATGCCTCCTTCGACCAATACAAAATTCTACAGAAGCTCAACTCCGAACAGGCCGCCACGCTCTACAGGATTATCAAAGTCGAGCCGACAAACAGGCCCAACGCATCCAGGACCGAGACCAAAGCGGAGACCACCGCCAGGACAAAACAACCGGCCCAGCCCGACCCGAAAGATGATGCGAAAGTAGAATCGAGGCTCGTCGTCTCGGAACTCAGCCAGCCGATAGACAACGCCCCGGCGAACGCCTTGAATACTTCCGCCAATACGCCGACGACGACCGCCACGCCTGAGAAGGAGAGCGAAACCAAACCCGACTCCACAAGCACGACCGCCGCGCCGACGGCGGCGGCGAATGAGCCTTCGACTAAAACAACGACGCCGCCCGCGACTAACAACTCTTCCCCGTCGAGCGTGCCCACGACATCAAACGTCGCCGCCGCTTCATCAGCTACCATCTCATCAACCAGCGCGCCAGCGAAAACAGAATCGAAGCCCGAACCGAAAAACGATGCGCCCGCGAAAGAGAGTAATGAAACGAGCGCGACCACCGACGAAGCCGCTCTCGTCAAGACCTATCGCGTCGGCGTCGGCGACGTGCTAGACATCAGGTTGATGAACACGCCGACGACACGTTCGACTCTCTACACGGTGATGGAGGGAGGCTTGATTGAATACCCGCTCGCGGGTGGTCCACTAACTGTCTCCGGCCTGACCACCGAAGAGATTAACACGCGCCTCTCAGCCGAACTCAAACGGCGGGCCGTCAACCAGAATCCCAACGAGATAGTCGTCAGCGTCCGCGATTACGCCAGCCACAACGTCGTCATCAGTGGCCTGGTCAATAATCCCGGCATGCGTATTCTTCATCGTGAAGCCGTGCCGCTCTACGTCGTCCTGGCGGATGCGCAGCCGCGCATTGAAGCGTCTCGCGCCCTCATTATGCGCGCGAGCGGGCAGGTCTCAGTTGACTTGACGGACCCGGCGCAGATGAACATGCTGGTGCGTCCGGGCGATGTCATCACGGTCTCTGCGAGGCCGCCGCAGTTCTACTACCTGGGCGGCAAGATTATGACGCCCGGCCAGAAACCTTTTCAGCAGGACATCACTCTGGTCCAGGCCATCCTCGCGGCGGGCGGCCTCGTAGACCGCACCAGCGGCGATGCTATAGACATCTCGCGCGAGGGTGAAGGCGGGCGACTGACCACGACGAGATATAAGTTGAAGGAGATAAGGTCTGGCAAAGTGCCGGACCCGCGCTTGCAGCCGGGCGACCGCATAGAGGTCAGCCACTAGTCGCAGGGAAGTATGCCGCAGCGCACGATTTTGCTCGTTGAAGACGACCGTTCCGTACGGCGTTACCTTGAGGTTATCTTGCAGCGCGCGGGCTACTCCGTCACGGTCGCGGCGGATGGACTCGAAGCGATGAAAGCTCTGCTCGCATCATCCTTCGATGCCGTCGTCACGGACGCCATCATGCCGCACCTGGACGGCTACCAACTGTGCAGTTTCATACGCCGTCAACCGAACCTCTCAGGGCTTCCCGTCGTCCTTCTCTCAGGCATCGAACAGGCCCACTCATCACAGACAGACCAGGCCCGCGCCGACTTCTATCTCCCCAAACCCGTGCGCCCCGAAGAACTCATCGCATCCCTCGCACGCCTGCTGAAGAAGTAAAAAGGTAAAAGTAAAAAGGCAAAAGTGAGGAGAAGCCAGCTTTTAATGAAAGCGTTGCCGCCTGCCTTTTGCCTTTACGCTGTCGCGGAAGTGACGCCGCCGAGCATTTCGTCCAGGGAAGTGTATTCGCGTTCCTGCGCGGTGGCGACGGCTTCATAGGTGAGCCGTCCGGCGTAGGTGTTGACGCCCTCTTTGAGACCTGGGTCGCTGTTGATAGCTTCTATAAAACCCTTGTTGGCGAGTTTCAAAGCATAGGGCAGCGTGGCGTTGGTGAGTGCGAAGGTGGAAGTGCGCGGGACCGCGCCGGGCATGTTGGCGACGCAGTAATGCAGCACGCCCTCAACGTAGTAAGTCGGGTTCGAGTGCGTCGTCGGATGCGTCGTCTCTATGCAGCCGCCCTGGTCCACCGCGACATCAACGATGACCGCGCCGTTGGGCACGTCCTTGAGCATGCCCTTCGTGACCAGCCTCGGAGCAGCCGCGCCCGGAACGAGCACCGCGCCCACTATCAAGTCGGCCTCCGAGATGGCATCGTGAATCATGTAAGCGGAGGAGGCGAGCGTGGAAATCTTCGAGAGGAAAATATCATCCAACTCGCGCAGGCGGTCCAGGTTGTTATCAATGATGGTGACGTGCGCGCCCATGCCGACGGCAATCTTCGCGGCGTTCGTGCCGACCACGCCGCCGCCGATGATGACCACGCGCGCGGCGGGCACGCCCGGCACGCCGCCCAACAGAATGCCGCGACCGCCGCTCATCTTCTCAAGGTAATGCGCGCCCACTTGAATCGCCATGCGCCCCGCGACTTCGGACATCGGCGTGAGAAGCGGCAACGTGCCTTTCCTGTCCTTGATGGTCTCGTAAGCGATGCCCGTCACTTTGCGTTCGAGCAGTTGTTTGGTGAGTTCATGGTCCGGCGCAAGGTGCAGGTAGGTGAAGAGCAGTTGGCCTTCGCGCATACGCGGGTATTCGGGCGCAATCGGCTCCTTGACTTTGACGATCATCTCGCCCTGTTCCCAGACCTGGTCCGCCCTCTCAAGCATGGTCGCGCCCGCGCGCTCGTACAAACTATCCTCGAAGCCTGAGCCATCGCCCGCGCTTCTCTCAACCACGACCCTGTGCCCCGCGTCCGTCAAGGCGCGCACGCCCGCAGGCGTCAGGCCCACCCTGTACTCGTTGTCCTTTATCTCTTTCGGCAGTCCAACAATCATCACGCTCGCTCCCCTGCTAAGATGTTAGAACGCTGTCGGGTCAAATCACTTGAAGGTCGCTCACCACTTACTACTCGCCCAACTCAACCGCGTCAATCTGCGCTCGTTGCAGTTTGCCGCTATAGTCAACGTAAATGGATTTCCATTCGGTGAAGATGTCCAACACTTGCGTGCCAGCCTCTCGATGTCCGTTGCCGGTGGCTTTGGTCCCGCCGAACGGCAGGTGAACTTCCGCGCCGATGGTCGAAGAGTTGACGTAGAAGATACCCGTGTACATCTCGTTCATCGCGCGAAACGCGCGGTTGACATCCTGCGTGTAAATCGCCGCAGACAAACCGTAGCGCACGCCGTTGGCAATCTCAATCGCCTCATCCAGAGAGTCCGCAGGGATGACCGCCGTGACTGGACCAAAAATCTCCTCCTGCGCAACGCGCATCTCCGGCGCGACATCCGTGAAGACGGTCGGCTCTATGAAATAGCCTTTCGCATATTCTCCATCACTGAGACGATTGCCGCCGCACGCCAGCTTCGCGCCGTCCTCACGTTGGCCCACTTCTATATAGCCCATGATTTTATGAACGGCATCGGCGTTGATGACCGGTCCCATCTCGACTTGCGGGTCCGCCCCGTTGCCGACGCGCAGAGCCTGCGCACGCTCGACCAACTTTTTAGCGAACTGCTTGTACACTTTTTTATGGACCACCATGCGCGATGAAGCCGTGCAGCGTTGGCCCGATGTCCCGAACGCGCCCCACACAGCGCCCTCGACCGCGAGGTCCACATCTGCATCTTCCATCACGATGATGACGTTCTTGCCGCCCATCTCAAGCGAGCAGATGGCGTTGCGGTCGGCGCAGGCGTTGGCGACGATGCGCCCCGTCTCCGTAGAGCCTGTGAAGGAGATGAGCCGCAGGGCCGCGTGGTTGGTGATGGCCGCTCCGGCTGGGTTGCCGTAACCCGTGACGACGTTGACGACGCCCGGAGGCACGCCCGCTTCCTCGCAAGCCTTGACCAGATTGATGGTCGAGAGCGGAGTATCTTCGGCGGGCTTGATGACGACCGTGTTGCCGCACACGAGCGCGGGGATTAATTTCCAGGACGGAATCGCCATCGGAAAATTCCACGGCGTAATCAATCCGCAGAGACCCACGGGCTGGCGCACGCACATCGCAAACTTGTTCGGCATCTCCGCCGGAGTCGTGAAGCCGTGAAGGCGACGGCCCTCGCCCGCAGTGAAGTAGGTGCAGTCAATCGCTTCCTGCACGTCGCCGCCCGTCTCCTTCAAGACCTTGCCCATCTCGCGCGTCATGTCCGACGTGTATCTCTCTTTATCGCGGATGAGAATTTCGCCGAGACGAAAAAGAATCTCGGCGCGGCGCGGCGCGGGCGTGTGCCGCCACATATCGTAAGCGTTGCGCGCGGCATCCACGGCCCGCTCCACATCCTCCGCCGTCGAGAGCGCGAAACGCCCGACGCAATCTCGCGTATCCGCCGGATTGAGATTCTCAAACGTCTCGCCGGATGCGGACGGAACCCACTCGCCGCCGATGTAATTGTGATAAGTCTCGGTAGACGTGCGCGCCGCGCTCCGGCTTCGACTACCAGAGAGCGCGCCGTTGTTCTTCTTCTTCCCGTTCTTGCTAAGAGCTTTTCTCGCTTGTGCCATAAAAAAAATTTGAGGGTTCAAAGTTTCAGGTTTAAAGTCTGGTCCTGTAACCTGAAACTTTAAACCTGAAACCTGAGACCCGCTTTTACTGATATGTAAATTGGACCAGCCGTTGGATGATGCGTTCCGTCCTGCGGTCGTAGTAATCAACGTTGAGGACGATGGCATCACCGGGTTTGAGCGCGCTGACGACGCGCTGGAAATCCGTGAGCGTCGTGACGGGCGTGCGATTGATGCGCGTGATGACATCGCCTTCGCTGACGGGGAACGGGCGCGCGTCCGCCGCGATGCCGTTCGGGTCAACCTCCTTGACGAGCAGGCCGCGCACGCCTGTCATGCTTCTTTCGGAAGCAATCTGCGGCGTCAGTTCTGAAAGCGTGAGACCCAAGCGCAGGCTGTTGCCCTGGGCCGCGTCCTTCGTAGTCTTCGGCGTCGGAGTGGTCTCCGCGTCGGGCGTGCGCGCCGCAGTGGAGACAGAGTTGGGACGCTCGCCGAGCGTGACGCCGACGGTGCGTTTCTCAAGTTTGCTGTTCGCGTCGCGCAAGAGAGTGACGTTGACGTTCTGCCCGACGGGCGTCGCGGCGACTTTGTTGATAAGGTCTTGCGCGTTGGCGACCGGCTGCCCGTTGAACTCCGTGATGATGTCGTTGGCCTGGATGCCAGCCTTGCCCGCAGGGCCTTGCGCGTCCTGCACGTTAGTGACGATTGCGCCCTTCGCCTCCGGCAACCCGTAGACGCGCGCATACTCAGACTTCACAGAGTCGAGCGTGATGCCTAGATAGCCGCGCCTGACTTTGCCCGCAGAAGTAATCTGGCGATAAACGAAGTCAGCTTCGTTCGCGGGCAGCGCGAAGCCTATGCCGTTGTAATCTCCGGTCGAGGTGGCTATCTGCGAATTGATGCCAATGACTTCGCCGCGCATGTTGACGAGCGGGCCGCCACTGTTGCCGCGATTAATCGCCGCGTCAGTTTGCAGGAACTGTTGAAAGCTGGTGAAGTGATACGGGTCCGAGCGTTCTTTAGTCGAGATGATGCCAGCCGTCACCGTCTGGTCCAGCCCGAAGGGCGAACCGATGGCGAGCACCCAGTCTCCGACCTGCGCGCTGTTAGAGTCTCCGAGTTTGACGGTCGGCAAATCGCGCGGCGCGTCAACCTTGACCACCGCCACGTCCGTCTCCTCATCAACGCCGACCACGCGCCCGCGAAACTCCTCGCCCGATTGCAGCCGCACGATGATTCTAGTCGCGCCTTCGACAACATGCTCGTTGGTCAGGATGTAACCCTTCGGGTCAACTATGAAGCCGCTCCCGACTCCGCGCGAGGGACGGCGCACCTGCCTGCGAAACATGTCTAGGAGCGGGTTGGAAGACTGGTCGTCCTTCTCCTCCTCGTCCTTATCCGCGACTTCCGGCGCGGCCGTCTTGGTATCAATATTGACGACCGCCGGTTCGACGTGCCGGGCAATCTCGACGAACGAAGCCGAGAGGGCTTCGGGCGCGCGCGCTATCTGCGCCTCGTTCTGCGCGACGGCGGGACGCCCCGCCAGCATCGCCCCGATGCCGATGCCGCCCGCCAGACAGGCCACACCCAACGCCACAATCCACACGCGCAGCTTACGCAAAATCGTCCGCTCCGTGTCCGTCATGTTATCTTTCGGAAGCTCGTACATAAAACACCGCTTTCCCTTACAACTCTTTCATTAAAGCTTTTAAGACCTGGCACGCGCTCCGGCGCATGCCGCCCACCATCATCCCCTCAGAAGGGTTCCTGACTTCAACACAAGAAAGTCTCTCAAGTATAACAAAGACACTGAATAGTGGACAGTGTTCAGAAGAAACTCTTCAACCGCTCTCAAGGCTTTACTAACCACTGACTACTATCCGTTGTTTTAACCCTGCTTGAGCATGACTTTCATGATGCCGCTCTTAGTGGCGCGCTGCATGGCTCGCACGCCGTCGGCCAGCGAGTATTGTTCGCTGATTAAGCTCTCGACATCCACCGCGCCGCGCTCCAAGAGGTCCAGCGCGGGCGCGAAACGACCGCAGCGCGAGCCTGTGATGTTTATCTCGTCAACGACGATGCGCGCCGCATTCATCTTCGTCGCGCCGTGAAAAGTTGATTTCAGCACGAGCGTGCCGCGCGGTCGCAAGAGGTCCAACGCCATCTCGAAACCGCTCTCGGCCCCGGAGGCTTCGACCACCACATCAAACGAGCGAGCGCGCCCTTGCGCTTCATCAACCATCGCCGTTTCGATGCTGCGCGCCGCAGCCAGCCGCAGTTTGTCCGCGTGCTTGCCTACGAGCAAAACTTGCGCTCCCGTGAGGGCCAACACTTGCGCGCATAATTGGCCCAGTTTGCCGTCGCCTATGACGGCCACGCGCGTCTCCACGTTGATGAATGGCACGCGTTCCAGAATCCCGCAGGCGGCGGCCAGAGGTTCCGTGAAGACGGCCCGTTGGTCCGGCACGCTCGCGGGCACTGGCAGTAGATTGACGACGGGCAACTGTAAAAATTCCGCGTGCGCGCCGTCGCGGCCCACTATGCCCAGCACCGTGCGACGCGGACAATGACGCGCATCGCCCGCGACGCACAACGCGCAAGAGCCGCACCCAGCGTTAATCTCCCCGACCACTCGTTGGCCCAACCCCAAAGAACTATTCGGCGCGCTCTCAACCACGCCGACGAACTCATGCCCGATAGTGCCCTCAAACCCCGCGTAGCCGCGCACGATCTCCACGTCCGTATTGCAAATCCCGGACATCGTCACGCGCACCAGAGCCTCTTCCACATTATTCGGTTGCGCCATCTCCGAGACCGCCACGCGGCCATTTTCATATCTTAGTGCGAGCATAAAAACAGGAGTCAGGAGCCAGGAGCCAGAAGCCAGTAGAAAAGCGAAGCCAGCAAATTTCAGATGTGCGTCGAATGAAGATAAGTAATCCTGCCGGGACGAAACACGCGGTTAGTTTTCCATTCAACCCTTCTGACTCCTGGCTCTTGGCTTCTGGCTCCTGAGTTAAAAACTCTTCGTCCGCGCGTAGGAGTTTTCCGGCGTTAGTTCTACAGTCTGCGTGCGGCCAGCGACGTTGACGGCCAGTCGCCACTCGACATTCTCCGGCCCGTTGAGCAGCGCGTGGACCAGCCACCTGCCGGGCGCGAGCGTGACTGTCGCCTGCCCGCGCTGGTCCAATTTAGTCATCACGGAAGGACGATTCTTGAGATGCCGCGCCAGAAAATCCTCGAAGCGCACGCCCGGTCGCGGCTCGGATGAATACTCGCGCCACACAGCAGAGATGTCTGTCCGGTACATTTCGACCGGGATGTCCAGCGCGGCGCGCGACTCATCCGGCGAGCGGCGCAGCACTATCAACAGCGAAGTCTCGTCTTCCGCGTCCTTCGTCGCTACGGAGGAGCCGCCGCTTGGCAAGCTCTGATAAATGGACCAGCCCGCGCCGAGCAGCGCGGCCACGAGCGCGACGCGCAAGACTCCCGTGATGACATGATATGCCTGGCTATGAGTATTCACAGGTCAGATGTAAATGAGGCGATTTTTATCTTGCCTGGCCGAGCAAGTTTTCCGCCTTGAGCGTCTCTTCCAATTCACGCTCGTCTGGCACTGAGAGCACGCGCTCGCCTATCTTCAAAGTCGGCTTGCGTTCCTTGCCGCCGTTCTGTTCTTTGACCCAGTTAGAAGCCCGCTCATCCTGCTCGACATCAACGTATTCATGGTCCACGCCGCGCCTCTCCAACTGTCGCAGCGTCCGCCGCGTATCCCCGCACCAGTCCGCGCCGTAAACGATAACCTTGCTCATTTTGATTTCACCCCTTGCCACCTGAATTTCTCATATAATAGCGGAGAGCGACTGATTTGTATAAGGAGCGCGGCCACAGATGAAGCGATTGTCGCCCGCACAACTGGCGCAATACGAGCACGATGGTTTTCTTCTCATAGAAGATTTCAAGAGCACGCAAGAGTGCGCCGCTTTGCGCGCTCGTGCCGCCGAATTGGTCCGGGAATTTGACCCGGCGGGCGTTCGTTCAATCTTCTCTACGCGCGAGCAGACGCGCACGAGCGACGATTACTTTCTGGAATCGGGTGCGCGCATCAGCTTCTTCTTTGAAGAGGAAGCCTTTCTTCCAGACGGGCGATTGAATCAAAGCAAGGAGCGTTCGTTGAACAAGATAGGCCACGCGCTGCACGACCTCGATCCAGTTTTTGAAAACTTCTCGCGGGCTCCCGAACTGGTCCAATTAAGTGCGGACCTCGGATACAAGCGACCGTTACTGGTCCAGTCAATGTACATCTTCAAGCAACCCAACATCGGCGGCGAAGTGACCTGTCACCAGGACGCGACGTTCCTCTACACGGAGCCTCTCAGCGTCGTCGGACTCTGGTTCGCGCTCGAAGATGCGACCATTGAGAACGGCTGCCTGTGGGCCATTCCGGGCGGCCATCAAGCGGGCCTCAAAAAACGTTTCGTGCGCGCGCCGGAGGGCGGCACGCGCTTCGAGATTCTGGACCATGATTCATGGCCTCTAGAAGAACTGGTCCCGCTCGAAGCGAGAGCGGGCACGCTCATTATCCTCAACGGCCTTCTGCCGCACATGAGCTATCCGAACAGGTCCGAGAAATCGCGCCACGCTTACACGCTGCACATGATAGAGGGCGACAGTTACTATGGCCCGGACAACTGGCTGCAACGCGCTTCGGAGTTGCCCCTGCGCGGCTTTGATTAAGAGAGAGAAAAAGGCCGCAGGAAATGGCCTCTTGAGATGTTTCCTGCGGCTCTCTTTTTTCAACCAATGCGATTGATGCTGGACCAGTATTGCGAATATCGCGCGTCTCACTTGTCCGGCTTGGCGACTTCATCCTCCTGCTGTTTGCGCTTGACGTAGATGTCGCCGCGCGGCGTGAGGCTGGCCTTGCCCGCGAGCGTGTTGAGCACGGAGGCGAGGATGTCTTTGTTCTCAAGTTTGAAGCTGGTGACGCCCGCGACCTTCGTGTCGGGGTCGCGGTATTGAAGCGTCAGATACTGGACCTTATGCTTGATGAATCGCGCGGGCAGCGTGTAAAGGGAAGGCAAACTGCCGACGACGGTTGCGGCCCTGGGTTGCCTGGATTTCGTGTCCGCGAAAGCGGAAGTCACCGCTTCATAAGGGATGAAGAGAATTTCCTTCTGGTCTTTGCGAAAGACCAGACGTTTGTTTCCATCATCAAAATTCAACGTGCCATCCAGCTTTTTTTCGTAACCGAAAACGCCGCCCTCATACTTGGCCTTGACTGTGGAAGGCGCGGGCGCGGGCGTCGGCATGGCGGTCGCGCCTGTCTTAGCCGGGTCGCCCGTGCTCACGCTTCTGGGTCTCTGCGCCAGCGCGACGCTCGACAGCGACCCCGCCAGTAGTAGGCCCAGAGCGATTATGCGATATGCTTTTCTCATCCTAAATCTTCTCCTCAACTGATAATGCTGCGAATATTTGGAGTGTGCAATGAATAGACACGGGCGGGAGGCTTGGAGTTGGCCCAAAGTCTACGGCCCATCGTTCATCGGCTGCTGTTAGAGACGCATTCCGCCGACCGTACGTTGCCACACGAGCGTTTGTTTGAGCACACAAAGACGCTGCCGCTCTTCGGGCGCGCAGGCTGGCTCAAGCTGTTCGATGACGGCCTCTATGAGAGGACCGCTAAATGGACCGGCGTGCGCGACCGCCTGCGAGTAGTAGTGCAACTGTATGCGCCCGTCCGCGTCCTTATGAAACGCCTGCACGCCCGCATCATCCAGATGATAGACCTCCTGGTTGACGGGAATGACGCGGCGCGGCACGGCCTGATGATTGACTGCGCCGTCGCCCTCGCGCCATCCGAGCAACAGTATGCCGACCAACAAGCCTTGCTCGTTGAGATAGTCAGGACTCAGCACGTGCAGGTCCGCGACAGTCGAAAGCCTCGGCCCATAGTTTCCATAATCCGGATTGGCGAGCAAAGAATTGTAGATGATGCCGACCACGTCCGGCCCATCCGGCAAAGGCATCGAGACGAACTGCGCGAAGCCGTAATCGGTCGCAGACGGCGGCTCATCTGCATCCAGCGTATCAATTATCCGCCCCACGTAATCAACGTGCGAATTCGATTTAACTATCTTGGCAAGCTTCAGCATAAATTAACCGGGCAGATGTCATCACGGCATTCTGGTCCATTGCGGCACTTTGTAGAGCAGCCACCAGAGGAAAAGCTGTAGGCAGAGGATGAGCAGTCCGAGCAGGATGCCGGTGTAAGATGCGCGGCGTCCGCCTGCGTGCGGAGCGCGTATGGAACGGACCAGTCCTATGCTTCCCATCACTAGCGCGCCGGGACAAAAAAGGATTCCCAGGTACGGAACCAGCGAGTAGGTAACGAAGGCGAGCGCGGTCGTCGAAGCCCCGTTGCGATTCTCCGAAGGAAAGTTTTTGAGCATCGGTGCAGCCACCTCCGCGCGGTTCATAAATCTCCCTTGAGCGGCCTCTTGATAACGCCTGTGATAAGAGGCGCGCAAGGTATCAGCCGGAAAGTAACCGCCCTCCAACATGCCCCCGCACGTCGCGCAAAATCTGGCGGACGCGCGCCGCGCCGTTGTTCCGCACGCGTTGCAGGCGCGTTGATAACTGGTCCAATCCGACGCCCCTTGAGAGGCGTCTCTTTCTCCTCGCTCCGGGTCTCTTTCGCTACTCATACAACACACTGACGACCCTACAACTTGAAAACTAAATTTGAGAACTAACGTCTGCGAACCTTACTCAAAGCCTTGCGCGAGACGCTGAAGGCGAAGCTCTCTCGCTCCGCGAATTCCGCGATGGCGCGAAGGAACTGTTCGCGGTCGCGCCCCGTAATGACGGCAGCCGCGTCCGCCGTCTCAATCGCGTAAGGGTAGCCGAGGCCCCCGACGCATTCGGCGCGCACAGCGTCCACCACATCATCCAACAATCCGGCCTCATAAATCCATGCCGGAACATCTAGTCGCGCGGGCGCGCTATCGCCGGTCGTCTGCAAGTAAGTAAAGCCGACGAGCGGGACGCCCCTCTCATCCAGAAAGCGCGCGCTCAAGCCTTCGCGCAAGCAGTAATAAAATATCGTGCGGTCGCCCCACCCGCCGAGCGCGGGCGCGAACGTCTCGTCGCTCGCGTGCAAAAGCTGCGCGTCATACAGAGAACGACTGCGCGAGCCAGATTCCCTCTCATCAAGCGCATCCAGCAAGCGCACCACATCGCGCGCATAGCTCTGGTCTATAAACCCCACGAGCGGAACTTCCGTCTCTCTCGAAACCCGGACCAATTCGACTAGCGCATCCACATACGCATCCTGAATCTTCGTCTGCGGCAAAGCGAACGACATCAACAAAGTGCCATCGAAGAATGCCACCGGGGTCCGCTCGCCGCGCCCGCGCCATCCCTTTTTCGCTTCGAGAAATGCGCGCACAGCTTCCGTCTCCATCCTGAAGCGATGCAGCCCGACCACCGTCTCCGCGCTCAAACGATCCGCAGAGCCTTCGAGCAATTCGACGGGCGAGACGATGGAGAAGCGAGCCTCCTTGCGATAACCGCCCTCGCGCGTGTGCGGATTTTCAAACCAGGCGACCTGCACGGCTGCGACGGGCAACGTGATTTCCCTGCCGGGCAAAAGCTGGCTGCCGTCCGCCGCGAAGGTCACGCGCTCTTGCAGCGCGTCAATGGCCCAGCGACGCGCCTCCTCGTGCGTGCGCCAACTCCTGCCGAATTGGACCACGAATGAATCGTGCTGGTCCAATTCCTCAGAGGGCAGCGCGCCCGGCGTTTTGGCCGCCCCGACACTCTCTCGCACAACTCGCGCCGTCTGCCCGTCCAGCCCGCGCAAGCGGCGCGCGTAATCTCGCACGTCCTCACGCCACGCGCGGTCAAAGCGCATGAAATCATCGCGCCGTTCTCTCAGCGCATCAACCAGCAGGTTGCGGTACAGCATAAACGCGGCGACGGGTCTCGTGTGACGGGTGACGGGAAATAGCAGAACCAGAAACGTGACGGTCAAGAACTCGTCTCTCTCTTGTCAACTGTCACTCGTCACTTGTTACTGTCCGGCTATCCTTTTCTTGAGCGCGCCAGTATTTCGGCGGCCGGGGAGTATCGCGTGGTCTTCAGTTGCCCGCCGACGAAGGTATAGGTGATGCCGTCCTTCTGGTTGAGAAAGATGGAGCCGCCCTGCACGTCCTGGCGTTTGAAGTCGGAGTTTTTCGTCAAGTTCATGGACTCCGGCGTGTCCGTCGAATGTTCGTGCTGCAAGATTATCTCAAGCACGGAGCCTTCGAGCGCGGGGTACAGTTTTTTGTTGGCGATGAAACGGGCCGTGACGAAGGTGATTGTGACCGTGCCGCCCATGACCTTGAAGCGCAGCGTGCCGGATGTGCCCGGCCCACCGTTGAGCGGCGCGCCCAGAATGCGCTCGACATCTGCGCGCCTGGACTTGAGCGGTTCGATGTTATTCCAGGACGCGGCCCACGCCCCGCTTGAAAGCATTGAGACAAACGCGACGGCGATGACCGCAGCCCACATCACCCTCCGCGCGCGACGACCATTGAGAAGCCTGTTTTTCATAAAGAGGATGCTACCGCTTGCCGACGCAGGTTTCAAGTTTAAGGTTGAGACCGCCTCGAAGCCTTAAACTTGAAATGCTGAAACTCATCTTATTTGGCGAAGGGCCGGACGCGCTCGGCTGACTCTTTGAAGTCCGCATCGTTGGGCGCGAGGCTCATGCCTTTCTCGTAAGTGGCGAGCGCCTTCGCGTACTGCTTCGTGATTTCATAAGCATAGCCCAGTTCACGATAGACGTTGACATCGTCAGGCGATTTGGCCGAGGCGCGTTCGAGCGCGGCGATGGCTTTCGGAAAATTCTTGGACCTTGAATGAGCGACGCCGAGCAGGTAGAGCGTGACGCCTTTGGCATCATCACCGGCGGCGGCGCGTTCGAGCACCGTCGCGGCGCGCGGGTACTGCTTGGCCCCTATCAATGCCTGGCCGAAGAGCGTCGCCGCGTCCGCATCCGTCTTCAACCTGTTGAGCGATTCACCGGCGCGCACCGCGCTCAGGTAATCGGCATCGGCCTTCGCGGGAACGGTCGCGGCGGCGGCGCGGCGCAAGTATGAAGTGGTGAGCAAGGCCCAGGCGGAGGCGACGCGCGTGTCAATCAGAGTCGAGCGATTGAGCGCGGAGATGGCCCCGTCGAGGTCGTTTCGTGCGTAGGCGAGTTGGCCCAAATAATAGAGCGAGGCCGCATCCTTCGGGTTGGCCTTGACCGCCGCGTTGAACGAGCGTTCGGCGTCGGGCGTCTTGCCCGTGCGATATTCCGCGACGCCGCGATAGTAGAGCATGGCCGCGTCGGGCGTCGTTCCCTTGCGCGTCGTGGCGTTGACGAGAAGCGGCAGAGCCTGCTCGAATTTTTCCGTCAGCACATAAGCCTGACCGAGCGCGTCCACAGTGTTCGCGTCCTCCTGTCCGGCCCCTCGTTGCAGGTCCAGCGCGCGCTGTAAGTCAACTGCCGCCTCTTCGTACTGCTTCAGGTTGTACTCTGCGAAGCCCGCTATCTTCCATGCTTCGGGGTCCGTCGGATTGCCTGCGGCAAGTTGCCTGGCCTCGCTGGCCGCCGCCGCATACTGCTTCTGTTGAAGCAAGGTATAAGCATGCGCGGTGTCTGCGCGCGGCGTGGATGAGGCGGTCGAAGTCGGAGTCGAAGACGGCGCGGTGGCCGTCGCATTGACGGGCGTCAGCAAAGGGCTGTCGGATGACTGGCGAGAAGTGCGCGCGGGCTGGCGTGAACTCTCGCCCGTGTTTCCGGCGCTTGAGACGGGCGGTTGCGGGTTGACGCGGCGCGGGCGACTCGCGCCCGACTGCGCGTTAGATATGATGGCGCAGACCAGGACCGCGCTTCCCAGGGCGATGATGCGTGTCAAATATTTGCTCTTCATATTGATAAGAATTCTTTCCGGCTCTCGCCAACGATTCAAGACTCGCCAGATGCTTGGAGAGAGTTTATACGGCAACATGTGGATGCCGCCAGCGTTTGTTAGGTTCGCTTTCATGAAAGCTATTCTATAGAAACATGCCTGGACCATAAAAGAGAAGCGACCGGCAGCTTATTGGGCCCGCCGGTCGCTTCCTTTTTTATCCAACTGCTCAGTCTCGGCTTAGAGGTTTAGAAGTTGAACTTGATGCCGAACTGGAATTGACGCGGGTCGTAGGCGGCGGTCGAGCGGCTGAAGTAGCGACCGTTGCCCGCGCGCTGGTTGAAGGCGTTGACATCGTCGAAGAAGGGCGATGCGGCGGCCTCGTTGAAGCGATTGAAGAGGTTGAAGCCCTCGGCAATCAGGTCCAGGCGATAACGTTCGCCGAAGCGAACCTGACGCTGGATGCGCAGGTCTAAGGATGCGTATTTGTGCGTGATGCCGCTATTGCGTCCCAGATTGCCGCTCGTCAGAAACGCGGGCAGGACGAGCGCGCCGTTCGCGCCGACGCTCGGACGATCATTAGAGCTTTGGAGGTCTGCGTTGGTGTCGGTCGCCGTGATGATGTTGAAGGGGCGTCCCGAAGAGAGTTCGAGAATCGGGGCGATGGCGAAGTCCGCGAAGAAACGCTCCGTGAAGCTGGAAGAGTTGCGCCACGCGTTGGGAGCCATCAGCACGCCGCTAAAGACGAAGCGATGGCGTTGGTCGAAGAGCGAGTCCGAACGCTCGGCGCGGAAGTTGCGATTGTCCTGCGGCTTGAGCAGCGTCTGCAAGTCCGAAGAATCGTCAATCGAATGCGAGAGCGTGTAGGAGGCCAGGAACTGGAAGTTGTTCGAGAAGCGTCTCTTCAATTCCAGGTTCAGCGCGTTGTAACTCGAATTGCCGTCCGAAAGCTGCGCGCTCACGTCGCCGAAGGGCGAGATGGCTCCGGGCGTGCGTAAGCTGCCCGCTATCGCGCCGTTGAAAACGGCTGGCGTCACCGCGCCGCCCGTCACCGAACTGACGAAGAAATAGTTCGGCGCGGAGGGACGGAAGAAGTTAGCCGCGAGCGGGCTGACGATGACCTGGCTCGTCAGGTTGTTGACCGCGACAAGACCGGGCACGCGCACCGTGAAGAGCGCGTTGCTGGTCGTCGGAATCGGGAAGAGCACCGCTTCACCGAAGCTCGTCGGGAATCTTCCGTTGGCGAGGCAGGCGGCGTTGGTCCCGCAGAGCGCGGGGTTGCCGACCGCGAAGCGACGGAAGTTTTCGGCGAGGAGGTCCGTGCGCGGCGCGTTGACATCTTCAGGGTGCGGCAGGTGATGCGCGCCGACGAAGATGTAGCTGGCCGAAACGGAAGTGTCCTTGCTGACCTGTCGTTCGATGGTCAGGTTGGCCTGATTCGCGTAGGCGTATTGAAAGTCTTTGGCGACCGCCAGGGTGAACGGTAGGACTGGACCAAAGCCAGGGAAGGTCTGGTCGTTGAAACGTATGCGCCCGTTGAGATACTGCGTGCTCGCGGCGACGCCCGGAGTGACGCCGGGGATGACCGTGCCTTGAAAAATCTGCAAGAGGTTCAGGTTGGCCGTGGGCGAAGGGCTGCCGGGAAGAACGGTCGTGAACTGCTGTTGCTGCGAGGCGTCTGCGATGTCGGAGTTGAAGGCGATGGCGAGCAGTGGGTGGTCGTAGAAGATACCGTAGGCGGCGCGCAGGACCGTCTTGTTGTCGCCGTTGATGTCCCAGGCCACGCCGACGCGCGGCGCGAAGTTATTCTTATCGCGCGGGAAGCCCTGCTGCACGCCCACCACATCCTGCGCGGTTTGCAAATCGCCTGCGGTGAGCGCGATGTGCGAGAGCGGGTCCGTGAAAGGAACCGGCGCAATCGTGTCCGTCAACTCGACATCGTAACGCACGCCATAGTTGAAGGTCAGGTTCGGGCGAATCCTCCATGAATCCTGCGCGAAGAAAGCGAGCGGGCGATTCTTGATGGAACTGTTCGGATTGCCGAAGCCTTCGATGAAGACCGAAGGAATCCCCGCGCCGTAAGACTGCACGGGCGTCAGCGACGGCGCGCTCGCAGAGAGGCCCGTGATGAAGGGCTGCAAGGCGAAGGTTCCGAAGTTGAAGAGGCCGGGGAAGTTCAACTGGAAACTCGCCTTGACATCAACGAAGTTGACATCGCCGCCGAACTTGAAGGTGTGCGAACCGTAGACCCAGTTCACATTGTCCGTCATCTGAAAACGTTTCTCGACGCGGTCCACGGGCGAGAAAGGATTTGGTCCAATAAAGGCCGTGCCCGCGATTTGCAGCGCGGGACCGTCCTGCGTCTGCGAGCTAAAGGTCGCGTGACGACGCGAGAAGCTGAAGCGTCCTTCGTTGACGAGAGAGTTGGAGATGGTGCTCGTCAGAGAAGTGACGAAGGAGAGGTCGCGCAAGGTTTGAATGCCCGTGCGCGAAAAATCGTTCTGGCCGAGCGTCTGATTCTGCGACTCGTCTTGAATGCCTGAGAGGTCGCTGGGGTTATAACCGAAGCGCGCGGAGAGTTGCTGGCTGTCGCTAATCTTGTGGTCTACGCGTGTGGAGAAGAAGGTCGTGGATTCGGAAATCGGAAAGACCTGGGCCAACCCCGACAACGGGCGAAAGGCTATCAGTTGGCCCGCCGCGTTGGCCGTCAAAGGAACCGGCGCGCCGGAGATGAAGAAGCGGCTGCCGATGACGCTGCCAGCCGTAATCGCGCCGCCCGGACTGCGCAGCGTGCTCGTCCCGTTGAGCGCGGTCTGCCCGCCCGCAGAGGCGAAGGTCGCATACGTAATCGCCTGGCTGATGCGCGTCGGATTGCCGCTCGCCAGTTCGCCCTGGATGAAGGATGCCTGCGCCGCCGTCAGGTTGCTATAGACATTCGCGAAGGGCAGAAAGGGCGCGCCGATGGTGACGCTCGAAGTCAGGCCCGACCCGACGTTGGAAGTGAAAAAGCTTGACTCTTGACGACGACGCTGTTCAAAGGCCGAGAAGAAGAAGGTGCGGTCACGCACGATTGGCCCACCGAGAGTCGCGCCATATTGAACGCGCGTGAAGCCCGGCTTCTTGCTCGGATCGTTGTCAATGATAGGGGCGAAGGCGTTGCGCGCCTGGATTGATTTGTGTCGCAGGAAGCCGAAGACATCGCCGCGAAAATCTTTGGTCCCGCTCTTGGTCACGACGTTGATGATGCCGCCGGTGGCGCGTCCGAATTCGGGCGCGTAGGAGTTGGTCGCCACCTGAAATTCCTGCACGGCCTCCTGCGAAACGGTCGAGCGAGAGGCGTTGACGGAGTTGTCCGTGTTGTCCGCGCCGTCAACCTGGACCAGCGTCGAACGACCGCGCTGCCCGCCGATGTTGAGACCGGAAGAGGGCGCCGGGCCAATCGGGCGGTCATTGCCGCGATTGACGGTCGAGATGGTGGTGGAGATGCCCAGATAGTCGCGCTGGTTGATGGGATAGTTGTTGATGCGCTCCTGCTCGATGGTGTTGGCGACGGTCGTGCGGGTGGTCTCTACGACCGGCTGGTCCTCCGTAGAGATGTTGACGACCTCGCTCACCTGTCCGACCTCAAGCGTGAGGTCCAAATCCGCGCTGGCTCCGACGGTGAGCTTGTAAGAGGGGGCCACGGCTTTCTTATAACTGGGAGCTTCGACCGCCACCTCATACTCGCCTGGCGGCAAGTTTAAAATCCGGTAGTAGCCGTCGCTATTGGTGTTGGCCGAGCGCGTAAAGTCCGTCGCCAGGTTGCGCGCGGTGACGGTCGCATTGATGACGACTGCGCCTTGGGGGTCGCGCACAGTGCCGCTCAAGTCCGCCGCATTGGACTGTGACTGGCCCAGTGAAGCGCTCGCGCAGAAGAGTGTGGCGGCGCATAAAAGCGCCAGCCGGAAAGTGGCCTTGAGCCATTGCGGAGGGAACTCACGCATTATCTTAATCTCCTTCAGAAAGGCTGAGAAATAGAGTTCTCGAAAAATTTCGCCAAACAGTTTCGAGCGCGCCCGCGCGCGTTGCACGAGGACAGACGTGTTCTCGGCTCGCACACACAAGGTAGAGAGAGAACGAAAGCGGGTCGCGGTAAATTGTCAGTAAGCTCAACGGTCGCGTTCAGGAGTGAAGGTGGCACAACTCGCGTCGAGAGCATGCGAGGGGCGGCCAGACCAATGCTTCGGGAGCAGTCTCTTCAACGAACGCGTTGCCTTTGTACCGCAAAACATGCATGCGTTGCAAGCGTCGCTTACGCTTGCCCACATGAAGCGAACGCAGCCGTCGTCTCTAAGTTTTGAAAGCCCTCCGCCTGAGTCGAATCGTTCTCTTTAGTACCCGCTGATACCGCCAGGGCCAAAGTCGCCCAGGCCATGCGCGAAAGAGACCGCGACAATCGTGACCAAGACCGCGACGCCGATGCCCGCGACGATGAGAATCTTGCTGGTCCTGGAAAGGCCGCTGCCCTTCTTCACTTCGCGCACGTCGGTGTAAGAGACGGTGTTCTTCTGGCCGTGCTTGTCCGTGATAACGAAGTTGTCCTCGTTGGCCTGCGTGATATAGCCCTTCATTTTCGTGCCGTTGTTGAGCTTGACTCTGGCTATGTTTTTCCCGTTCGTGTTGAGCTTCTCTATCTCTCGCTTAACTTTCTGGATGGGCGCATCCGTCTTCGTCGCCGTTGCGGCGGTCTGCGCGTATATTGGACCAGCGTACATCATCTGGACCAGTACGATGAGCGTGCATGTGAGAAACTTTTTGAGCATCATATTCTCCGGGATGTGTTGAAGAGCAAGGTCGGAAGTGGGCAAGATGAGGGATGAAAGAAATACTATTCAACGGTTGAATAGCGCGTCTCTCATCCCTCATCCCGCCGACTTCATACTTGCCTTTTGCCGGGCTTGACCTACAATAAGCATCGCATCAAACGTTTTGCGCCGAACAACATCTCTGTCCGGTCTTTCGCGGCGCGAAGCATATCCTAGTGCGCCGCCGAAGTCCTTTAAAGGCGCTTAAATAGTTCTTAAAGATTTCTTAAAGTTCGCGCTGGCAGGTGGGCTATGACGAGCGAAACACCGAGGCATCTTTACGAGTTCGGGCCGTTCCAACTGGACACGGCTGAGCACGTCCTGCTGCGCGATGGCAAGCCCGTCGCCCTCACGCCGAAAGCCTTCGAGACGCTCCTGTTACTGGTCCAGAATAGCGGCCATGTCGTCGAGAAGGAGACCATCATCAACCGCGTCTGGCCCAACACGGCGGTCGAAGAGAACATCGTCGCCGTCAACGTCTCGCTGCTCAGAAAGACACTGGGGGCGGGCGAGAATAAAGAGCAGTTTATAGAGAACGTGCCGAAGCGCGGCTATCGCTTCAGGCTTCCGGTCAAGGAGGTCGCGCACGAGAACAACGGCTTTACGATGGGAGGCATGCTATCGCAAGGCGCGCACGCGGGCATGGTTGAAGAGGAGTTGGCGGAGGAAGCGCCGGTCGCCCTCGCCGTGTTGCCGTTCATGAACGCGAGCAGCGATGCGAGCATGGATTATCTCTCGGACGGAATGACGGAGAGCATCATCAACAGTCTCTCGCAACTGACTTCTCTCAGAGTCATGGCGCGCAGCACGGTCTTTCGTTACAAGGCGCGCGAAGTTGACCCGCGCGAAGTCGGCCATAAATTGAACGTGCGCGCGGTGCTCACGGGCAGAGTCTTGCAGCGCGGCGAGACGCTCAATATTCAGACCGAGTTGGTTGATGCGGAGGACGGCTCGCAGCTTTGGGGCGAGCAGTACAATCTGAACTTTTCGGACTTGTTCGCGGTGCAGGAGGAGATAGCGCGCGTCATTTCGGAGAAACTGCTTTCGACCCTGAGCGGCGAACAGAAGAAACGGCTGGCGAAGCGTTACACGGAAAGCCCAGAAGCCTATCGCATCTATCTCATGGGCCGCTTCTACTGGAACAAGCGCACGCTCGAAGGCTTGAAGAAGGGCGTCGAATATTTTCAGCAGGCGATTGATAAAGACCCTAACTATGCTCTGGCCTACACGGGGCTGGCCGATTCCTACGCGCTCTTAGGCTCGGTCGAATATTCCGCGCTCCCGCCGTCGGAGGCGATGCCGAAGGCGAGGGCCGCCGCCATCAAGGCGCTTGAAGTTGACGACACTCTGGCCGAGGCCCACGCATCCGTCGCCTACGTGCATATCTTCGACTGGCACTGGCACAAGGCCGAACGCGCCTATCGCCGCGCCATCGAATTGAACCCGAACTATGCGACCGCGCATCACTGGTACGCGATGTACCTCGGCGCGATGGGCCGCTTCGATGAAGCCCTCGAACAGATAGAACTCGCGCGCGAACTGGACCCGCTCTCGCTGCCCATCAACGCGGGCGTCGGTTGGTACTTCTTCCTCACAAGGCAGTATCACCGCGCCATTGAGGAGTATCGCAAGACGCTTGAGATGGACCCGAACTTTTACATGGCCCACTTTCTACTCGGCCTGGCCCACGCGCAGGAATCCGGTTTCGAGGAAGCCATCGCGCAATATCAAAAGGCGGAGACGCTCTCCAACGGCCATCCATTGATGACCGCCGCGCCGGGCCACGCCTACGCCGCGCTGGGCCAACGCGATGAAGCGCAGGGCGTGCTGGACCAATTGGCCCAACTGTCAAAGAGACGCTACGTCTCGCCCTACTATATCGCGGCGATTTACACGGCCCTCGATGAGAAGGAGCGCGCCTTTGAGTGGCTGCAAACGGCCTGCGACAACCGCTCCGAAGGATTGGTCTGGCTCAAGGTTGACCCGCTCTTTGACAACCTCCGCGCCGACGCGCGTTTCGCAGACCTCCTGCGCCTGGTCGGTCTGGATGCGACCGCCGCATAAAGGGTTATCCGAGAACTTTGCGAGCCTCTTCATCGTAACCGTCTTTTGCAATTGTATGAGGTCGCGTCTTTCATTCGAGTGAGGGTTTAAAATGTACTGCCCCAAATGCAGCCAGCAGCAACTTTCGGAGAGCGTGCGGTTTTGTTCGCGCTGCGGATTTGCGCTCGGCCCCGTTGTCGAACTGCTCAACGGTAACGAAGTGCTCGCGGCGCGCGAGGCCGCGAAGTTGTGGAAACTATCCCTGCGCCATCATAAAGGAACACGTATCGGGGCCAAGCTGCTCTTCTTCAGCATAGTGCTCATGCCGCTCGCCATCGGCCTGAGCGCAATCTTTGATTCGCCCGCCCCTCTTTTGATTCCGTTGACGGTCTTCCTGGCTGGGATGACGCAGATAATGTACGTGCGTCTCTTCGGCGAGAGCGCGTTGCCCGAAAAGCGTATGCCTGGGTCCGCCTTACCCAACGCCAACGAACGCCGTTCCGAGTTGCCTTCGACACAGGAGCCCGCGCCCTCGTTGATTGATTCCAGGCCCATTAATACGGCTGAGATAGTTCAACCGCCGCCGAGCGTCACAGAGCGCACGACCGTCCTCATCAAAAACAAGTAGACAACCTATTCCGCTTTCACAGACTCCGCGCGCCTGCGCGTTGAGCGCGCGAGACGACGGCGCACGCGGTCGCTCGCTCCGAGCGCGAAGATGGCAGCCTCCGCCAGTCGCGGGACGAAGGCCGCGCGCCGCAGCATCGAACAGACGCGCAGGCGCGCGTTGAACTGTTCAAGATAACCAGCCTCGTAATCCTTCGCCATCATCTTGAAAGATTCATTCGTCCTGAGCATGGGCAACCAGCGCGCGACCGTACGCGCCGCGAGTTCCCCACTCTCCAACGCCATCAACATCCCGCTGCCCGTGAACGGGTCAATGAACGACGCGGCATCGCCCACCGCCAGCAAGCCTTCAGCCGGAACAAGCTCATGCCGACCGAAGCCTTCCAGCGCGACGCTCAACCACTCCGAACGAGCCTCGGCATGGGCCAACGTCCGGGCCGCGCGAGAATTTGAACAGACGACTTCCCTCAACACTCTTTCGGGGTCGCTCCCGCACGCGCGCACGTCCCGCGCCGCCGCTATGAAACAGAGATTGCTGAGGCCGCCTTCGACACTGTTCAACCCGCCGTAGCCGCCGCGATAGAAGTAGATTTCGCAACGTCCATCCTCGCCCCGCGCCCCTTCAAGATGAGCCTTGAACGCGACGAGCGTCGCGCGCCTGGTCCTATTATCCCGCTTAGCTTTTCTCTCATCATCAACACGCCGCGCGAGAACGCGCGCGCGCCCCGTCGCATCTATCGTCACGCGCGCATCATAATCAAGGACTTCCCCTTTGATCTTCAAACGCGCGCCGCGAACGTTTCCTCCATCCATCAACAAGCCGCTCGCCTGCGCCTCCTCCAACACGTCCACGCCAGCCTCGCGCGCGCGCGACAAGAGACGCTGGTCCATCTCCGCGCGACTGAGGCCGAGCGCGCCGCCCGCGCCCGTCCCGAACCACTCCGACGGCACGCCCACGCTGCTCCCGCCGCGCGAATAAAAGATAGTCTCCGAAAGCTCTATGCCTCCCGCACGCTTCATGCGCTCCATCACGCCCAGACGCTCGAAGTGGTCCAAACATTCCGGCGAGATAAATTCCCCGCAGAGCTTTGCGCGCGGAAACTTTTTCTGTTCCGCCAGCAACACGCGCGCCCCGCCCATCGCCAGGTGAATCGCCGCGCTCGCCCCCGCCGGGCCGCCCCCCGCAATCAACACATCATAAGTTTTCGCAGATTCAAACATGACGAATCATAAGCGGGCAGTGCCCGCGCTCAGGACGAGACGAAAAGGGAAGCGGCGTTCGACTTGTATGTTGGAGAGATGCGCGCGTTGGGCCAGGCGTTGTAGCTCGCGCGGTTTGAAGCCGCGACGAATGGAGAGCGCGCCGTCTTCTCTTATCAAACGATTGCGAAGGAAGAGTTGGCCCACCGTCGTATACAGGTAATAGGCGAGCGGGTGGCGATGCAGGTCTATCACGAAGATGCGGCGACGCGCCACGCGGCTCAACTCAAGCAGGATAGCCACGACCCCCTCGTCCTTGAAATGATGCGTAAAGAGCGAACAGATGGCGAAGTCGAAGCTATCATCCGCGAAGGGAAGATGAAGCGCGTCCGCGCGTATCGAACTGATTTCGGGAAAGCCTCTAGACTCTTCAAGAATCGCTTCTGCGGAACGCGCGTTGAGTTCGAGTCCGACGAGATGCGCGCGTCTCCCGGTCTCGTTGGCCCAATCAGCAACGACGCGCAACAGTTCGCCGGACCCCGCGCCCACATCCAGGACGGAGAAACTCTTGAGATGCGCCCGCTCTATCAAAGGCAGGCACGCGCGACGCAACGCGCTCGCATCACCCAGATAATCATTGACGCGCCGCAATTCGACCAGACATCCCTCGTACTCTTCCGGCGTATAATCGCCCTTGTCCAGATGCTCTAGCTCGTAGCTGCGCTTATCGAAACGACTAAACATAAACGATGAATTTGAAGCTTCAAGTGTAAGGTTTAAAGGTTGGGCCAACTTTAAATTTGAACCCTCAAACTTGAAACTTCAAACCCTTAAATTCTTTCAACGACGAGCGCGCTGTTTTTCGAGCCGAAGCCGATGCAGTTGCAGAGGGCGACGCGGACATCTGCCTCGCGCGCTCGGTTGGCGACGTAATCGAGGTCGCACAACGGGTCAGGCTCGTCAAGGTTGATGGTCGGGGGGATGATGTTGGTGTGCATGGCGCAGAGGGCCGCGCCGAGTCCGGCTGCGCCGCTCGCGCCCTGCGGGTGTCCGAGTTGCGACTTGGTGGCGGACATCGGGATGCGGCCCGCGCGTTGACCGAAGGCGAGCTTGAGAGCATTCGTTTCGATGCGGTCGTTGAGGCGGGTTGACGTGCCGTGAAGATTGACGTAATCAACATCGGTTGGCCCAAGCCCCGCGTCCTTCATCGCCAGGGTCATCGCGCGCGCAGGCTCGTCGCCCGTCTCGGCCAGTCGCACGCGATGATAGGCATCGCACGTCGCGCCGTAGCCCGTGACCTCCGCGTAAATCTTCGCGCCTCGCTTCATCGCCCGCTCATAATCTTCGAGCACGTAAATCCATGCGCCCTCGCCGAGCACGATGCCCGACCGGTCTTTAGAGAAGGGACGGGAGGCGCGTTCCGGCTCTTCGTTCCACTGGTCCGTTAAGACTGTCATGAGGTTGAAGCCCGCGAGGATGCCGGGCGCGATGGGCGCATCAACGCCGCCCGTGAGCATCACTTGCTGACGACCGAGCGCGATGTGCTGCGCGGCGTAGGCGATGGCGTCTGTGGAACTGGTGCAGCCCGTCGAGATGATGTGCGAGAGGCCGCGCAGGCCGAAGAGCATGGAGAGTTCGCTTGAGAGGCCGCCGTGCGTCGAGGCGGGGATGGTATAGACGCTCGCCTTGTGGCCCTGGCCGGTGTAGTAGTAGGAGTATTGCCGCTCTGTGAAAGCCAGCCCGCCGCCGCCCGTTCCCAACTCGACGCCTATCTCGCGGCTCTCGTCCAGCGTCAAGTCGCTCGCGTGAATCGCTGCGTCTTCCAGAGCCTCGCGCGCGGCGGCGAGGGCGAGCGGGACCGTGCGCGGGACGTGCTTGCGGTCCTTCGGATTAAGCTGCGCCTCCCAGTCGAAGCCGCGCACTTCAGCCGCTATCTTGACGGGAGACTCGCTCACGTCGAAGCTCTCTATGCGCCGCACGCCGCTCACACCTTCTTGCAGAGCGCTCCAGAATGCCTGGCGACCGATGCCGATGGGCGTGACGCATCCCATCCCGGTAATCACGACGCGGCGTGGTTCTCTGAAGGCTCTCAGCATAAATAAAATTCCCCTCATCAAAATGGACCACAGGCGACCTTGCAGGAATGTATCCTAATCAATCGCCCGTGGTCCATCTTAAGCTTATCAAGGACCAGCCCGCGCCCCTTGTTGTTTATTGGTCCAATTTATGTCTGGGGATTTGTTGGCCCACCGCCCTCTATCTTGGTCCCGCACTCGTTGCAGAACTTCGCGCCCGGCGCGGCTTCGGCCTGGCAGTTGGGGCACTTCAGTTTTTCCTCTTCCTGCTTGGCCCCGCACTGGCTACAGAACTTCGCGCCCGCGTGAAGCTGTGAGCCGCACTTGATGCAAGCGGTCTCTTGCGGCGTCTCAACTTCCATCTTCGCCCCGCAATCGTTGCAGAACTTTGATGAAGCGGAGTTGGCCGCGCCGCACTTCGGGCATTTGGTTTGAGCAGGGCCAGCGACGCCGCTTCCCTGCCCGCCCGGTTGTTGTTGCTGTGACGGGTGCATGGCGTTCGCCATCGCTCCGGCCATCGCGTTGCCGATAGCGAAGCCCGCGCCTAACCCTGCGCCAGTGCCCGCGCCGCCCGAAGGATTCTCGGCAGCAGCGCGCATCGCATCCGCCGCCTGAAATTGCGTGTAACGATTGACATCGCCGATGACGCCCATCGAAGTGCGCTTATCCATCGCCGCCTCGACCTCCTGCGGCAGGGAAATATTTTCGACGATGAACTTGGTCAACTCAAGACCGAAAGACTTGAACTCTTCGTTCAGCTTGGTCCGCGAGAAGCGGCCCAGTTCGTCGTAGTTCGAGGCCAGGTCCAGCGCGGGAATCTTCGATTCACCGAGCGCGTCTGTAAAGCCACTCACCAGCGTGCGCTTCAGTTGGCCCTCAATGTCATCGGTCTCGAAACGCGCGTTCGTGCCTGCGACCTCCTTGATGAACGAGCGCGGGTCTATGATGCGCATCGTGTAGATGCCGAAGGCGCGCAGACGCACCATGCCGAAATCAGCGTCGCGCATCATGATAGGATTCGGCGTGCCCCACTTGAGGTCGGTGAACTGTTTCGTATTAACGAAGTAGACCTCTGATTTGAAGGGCGAGTTGAAGCCGTACTTCCACGCGCCGAGCTTGGTCAAAACAGGCGTATTGCCGCCTTCGATAGTGTAAAGGCCCGGAGGAAACACGTCCGCTATCTGTCCTTGAAAGACGAAGACGGCGGACTGTGATTCGCGCACGACGAGCCGCGCGCCGTTCTTAATCTCCTGGCCCTCAACAGGAAAGCGATAGAGCATCGTCCTGCCGGAGTTGTCCAACCACTCTATGACTTCGATGAACTGCGAACGCAGGGCATCCATAATTCCCATAACTGTTTCTCACTCTCCTTCAGAATCGCGGCCAACTTCTCACACGCACATCCAGCCGCCACATATTATACGCTTCAACTTCAAAGACGGTTCGCCATCGCGGCCCACTAAAACTATTGCACAAAGAGCCTGAAAAGCAAGTATAGAGTCGGCAGTCGGTAAGGATGAGAGAAAAACTATTCAGGTTGAATAGCCACACTCTCATCCTTCCGCCTGCCGACTTCCCACTTGTATTTCAGGAGCGCGGTGAGGCCGCCCGCGATGTCAATCATGCTGTCATAAATAGAGGCCGTGCGAGAGGGCACGAAGCTCTGGTGAAACTCATCCGAGAGCGCGTAGAGGATGATGAGCAGCAGCGAGATGATGAACCACCTGCGCCGCAACCACTCGTGAAACGAGCCCCGGAAAGCGCGCGCCGCCAGGAACGCGAGTATCGCGTACTCCGTGAAGTGCGCGGCCTTGCGGACCAGGAAATGGGCCAACGCGATGCGCGCCTCGCTGATGTCTGGAAACAACCAGAGCAGGAGCGGGCGCACGATGAGCGATGTGTTGGAGGCCGATAGCTCTCCCGTCGAAGCGAAGAAGATTAAACTCATCCACAACGCCAACGGCAGATAACGCCACACGCGCGCGCGCGTCCCTCGCCTCTTCAACTCCTGACTCATGATGATAAAAAAAGGGAAGCAACTCGCGCCGCTTCCCTGCTCTCAAAATTTTGTTTCAGACCGCAACAACAACTACTGCGCCGCCGCGCCCGACACGACTTCGATAATCTCGTTGGTGATGGCGGCCTGCCTCACTCTGTTCATGTTGAGCGTCAGCGTGCCTATCAACTCGCCCGCGTTCTTCGACGCCGAATCCATCGCCGTCATACGCGAGCCATGCTCCGACGCGACGGACTCAAGCAGAGCGCGAAAGATTTGCGTCTCGATGAGACGCGGCAAGAGCCGACTGAAAATCTCCGCAGGCTCCTGCTCGTAAATATAATCAACGGTCGCGCCCGCACGCCCTTGAGCCGCGCTTTCATCTTCGCCCCCTTCGGAAGCGCGCGAGACGGGCAGCAGTTGTTCTATCAACACGCGTTGCTGTAGGACCGACTTGAACTCGTTGAAGATGACGAACACCTTGTCCAACTCTTCGTCCTCCGTGAAGCGGCGTATAATCTCGCGCGCGACTTCGACGGCCTCCCCGTATTCGACGCGCCCCTTGCCCGTCAAGCCTATGTACTCTTTATTAATCGGGACGTTGCGGCGGCGAAAGAAATCCCTCCCCTTGCGCCCGACCGGCATCATCTCTATCTGCTTGCCCTCGTTCTCGCGTATGAAGCCTTGAGCCG
>JAXDFO010000062.1:0-5728 GCA_034665545.1 Blastocatellia bacterium
TGGAGGCTGTACAGGCTCTCCGCTGGCTTCAGTTCACACACTTGTCATGTTTCAATAGGGAAATTGGCCGAAAAAACGCACATTAGCGAAACGCAGGTGCGTGAGTTTCTCCGTTACCTCGAAGACAGAGGCTGGATTAAAAGGGTATCTGTTGACCTTTCCAATAAGAATCAAAGGGAGCGGGGAATTACCTTTGAAGTTCGGTTGCCGAGACTAGCCCCTGCGAAATTCGGAGGGGGTGCGAAATCCGCAGCCCCTGCGAAATCCGAACCCAATAAATATAAAGATTTAAAAGAAAAAGATATAAAAGGGGATTCGGCTTCGCTCGATACGAAAGACTGCCCGGACTGCGACGGTATGGGGGTGCGGTATATTGACGCTCTGGATTACAGCAAGGGGACTGTGAAGTGTAGGCACGAGCGACTGACAGAAGGGAAGTGATGTATGCCTTCAAAGGATAAATCCGCCGGGCTGCCAACAGATTACCGTCTGCCGAGAGTTCGCGTGTTGATGAAAGTCGTGCGACTAATACAGAGTCCAGGCAAGGAGGTCTTATGAGCAAGACCCACACCGACGCAAAAAAGACTGGCCCGGAACTGACCCTTCGTTCAATCGTGGTCGGGCTCATTGTGGCGTTGCTTATTGGCAGTGCCTATCCTTACTGTGTGTTAAAACTCGGTTTTGGGCCGAACCTTTCCGTGGTGTCGGCCTTTTTCGGCTTTATCGCGCTGGTACTCATCTTGCGCGCCGCCGGGACGAATGCCCGCGAGAACAACATCGTTCAGACGATGGGAACCAGCGCCGGACAGACAGCTTTTATGTGCGTACTGCTGGCGGCCTATGACATGCTGAACCAGAAGGGCGTGCTCAATCCGCCGATTCACCTGGGCACATGGCAGATATTCCTTTGGCTGTGCAGCGCGAGCCTGCTCGGCATTCTCCTGGCCGTCCCGATGCGCCGTCACTACATAGATGAAGAAAATCTGACCTTTGCTGATGGTCTGGCAGCGGGCGAGACTATCATTGTTCTACACGAAGGACGGGAAAAGGGAGCGTCGGCGGGACCGGTGAAGGCGCTTGGCATTGGAGGTCTTGCTTCCGGGGCTTTGATGATTCTAACAAGTTTCCTCAAGCTCTTCCCTGAGACATGGTTTCTGCCGGGGATGCAGCCGATGAACATCGGCCTCAATTGGAGCCTGCTCTCTTTTGGCTCAGGGCTTCTGGTAGGGTTTCGCATCTGCCTGGCGATGGCATTAGGCATGTTGGTGAGTTGGTTTATCCTCCCGTCCTTTCTTGTGTCACACGGAATGATACCGGCGCAGACTTATCCGATGACGTTACGTTGGGTGATGTGGCCCGCGACGGGCTTGATGGTGGCGGGCGGGCTGACCTCTTTAGCACTCAAGTGGAACCTCATCGTCAAGACGTTCCGGGGGCTGAAGGGCAGCAAAGTGGACCATCAGGACTTTCCTATGCGGTGGGTTGTGGTGGGTTCGATTTTTATGACGATTGTGATTTGTGTGGTCCAGTATTTTAGCATGGGGATACCTGTCTGGCTCTCTTTCATCGCCGTTCTCTTATCGCTTCCGCTGATGCTGGTTGGCCTGCGTGTATTGGGTGAGACAAACTGGGGGCCGATCAGCGCGTTGTCGAACATGATGCAAGCTATCTTCGCCTTCATCTCGCCGGGCAATGTGCCCGTCAACATGTCTTCGAGTGGACTGACAGGGACCATCGCCGTGACCTCAGAGGCATTGATGCAGGACTTTAAAGCAGGGCAGTTGATTGGCTCTAACAGTCGTAATCTAACGATAGCGCAGTTAATCGCCGCGCCTGTCGGGTCCATTGCGACGGCTATAGTTTATCCGGTCCTGCGCGACAAATTTGGCATTGGACCTCAAGGTCTGTCATCGCCTATCAGCGTCAAGTGGGCGGGTTTCGCTGAACTACTGACAAGCGGCTTCAAGGCGTTGCCGCCCGGATGTCTTATCGGATTGATGATAGCTATTGTGGTAGGAATCGTGCTCACTCTGCTGGCAGAGAAGTATGCGGAGTTGGTCCCGTCGCCGTCGGCCATTGGTATCGGCATGCTCATACCCGCCTCCGTCCTGCTGACCTTCATACTGGGCGGAGTGGGCCAGTATTTCTGGGCCAAGTCATCGTCCAGGTCCGAGGAGAGCTACAGGATACCTCTGGCCTCCGGGCTGATAGCGGGAGAAGCGATGCTGGCCGTAGTGCAAGCTATCCTGGCCGCTATCGGTGTCAACCTGTAGCGGGCAAGCGCAGAATCAAATCAACGAATCACCGGCTTGCTTATTCAACTTCGACTCAATCCTTCTATATTGCGATTACTCCATCGCTGAACGCTTCGAGGCGTCCTTTGTTCATCAATAATCCCTGCCTCCGTTGAACTCCTGCCAGCTACAACCGGAACGCGCGTCTCTCCCGATTCTGAAGAGCCAACGATAAGTCATTAGTACCGTTGCTACTGAGGCATCAATTGCTGTATCCGCTCCGGTTCATCTCCGAGCCAGTCCGGGTGCTCGGCTGTGCTATCGAAGATTGAGGTGGTCTTGAACGGTTCAAAACTCCCGCGCGAGGCCGCTTGCGCAGTTCTCGCCAGGAGGGCGCGCGTCTGTTCATCGCTCAAGGGGCGGAAGCTTTGCGCGGCCTGGCATGCCTGGTCCAGAAATTCCATGCTATCTATGCCGGTGATGACGACAGAGGTCGGCAGGCTGAGCGCGTAGTGCAGGCACTCGATAGGCGTCACCGTGTTCGACTTCAGCAGGATGCCGTTAGCCATGCTCTTCATGCCGAGCACGCCCATGTTGTTCTTGACCAGTTCGGGCACGACCAGTTTTTCAAAGCTGCGATAATGCGCGTCCATCACGTTGAGGGGCATCTGCGCGGCGTCGAACCTGAAGCCGTTCTGCTTCGCCACCTCAAGCATGTGCAGGTGTATGTGCGGGTCTTTGTGTCCGGTAAAGCCTATGTAGCGAAGCTTGCCCGCCTCACGCGCCTCCACGAGCGCGGCGTTGGCTCCCTCTTCATCGAAGATACGATGCGGGTCTTCGTAGCGTATGACTTCATGATGCTGGACCAGATCAATGTGGTCCACTTGAAGCCGCCGGAGCGACTCGTCTAATTGTTTCGCGGCCTCTTTCTTCGACCGCCCATCAATCTTCGTCATGAGGAACGCCTTGTCACGATAGCCGTCGCGTAGAGCCTTGCCCATACGCCGCTCGCTCTCGCCCTCGTTGTAGTCCCAAGAGTTGTCCATGAAGTTGATGCCGCGATCAATGGCGGTGCGAACGATGCGCAGGCTCAACTCCTCGTCCACGTGCTTGAGACTCAGATGCCAGCCTCCGACCCCTATGGCTGAGACCTGCTCTCCGGTGCTGCCGAGCGTGCGGCGCGGCATTTCAGAATGCGACATGCTTTCTGGCATGTTCCCTCCCTGTGATGTGTCCGGGTGTATTGGCTGGACGATAAATCAGATACGAGCGCAGAGTCAACACGTAAACCAACCAGCGCAGGAGTAGAAAGTTAAAACGAAAAATATTGACACGTGTTTGGAAAACAACTTATCGTGGCGTCGTTCTTCGCCACTATCAAGCGATTGTAGGATTGCACATTCCAAATGCTCCTCAAAAAATATTTTCATGTTGTGATGTTCCTTCTCTTGTTCGGCGCGGCTGCCGTGGCGCAGAAACCTGAGTTGATGGTGCAGCAAGGCCATCTTGACGGCGTGCGCGGCGTGGCCTTCAGCCCTGACGGGCGCACGCTCGCCAGCGCGGGTTTCGACAACGCTATCAAGCTGTGGGACATCGCCAGTGGGACGGAGCTACGCACGTTGCGTGGACACGAGAGCGGCGTGATGTACGTCGTGTTTAGTCCGAACGGGCAGATGCTGGCAAGCGCGTCGCTTGATGGGACGGTCAAGCTGTGGCAGGCCGCGACGGGCAAGTTGCTGGCGAACATCAACCATCCGGCCTGGATGGAGACGGTCGCTTTCAGCCCGGACGGCACGTTGCTGGCGACGGGCGGCGACGATAAGACGCTCGTGCTCTGGAATCTGGAGACGGGAAAAAGGCTATTCACGTTAGTGGGCCATGAATCGGACGTGAGAAGCGTGGCTTTCAGTCCAGACGGTAAAACGCTTGCGAGCGCGGGTTGGGATTCTCTCATCAAGTTGTGGGACGTTAAGACCGGGGCGGAACTTCGCACGCTCTCGGATAAAAAACAGCACGGCATTTTTTATTCGGTCGTCTTCTCGCCGGACGGGCGAACTCTGTTCAGTGGCGGCCAGGATATCGTCCGTGGCAAGGATTATATGTTAGGCGCAGTCTTGATGTGGGACGCGCAAACGGGCGCGCTCCGGCGTAAGTTGAGCGGGCATGAGTCAGCCGTCAATAGTGTGGCCGTGAGTCCGGATGGCAAACGCATCGCAAGCGGTAGCGGCGATAAGACGGTCAAGCTGTGGGACGCTGAAACGGGCGCATTGATTCGCACCTATACAGGGCACAGAAAAGATATTAACAGCATCGCCTTCAGCCCTGACGGCGAGACGATTGCCAGTTGCAGCGGCGGGACGAACGAGAAGGCCGACGACCATGAAATCAAGCTCTGGTCCGTTGCCAGCGATGCCGCGCCGCGCACGCTCAAAGGGCACACGCATGACATAGATGCGGTCGCGCTCAGCAAAGACGGGCAGACGATAGCGAGCGGCGGATTCAACGACGCCAACATCAAACTCTGGAACACGTCCACGAATCAACTGCGCACGCTCAAAGGTCATTACACGTCCGACGCCGATGCGCTTGAAGGAATCACTTCGCTGGACATCAGCCCGGACGGAAAGATTCTGGCGAGCGGAAGCTTCGACCAAACGGCCAAGCTCTGGGACACGGCGACCGGCAAAGAGTTGCGCACGCTCGCGGGTCACACGGGTTACGTGCGCTCTGTCGTCTTCAGCCCTGACGGAAAAATCCTGGCGACAGGCGGCGGTGGAGCTAAGGGTGAGACGAACAGCATCAAGCTGTGGGATGTGACGACGGGCAGTGAACTGGACGCTCCGCGAGGCCGCATCGCGGAAGGCGGCGAAGTGCTCACGCTCTCCTTCAGCCCCGACGGCAAACAGCTTGCGAGCGGAAACGCGAGCGGGACCGTCAAGCTGTGGAACGTGGCGACGGGCACGCTGCTGCGCGCATTCGCCGGACATCCCAACAGGATGGTCTGGTCCATAGCCTTCAGCCCGGACGGGCAGACCATCGCCAGTGGCAGCTTTGATAAGACGGTCAAACTATGGGACGTTGGGACGGGCGCGGAGCGTCGCAAATTGTTGGCCCAAAATTTCGTCCGGCGCGTCAGCTTCAGCCCGGACGGGCACAGTCTCGCGCAAGTCGGAGATGAAGGCGATACGGCCCTTTGGAACGTTGAGACAGGACAAAAACTTCAGAGCCTGACAGGCCACACGGGCGACGTTTATGCAGCGATTTTTATGGGCGGCGGAAGAACGCTGCTGACGGCGGGCCGCGACACGACGATGAGGTTGTGGGACACCTCTTCGGGCAAAGAACTGGCCCAACTTCTTTCGGTTGATGAAGACGATTGGCTCGTCGCCATGTCCGACGGCTCATTCGATGGCTCGCCCGCCGCCTGGAATCGCATCCTCTGGCGTTTCTCTGAGAGAGTCTACGACGTCACGCCGGTCGAGATTTTTTTCAAC
>JAXDFO010000063.1:0-9340 GCA_034665545.1 Blastocatellia bacterium
CAAAAGGAAGGCGGGAACCGCTTTTATTTAAAAGCTGGCTTCCTCTCACTTTTGCCTTTGACCTTTTTACTTTTAACTTACTCCGCGCCGTGTGCGGAGGCGAGACGAAAGCGTGGTTGCGCCGCAGTCTCCTTTTTATGGTCTTTGGCCTCGCGGCGGCAATCCGCGCAAGTGCCTAGAATGCGCAGGCTATGCTGCGTCGGCTCGAAGCGATACTTGGCGGCCATCGCGTCCTGAATCGCTTCGAGTTCGGCGGAATAGAACTCTATAATCTTTCCGCATTGCGTGCAGATCATGTGGTCGTGATGTTGATGCTTGTAGTTGTGCTCGTAGTGCGTGCGCCCGTCGCCAAAGCGTACCTCACGGGCCAGCCCCGCCTCCGTCAACAGCTTGAGCGTGCGATAGACGGTCGTCTGCCCGATGCTGGGGTCTTCCTTCTGGACCAGCCTGTAAAGGTCTTCGCTGGACAGGTGCTCTTCCGTGCGCAGGAAAACATCCAGGATGAGGTCGCGCTGCGAAGTGCGCTTCAGCCCGGAGCGTTGCAAGTGTTCTAGAAATATCGTTTGCTCTTCGGTCATAAAAATCTGTCCCGGCTGGCGGACCATTATCTTAAATTCTGAACAATCTTATTCTAACACCTGCCGCGCGCCGATGTGAAGATTTGTTGCGCCCGGCCCCGGCGTGTTATCTTTCCCCCGCTATGCCGGGGTGGCGAAATGGCAGACGCGACGGACTTAAAATCCGTTGACCGCAAGGTTGTGCGGGTTCGAGTCCCGCCCTCGGCATTGGAAGTGAATCGGCCCGCGAGCGACGTGAGTTCAGGGAAGAACTGAAGTTGACGACGTTCGCTGGCCTTCTCTTTTAAACATTCTTATGAAGAGGGCGAGTTGGCCCGCGTCAAGGCGGGCAGGTCATCGAACTCGGTTCTGTGAAGGGCCGTCTTGAGCCAGTAGGTGAAATCGTGTGGACGCGCAAGCATCTCAGCAAGAAGGTCTGTCATGCTGAGCCATTTCCAGTCCTCTACTTCCGTGGGGTCCGGGGCGGGAACGGCGTCGGCTTCGCACTCGCCGATGAAGACATGGTCCAACTCGTGCTCGACGAGTTGGTTGTCAAGCTCCGCGCGGTAGATAAAGGTGAAGGCTTCCAGCAGTTCACATTTCAGGCCCATCTCTTCAAAGAGCCTGCGACGGGCCGCCGCGTGCGTTTCCTCGCCGGGCCTCGGATGACCGCAACAGGCGTTGGACCAGAGACCGCCGGAATGATATTTCGTTTTGGACCTTCGTTGCAGCAGCATCCTTCCCTGCTCATCGAAGATGAAGATGGAGAAGGCTCGGTGTAACTTCCCTTCCTCATGCGCTCGCATCTTTTCCAGCATACCGAGCGCGCTGTCGTTTTCGTCAACGAGGATAACTCTTTCCGTCATTTGCTTCTTATAACTTTTTATTGCTGCTCGGAGGTTTGCTTGATGTGCTCAAGGACTCTCTGGTGTATGCGATGGATGATGTAATCGGACCAGCGATTCCAGTAGAGGCCGGGCCAGAAACTGTTTTCGTACCAGGTCGTGCCCTCCAGTTGCGTGCGGCCATCGGGCAGGCGAGTGAGCAGGAATTGGCCCTTTCTGGAATGCAGATAGTTGTTGAGGTGCGGCGGTTTGATGTTCGTATAAGGCGACATCTCGTCCATCACGGGCGGCTGCGCCGTGACTCCGAATTTGAGCAGGCGCGGTTCGTCCCAGACCTCTATAGGCTCAACGAACGCGCCCGTCGAAAAGACGCAATGACGCACGGCCCCCACCCCGCTTCCACTTATCTCCGCGCGTAAAGGATAGGCGATGCCCGTGCGAAATAATCTCTCGGTCGGCGGCGGCAGTTCGTTGAAGGCGACCAGTCTGGGCCAGACCTGCTCCGGCGTCGCGTTGATGATAACGGTCGTGCGTACTTCTCTGAGCGGCGGCGAGAGTCGCGCGTTGTGTTCGATGAGCATGAGCGCGGGCAACGCCAGGAGGATGACGGAGACAGCATGCACCGTATGAGTTTTAGATGTGTTGTAATGCGACTGGTCGCGTCGCTGTATGACATAGCCGATCATGCCGCCGAAGATAGCCAGCACTGCGCCCAGAGGCGCGGCCATGATAATGCAGATGACTCCTTCGAGAGCCACCGCGATTAAAGCCAGGCTCGCCAACGCCACGGAGAGCAGCGAGACAAGGATGCAACTGCCCAGCGTGCGCTCGTGTTGATAGCCGTAGATGAGCACGGAACAGAGTCCCAGACAGAAAGGCAGGCCCACGAAAAGACCCCAGCCGTAGTTACCCAATCCCTGCACGCTGAGCACTGTGATGCCGGTTGAGAGCAGCACGGTGAGCAGTACGCCGAGGGCCGCGCTGCCAAACGCGCCCTCTGGAATCGTCCGGTCCAGCGCGTGCCGCACGCGACCATAAAAGGTGCGCGGCGTCGCTTCCTTTGTCTCGCGCGATGGCAGGATGCTGAGCAGCAGGAAGAAGAGCAGATTGATGAAGGGCAGGAAGAAGACCGCGACCAGCCAGTGCGGCAAGCCCGCGTCTCTCAAGCGGCGCAGCGTGAGCACGACGCCGACCCAGATGAAGGGAATGGCGAGCGCGACCAGCGTTCCGTAAAACTTCAATCGCCCGTACGGCATCTCATCAATTTTCGTGGCCTCTCCGAAGACCCAGTAGTTGAAGAGCGACCAGCGCAGGCCGAAAACCTTCGTCGCCACCAGGCGGTCTAGCAGGTGCTTGCAAGAGAAGAGCAAGACCCCCGTGATGAAGTACTCGCCCCGCCCGGTGGTCCCATGCCAACTCCACAAGTCAGAGATTTTGAATCCCATTCGTGCGCTCTCCTCGTCTCAAGAATTTTCCGCGCGACCCCGTGTGAATAACTTTTGAATGGTCCAATTTAGCAGGACCGGATGACGGACAAAGTCGGCGTAAATTAGGCTTTCCGGCATCAAATGTCAATCAAGGCAGTCACTCGTCCGGCATCGTTCATCATCACATGACGGCTTTTTGCTCTTGCTATTCGACTGACTGGTGAGGCTAAATTGGCCCAGGACAAAATCCACATCTTGAATTTGACGAGAAGGTTTGAGAGCAGAAGGGTTGTTCAAAGATGACGCGACTTGAGAAGCTACAGCAGGCGGGCATCCGCCGCGTGGGGACGCCGAAGCAGGGGTTCGCTTACGAGCATGCGAATGGTAACAGGACCAGTAAAGAGGAGCGGCAACGCATCAAAGCCCTGAAGATTCCGCCCGCCTGGACCGAAGTTTTTATCAACGTTTCGTCGCGCGCCTCCCTGCAAGCCATCGGCAAGGACATGGCGGGTCGCTGGCAGTATCTCTATCATGAGACGCACAGGAAGAGGCAGGAGCAGAAAAAGTTTGAGCGGCTCATGCAGTTTGCCGCCGCGTTGCCGCGCATGCGCAAGGCCGTGGCGCGCGACATAGCCTTGCCCGGACTCGGCAGGGAGAAGGTCATGGCCTGCATCCTGCGCATTCTCTCCACCTGCTTCATACGTCCGGGGAGCCAGGTCTACGCGGCGGAGAACGGCAGCTACGGCCTCGCCACCCTGCGCCGCAAACACGTCAAGATAGAGGGCGACCTCGTCATCTTCGACTTCAGAGGCAAGCACGGCCAACAGCAACATCGTGAACTGCGCGACCACACCGTCGCTCAGATAGTCCAACAACTGGCCGACCTGCCCGGCTATGAAGTCTTCAAGTATACGGACGAACAGGGAAACCTCGTTGACGTGAAGCGCAGGCACATCAACCAGTACATCAAGGAAGTGATGGGCCAACAATTTTCCGCGAAGGACTTTCGCACCTGGGCCGGGACTCTCATTTGCGCCTGCGCGCTCGCCAGAGCAGAAGAGGAGACCAGGACCGAAGCCGTCGAAGCCAATGGGAATAAGCGTGCGCGGCAAAGGGCCGTCGTGGCGGCGATTAAAGAGGCCGCCGAACAACTCGGCAATACTCCTGCGGTCTGCAAGTCTTCATACATCAACCCGACGGTGCTCGACAGGTTCGAGCGCGGAGAAGTCATCAAGCATTACTTTCATAATGTAGAGGAACTAATCGAGCGGCAATTGGACGAACTGCATCCTTCGGAGAAGGCTCTGCTCAAACTGCTCGAAGAGAAGGCCGCTTGAAAACTTTTTCTGGACCAGCGTGCGCGCGCGTCTGTTCTCTTAGCGGATGAAGAGGGACGTTATCATCATCGGTGGCGGCGCAGCCGGATTGTTCTGCGCCATAGAGGCTGGCAAGCGCGGGCGCAGCGTGCTGGTCCTGGAACACTCCGACCGGGTCTGCAAGAAGGTCGCCATCTCCGGCGGAGGCCGTTGCAATTTCACCAACCTCTACACGGGGCCGGACAACTTCATCTCCGCCAATCCGAACTTCTGCAAGTCCGCGCTCGCCCGTTACACGCCGGAAGACTTCATCGCTCTGGTCCGCAAACATCGCATCGCTTATCACGAAAAGAAGTTGGGCCAACTTTTTTGCGACGATAGCTCGCGCGAGATTATCAACATGCTGCTCGCGGAATGTGAAGAGGCCGGAGCAGAGATACGCCTCAACTGCCTGGTCCAGAAAATAGCTAAGGACACGCTCTTCACCATCGAAACAAACCGGGGCCGCTTTGAATGCGCCTCTCTCATCATCGCCACGGGCGGCCTGAGCATCGCCCCTCTCGGCGCGACGGACTTCGGCTATCGCGTCGCCCGTCAGATGAAACTCCGCATACGCGAGACCAGGCCCGCGCTCGTGCCTCTCACATTCGCCCCACGAACTCTTGATGAACTGAAAGCGTTGAGCGGCGTCTCGATAGACGCGCGCGTCAGTTGCAACGATGCGGAGTTCAGGGAAAACATACTGCTCACGCACAGGGGCATGAGCGGTCCCGCCATCCTGCAAATCTCCTCCTACTGGAAAAGGGGAGATGTCATCAATATAGACCTGCTGCCAGACACGGACGCGCTTGAGCTTTTCTCTGAGAAGCAGGGCGGCGAGATAGAGTTGGCGAATGTGCTGGGCCAACTTCTGCCCAGGCGTTTCGCGCACGCCTGGTGCGAGTTGTACGGACCATCCAGGCCGATGAAGTTTTATTCAAAGAAGGAACTGGCGTTGATGGCGAGCAGGCTTCACGGCTGGCAACTGAGGCCGGACGGGACCGAAGGCTATAAGAAGGCGGAGGTCACGGCGGGCGGCGTGGACACGGACGAGTTGTCTTCAAAGACGATGGAAGCGAGGCGCGTTCCCGGCCTCTACTTTATAGGCGAGGTTCTGGATGTGACGGGACATCTGGGCGGTTACAATTTTCAATGGGCCTGGGCCTCGGGCTATGCCGCAGGGCAGTACGCCTGAGAGTTGCTCACACTATTTCGTGCAAACCATAGTCGCCCTCACGCACATGGTTTATAATGCCGCACCTCGAATTCACAAGTGATTTTCTTTTGGCAGGCTAAGTTACCTGATAACTGGCCTTACGTGCACGGGCGGGGGCTTTGAAGGCAGTGGCACGCCCGTTGCTCAAGTAGTTTTCGACTCGTCGTATCGCGGTCGCGCAAGACCAGGTGCTGGCGGCGATACGCTTTATCGGAGGATTGATTTTATGAGCAGACTGAGAGGCAAGCTGGCGCAACGCGCCATAGGTTTTTTGGTCCTACTGGCGCTCGTGGCCGGAAGCGTGATACCGGCTTTTTCGCAGACGCGCCGCAGCACGCGCCGTCGCGCACCGAGGCTCGGCACTTACAGGCGTCCGACCGTTGCGCCCGCGCCGCCTAACTATCACACGGTCGAGGCGGGACAGACGCTTCGTGTGCGTATCAACCAGGAATTGAATTCGGCTAACGCGCGCATCGGCGACCGCTTCACGACGACTGTCGTTGACCCTGTCTATGCGGATGGCGTCGAGGTGATTCCGGCTGGCAGCACTGTGACGGGTCGAGTGACCAGCGTAGAGCGCGCACAAAGACGCAAGGCGGGCACAATAAGCGTTAGCTTCGTTTCGGTCCAACTGCCCAACGGCACGTCGCGGGCCATCAATGGTTCGCTGACGGACTTGCCGCAGAATTCCGGCGGCAGAGGCGACAACGAAAGCACAGTCGGCGGCAGGTCTACGACCAAGCGCAACGCGGTCTTCATAGGCGGCGGCGCGGCGACGGGCGCGCTCATCGGAGCGATTGCCGGTGGCGGTAAGGGCGCAGGCATCGGCGCGATTGTCGGTGGCGGCCTCGGCGCGGCAGGCGCAGTCTTCTCCAAAGGAAATGAAGCGGTCGTCAAGCGCGATACGGAGTTCGGCGTCTCGCTCAACCAGAGGGTCTCGCTGCCTGCGGCCAACGTTCGCTAAACGATTTTTGCGGAATCGGTAATCTACAGGATTGCCGGTGCGGAGGGAGCCTGTCCTTGAAGGGGAGAGCTTGGGCAGGCTCCCAACAAAAAAACTTTTACAGAGATCGGTCGCCCCTGTCACAACGTAAGTGAGCGACCGTTCAGAGAGACCCGTTGCGAAGGGGAGAGCGCAACGGGTTTCTCTTGTTCAGGCTCTCTACTTAATCATCGCTTCCGTCGCTTCTTCATCACGACGACGATGAAACTCCGGGTGCTTATAGAGCACTCTTCCGGCGACCACCGTGGCGACGACCGCGCCGCGCATCTTCCATCCATCGAACGGCGTATTGCGGCTCTTGGATTTCGATTTCGCCGCGTCGAAGGTCCAACTCAATTCCGGGTCCAGAATCGTGACATCGCCCCAGGCTCCGGCGCGCAGGGTTCCTCGCTCCTCCAGATTAAAAATCCGCGCAGGGTTCACCGCGCATAACTCAATGAGTCGCTCAAGACCGATGATGCCTTGATGAACTAACCCGTCCAGCGCCAGCCCGACAGCCGTTTCCAACCCCGTGATGCCGAACGGCGCCCTGTCATATTCAAGCGACTTTTCGTCCGCGTGATGCGGCGCGTGGTCCGTCGCTATGGCATCAATGGTCCCATCGCTCAACGCTTCCATTATCGCCGCGACGTGGTCTTGACTACGAAGCGGCGGATTCATCTTCGTGTTCGTGTCATAGCCCTCAACGGCCTCATCCGTCAGCGACCAGTGATGCGGCGCGACCTCGCACGTCACATGCAGGCCGCGCCCCTTCGCGCGACGCACGGCAGCCAGCGCGCCCCTCGTAGAGAGATGAGCCAGATGCACGCGCGCGCCCGTCAATTCCGCGAGCGCGCAATCACGCACCGCGTCCATCTCCTCCGCCGCCGCAGGCATTCCGCGCAGGCCCAGCATCAAAGACCAGTGCCCTTCGTGCATAGAGCCGCCGCGTGCCAGGCTGTGGTCTTCGCAGTGGTCCACCACCGTCAAGTCGAACCCGCGCGCATACTCCATCGCGCGCCTCATCATGCCAGCCGAAGGCACTGGCCGCCCGTCATCCGACACGGCCACGATCCCCGCGCGCTTCATCTCTCCCATCTCGGAGAGCTCCGCGCCGCCGGAGCCTTTCGTCACTGAGCCTATCGGAAAGACGTTGGCTGAAGCGGCGCGCCCGGCCTGTTCGATGATAAAGCGTGTGACCGCCGGGCTATCGTTGATGGGGTCCGTGTTGGGCATCGCGCAGACGCTGGTCCAACCGCCCGCGACCGCCGCCGCCGCGCCCGTCGCAATCGTCTCCTTATATTCCTGACCGGGTTCGCGCAGGTGTACGTGCATGTCTATAAAGCCCGGCGCGACGACCAGGCCCGTCGCATCCAAGACCTCCGCGCCTTCGGGCAAGCCCTCGCTCCGGTCCAGTAATCCGGCCACGCGGCCATCTTCTATGAGCAGGTTCTTCCCGCTGTTCTGCCCCTGCGAAGGGTCAACCAGATAACCGTTGGCGATAAGCAATCTCATACGTTATCTTCCGCCCCGTTCGACAGTTCTCTTCTCATGCGCGGGCGCAGAAGAAGAAGAAGAATCCGCGTCCGGCTCCGCGCCTCGCGCTCCTCCCGCCAGCAAGTATAAGACAGCCATTCGTACTGCGAGGCCGTTGGCGACCTGGTCCAATATTAAAGAGTGCGAGCCGTCCGCGACATCAGAGGCGACTTCGATGCCGCGATTCATTGGACCGGGATGCATCACGATGGCATCCTTCGCGGCCCTCTCAAGATGGTCCAGCCGCAACCCGTAATGCACCGCGTACTCGCGCATAGAAGGAAAGAAAGCATCCGTCTGTCGCTCGCGTTGTATGCGCAGGACCATCACCACGTCCGCGCCCTCGACCGCCGTCTCAATCCTGCGCTCGATGCGCAAGCCCTCTTCGACAAGCTCGCTGAAATCGGGCGGCACGAGCGTGCCCGGCCCGGAGAGGCGCACGCGCGCGCCGAGCTTTGTCAGTAGATGCACGTTCGAGCGCGCGACGCGCGAGTGAAGTATGTCTCCGATGATGGCGACTTCGAGACCCGCTATGCGTCCCTTGTATTCGCGTATGGTCAACGCGTCAAGGAGAGCCTGCGTCGGGTGCTCATGCGAGCCGTCGCCCGCGTTGACGATGGCGTTGCGGCAGATGCGCGCGAGTTGATGCGCGGCCCCTGCGGAGGAATGACGAATCACGATGCAGTCCGGTGACATCGCTTCCAGGTTGCGCGCGGTATCAAGGAGCGTCTCGCCTTTAGTGACGCTCGAAGTGCTCGCGCTGATGTTGATGGAGTCTGCGGAGAGACGCTTGGCGGCAATCTCGAAGGAGGTCCGCGTGCGCGTCGAAGGCTCGAAGAAAAGATTGATGACGGTGCGCCCGCGCAAGGTCGGGACTTTCTTAATCTCGCGCCGTGAGATGTCGCGGAATCCTTCCGCCGTGTCGAGCAGGTGCGTAATCTCAGCCGCGCTCAGTTCGCGTATCCCGAGCAGGTGCTTGCGTGCAAAGGTGTTGCTCATCTCTTCTGAAACTCGCCCGTCCGGCCTTCAGGCTGACACAAAAAAAGCGGCCCTCGGTGGGCCGCTCATGAACCGCTCTCGCTCGCCGCTCGTTCGACTATCACGACGCCCTCATCCTCATCGAAATCCATGAGCATGACCTTGATAATCTCGCTCTTTTTCGTCGGCACGAGCTTGCCTATATAGTCCGCCTGAATCGGCAACTCCCTGTGCTCGTTGCCGCGATCCACGAGGACGGCGAGTTGAACGCGGCGCGGTCTTCCGAAGTCAATTAATTGGTCCAGCGCGGCGCGAATCGTGCGACCCGTATAGAGCACGTCGTCTATCAACACGATATTGCGATTCTCTATATCGCCGGGCAATTCCGTACGGTTGACGACCGGGTTGGCCCCGACGGTCGAGAGGTCATCACGATAGAGCGTG
>JAXDFO010000064.1:0-6966 GCA_034665545.1 Blastocatellia bacterium
TAAGACGGCAACGCCAGCCAGAGAGTGTATCACGCAATCTCTGGCTGGCACTCGCATGATGCGCTCTATATCGTGTGCGCCGCGTTCTCAGTGTTGACTTGCCCGAGTACTGTTCTCATAATGCGCTCATGGTTGTTGAGTCTCATTTTCTTGACCGTCTAACCGAGAGCGCGACTGCCGAAAAGCATATCTATTACGGCGTCTCTTGGGACACTTACCTGCAACTGCTCGAAGAGCTTGGCGACGAGAGCAACGCGCGCCTGACTTTCAATCGCGGAGTGCTGGAGATTATGAGTCCCAAACGTTTGCACGAACAGGTGACGCGTCTGGTTGATATGATCGTCACATTCCTGGCCTATGAACTCGGGTTGAATGTTGACAACTGCGGAGCAATGACCCTGCGTGTAGAATCCGCGCAACGCGGGGGCGAACCCGATAGCTGCTTTTACATCGCACACGAAGCGGCGGTGCGCGGCGTTGAGGAAATCAACCTGCAAGTGCATCCTCCACCGGACCTGGTCCTTGAAGTTGACATCACCAGCCCATCGCTCGACAAGTTCGGCCTCTACCTGACCGCACGCGTCCCTGAAGTCTGGCGTTACGATGGCTCGCAGATGAATTTTTATGTGATTGCCGGAGAGCGTTACGAGTGCGCTTCGGAGAGCCAGTGCTTTCAGCACCTGTCCGCCGCCATGCTGCAAAGATATATCAACATCGGGCGCGAGCAAGGCTCTGCTGCCATGCTGCAAACTGTGAAAAGTGAAATCCCTCGAACGACCAATCTCTAATCCACGCCGTTCGCTTTAACCTCAAGCAATCTTCTTTGAACGTTCGCGGCGGGCGGTTGTGCCGTTGCCGTTGCTGCCGTTGCGCGTGGAGGCGTGGCCGTTGAGGAGGGGTTTGAGGGCCTGGCCTGTGTGGGACTTGCGGGCGCGTGTAATCTCTTCGGGTGTGCCGGAGGCGACGAGGCGTCCACCGTGCGCGCCGCCTTCGGGGCCTAGGTCAACGATGTAGTCCGCGCTCTTGATGACATCCAGGTTGTGCTCGATGATGATGACGGTGTTGCCGAGTGAGACGAGGCGTTGGAGCACGTCCAGGAGTTTATGAACGTCTGCGAAGTGGAGGCCGGTGGTCGGCTCATCAAGAATGTAGATGGTGCGGCCCGTGGCGCGTTTGGATAATTCTTTGGCGAGCTTGATGCGTTGCGCCTCGCCGCCGGAGAGGGTCGTGGCGGATTGGCCCAGTTTGATATAACCGAGTCCGACATCGAGCAGGGTTTGCAGCTTGGGCTTAATCTGCGGAATGTTTTCGAGAAGCGGCAGGGCTTCTTCAACGGTCGTGTCTAAGAGTTCTGCTATTGACTTGCCTTTGTAACGGACGGAGAGCGTTTCGCGGTTGTAACGCGCGCCGCGACAGACATCGCAGAGGACGTAGACATCGGGCAGAAAATTCATCTCGATGCGTTTCATGCCGTCGCCCTCACAGGCTTCGCAGCGTCCGCCCTTGACGTTGAAGGAGAAACGGCCCGGCTTATAACCGCGCTCGCGCGATTCGGGCAGCATAGAGTAAAGCTCTCTGATGGGCGTGAAAAGGCCGGTGTAGGTCGCGGGGTTGGAACGCGGCGTGCGGCCTATCGGCGACTGGTCAATCTCAATCACCTTGTCTATGTGTTCGAGTCCCTCAATCGCCGTGAACTCGCCGGGCTCTGTCAGAGAGCCGTAGAGATTTCGCGCCAGCGCGCGATAAAGAATATCGTCAACGAGAGTTGATTTGCCTGAGCCGGAAACGCCCGTCACGACCGTGAAGAGACCGAGCGGAAACTTGACATCTATATCCTTGAGATTGTTGGCCCGCGCACCGCGAACGGTGATGGCCTTGCCGTTGGGCGCGCGTCTCTGGGGCGGAATATCAATCGCGCGTGCGCCGCAGATGTAAAGTCCCGTCACGGATTCAGGATTGCATGAGACCTCTTCGGGCGTGCCCGCCGCGACCACCAGGCCGCCATGCGCGCCCGCTCCCGGTCCAAGGTCAACAACATAATCAGCGCGGCGAATCGTCTCTTCGTCATGCTCAACGACGAGGACCGTGTTGCCAAGATCGCGCAGGGCGCAGAGCGTCGAGAGCAGTCTTTGGTTATCGCGCGGGTGGAGACCAATCGAAGGCTCGTCTAGGACGTAGAGCACGCCGCGAAGCTGCGAGCCTATCTGCGTGGCGAGGCGTATGCGCTGGCCCTCGCCGCCAGAGAGCGTGGCCGCGCCACGGTCCAGAGTGATATAGCCGAGTCCGACCCTTTCGAGAAAGCGCAAGCGGTCCTTAATCTCTCGCAGGACCAGCCCCGCTATCTGCTCTTCGCGCTCGCTCAGCTTGATACTCTCGAAGGCGGCGATGGCTTCCTCTATCGGGAGCGCGGTGTAGTCCGCGATGCCGCGCCCGCCCAAACGCACGGCGAGCGATTCGGGTTGCAAGCGACGCCCCTCGCAATCAGGACAGGTGACGGGCGAGACCAACTCTTCGAGCGCGAGACGGACCTTCTCCGACGGCGCATCGTTCATACGCTCGCGCAGGTGACGAACCGCGCCCTTCCATTCGCTCTGGTACGTGTACGAACCCTGGCGAAACATGAGCGGCGTGTCCAGACCATGAAAGAACGCGTCGCGCACTTCCTGCGGGAGTTCACCGAAAGGTTTCGAGGCATCGTGTATGAAATGCCTGACGATGGCGAGCAGCGCGGCGCGAAGATAAGCGGAACCCTGCTTGTCTGCTGGTCCAAGAAAGGAAAGCTCGCCCGACGGCAGCATCGCATCAGGAACTATTTTGGCCGGGTCAATCTCCAGAATCGTGCCCAACCCGTGGCAGCGTTTGCACGCGCCGTAAGCGGAGTTGAAGGAGAAGGAACGCGGCTCTAAGGGCGGGACGTTGATGCCGCAATTCACGCACGCCATGCGTTCCGAATAGAGTTTCTCGTCGCCGTCAACGACCGCGACGAGCACCGCGCCGCCCGTCAACTTCAAAGCCGTGCGGATGGATTCGGAAAGACGCTCAGTGATGCCCGACTTAATCAAGAGGCGGTCAACGACTGCCTCAATCGTGTGATTGCGCCGCTTGTCCAGTCGTATCTCTTCATCCAGCGAAAGCAATTCGCCGTCAATCCGCGCACGCAAGAATCCATCTTTAGCAAGCTTCTCAAGTTCCTTCTTAAACTCGCCCTTGCGACCGCGCACGATGGGCGCGAGTATCATCACGCGCTCGCCTTCGGGCAGCGCGAGCACGTTCTGAACTATCTGCTCGACGGACTGGCGCGTAATCTGCGCGCCGCAAATCTGGCAGTGCGGGTGGCCTATGGAAGAGAAGAGCAGGCGCAGGTAATCGTAAACCTCCGTGACCGTCCCGACGGTCGAACGCGGGCTGCGCGAAACCGTCTTCTGTTCGATGGAGATGGCGGGCGAGAGGCCGTCCACGGAATCCACGTCAGGCTTTTCGAGTTGGTCCAGAAACTGGCGCGCGTAGGCCGAGAGCGATTCGACGTAGCGACGCTGGCCTTCGGCATAGATGGTGTCGAAAGCGAGCGAAGATTTGCCCGAACCAGATAGCCCTGTGATGACGGTCAGGCGGTCGCGCGGTATCTCTACGTTGATGTTCTTGAGATTGTGCTGGCGCGCGCCGCGAACGGTGATACGATCAATTGCCATGTGCTTTAAAACATCTGCGCGTGCTATAGATGAAGAACCCGACAGAGCGCAGAATCCTGAATTGTAACCGACAGTCAAGCGACGGGCAAGTTGGCCGATGACCCTATCTTGACACTCCTCACGAGCGAGACCTACACTGCGTTGCAATCGTCATCCGTGTTTCGCTAACGCCCGTAGCCGCAAGCGGCTGAACAGGAGAATTTGTAGAGCGCGTGAACTTGCCAAACACATTAACCCTGTCGCGTATCTTTATCGTGCCGCTCCTGGTCGTGGTGCTGCTCACGCCGTTTTCGGAGAACTGGTTTGGCGTGCCCAGGCACATCCTCGGCGTCGCCATGTTTCTCGCGGCGGCCTTCACGGATTATCTGGACGGGCGCATCGCGCGCAGCCGCAACCAGGTCTCGCCGTTGGGCCAACTCCTGGACCCGATTGCCGACAAGCTGCTCATTTCGGCGGCCCTCATTTCGCTCGTCGAAAATCAACTCGCCCCGGCGTGGGCCGTAGTCATTATCATCGGGCGCGAGTTCGCCGTTTCGGGCCTGCGTTCCGTGGCGGCGACCGAAGGGTTCGTCATCTCCGCTTCGCGCATGGGAAAGTTTAAGATGCTGGCGCAGGTGGTGACGGTCGCGCTGCTCATCGTGGCGAGCTTTGCGGGCAAGCCTCCGGTCGCTAACTTCGGGCATCCGTTTCCCGCTATACAATTCTGGTCCGTGCCGGAACTGCGCACCGCCATTAATCATCTTTTGGGAGCGGGCATAACGACCGCGAGCGACTGGCAAGTCTTGCTCTACACACTGGGGCGCGCGATGCTCTGGGTCGTCGTGCTCTCAGCCTGCATCTCCATGTACGGCTACTTCCGCGCCTTCTATCAAGCGGTCGTCGGGCGAGACGCAGCCGCGCGCCAGGCCGCACTCGCGCAAGTCAAATAACATTCGCGCAGGTTAAATAAAAAGAGAGGAGCGTTGGTTGATGCTCCTCTCTTCGCCTGTTGCGCGAGTTGTTGATGGCCTTACTGTAGTTCTACGAAATCGCCCGTGTGAACTTCCTGCGCGACGCGCGTGATGACCGCCGTGGCGGTGCGCGACTGGACGTTCAGGACCACTAATTCGCCGACGACTTTACGGGGCAGGGCCGGGCGTTCGCGCTTGATTTCGGGAGTCCTGACCGTTGGTCCATTAATGCTCCCGTTCGGGTCTTTGACGCGCGTCGCTTTGTTAGAGAACCTGCCGCCCTTATAGTGCCTGCTTTCAAACCCTTCTCTGGCATTGACAGCGAGTTCTTCATCGCCGTTATGCGTCAGATTGCCAGCGCCGACCGGGCGATAGATGGTGAAGTAATCGCCCGCTTTGATGTTGTCCTCAGTGCCTAGGTCTATGTAGACGATGTAATCTTTGGAGATGGTCTCGCGGCTGTCGCGCGAGAACACGATGCGACCTGCCTGTTTGCCGCTCGGGTCGCTGAAGCGGTCAAGCGACGCGGCTTCCGCGCGCTGCGTCGGCACGACGCGTTGCGGGACGGACCTGAGCAGGTCTCCCAGCAAGACGGCTTCGCATGATTCCGTGATGAGCGCGACCGAGACCCTGTCCTTGACGCGCACGACGCGCAGTTGGCCCAACTCCTGAACGTAGACGCCGAGCTTGCCTTTTTTCCTGGACCATTTACTGCTGAACTGCCCGCGCGGGCGAATGATGGCGAATTCCTGGCCCACCTTCAAGCCCTGCTGCGCGCCGCCGTCCAGGTAAACGTAATCGCCCTGGCCGTAATTGTGGCGGTCCTGTTCCTGTTCGCCCCCGATGATTTCCATAGAACCCTGCACCGGCTCTGACTGTATAAAGCCGCCGCAGTAAATCTCCGCGCGGCGGGCGACCGACGCTGGTCCTTTCTCTTCCGGCAAGGCGACGATGGGCCTGGGCTTTTTCTCCTGCGCGCTACGGGAAGGGGAATTAGTGTTGGTCTGCGCGACGGTCAGGCTCATCAATCCACACGCGAGCAGTAAGAGCGAAGCTTTGAAACTTCGATAGACGAGATCAGAGATACGCACTGGAAGTCTCCTTATCATTTGGAAGCGGGACAGGTGTTTTGGTGGTCGGGGCTCAGATGGCAGCGACACAGCCCCTCATGTGTGAGTCTGAAAAGAAAGCGGCGCGCGAATAGTAAAGCCCCTGTGCGCGCCGCCCGAGGACCACCTTCATCCTACTGCGATGGCCTTGAAATCGTCAATAAAAATCTTTGCCTTTCGTTAAACGAACGGCGTTTAAGGCTTAAATTCGGCGGATACTTGCGTTTTTGCCGGGGCTGTTGATAGTATTCGATCTACTTCGCGGGAGGGAATCGTCTCCTCAATTTAGGCCGGTGTAGCTCAGGGGTAGAGCGGCAGTTTTGTAAACTGCGGGTCGGGGGTTCAAATCCCTCCACCGGCTTGCAAATTCTCATCAGTTCCAGTGTCTTCAGTCTGAAGGCTGAAAATTTCATATCGCAGTTACAGTCAACGGCGAACCCCTGGCGGCTAATTGACGGGCCGTTCGGCAGTTAATCGCGTTGGCAGGTCGTCGCAACTTGAAAGCGCGAAGCAGTTAGTCGTACACTTGCAAACTCAGCCGAACTCAGTTAAAGTGGCAGTTTTGGGCTGGCTGTGAATTTGCTGCCAGAGAGGGGCGGGGGCGTCTCCCTGCTCGTCGGCCCAGTGCCATTTGAAAAACATGCAGGGGTGGTCGAGCGGTTAATGGCACCGGGCTGTAAACCCGGCGGGTTAACACCCTACGCAGGTTCAAATCCTGCCCCCTGCATCAAGAGCAAGTAGGAAGGCGGAAGGCGGAAGGATGAAAGCGTTATAGCTCATCCTGCATCCTCTTACTTTCATCCTTCCGCTTTCCTACTTCATCCTTGCATTTGGGCGGGTGTAGCTCAGTTGGTAGAGCATCAGCCTTCCAAGCTGAGGGTCGCGAGTTCGAGCCTCGTCGCCCGCTCCAAAATTTTTTGTTGGGTAAGGGTTGCGAAATTTGTTTTCGCGCCCGAGTAGCTCAGGGGTAGAGCGCCTCCTTGGTAAGGAGGAGGTCATGGGTTCAAATCCCATCTCGGGCTTCGCCGAATCGAGTTGGATGTAAAAATTCTGAACGAAGAAAAAGAGGCTATTTCGGAATGTCGAAAGAGAAGTTTGATAGATCGAAGCCGCACGTCAACATCGGCACTATCGGCCACGTTGACCACGGCAAGACCACTCTGACCGCCGCCATCACCAAAGTCCTGGCCAAGCACAATCCTAAAATCACCGTGCGCG
>JAXDFO010000065.1:0-3844 GCA_034665545.1 Blastocatellia bacterium
TCTCTGTGCGTCCTCTGCGTGCTCTGTGTCTCTGTGGTGAGTTAATCTGCTTTAACGCCCTGCTGCTGTCGGTCCTGCCGGTTGAAGTTTCTTCTTGAGGCGTTCTTCCATCTGCATGATGAAGCCTTGCAGTTGCGGGTTGTCGGACCCCTTGCGGACTTCCTCGAAGACATCAACGCCGCGCGGGTCTCCGAGCGTCACGAGCGCGTTGCCCGCCGCCGCCATGAGTTGAAAGTTGCTCGTTGCGACGCCCTTGCGCAAGGCGTCGGAGATGAGCGGGAAGGAGCGTTGGTCCGCTTTGCCGGTCGCGCCGATGAGTGTGAGGGCGGCGGCGCGCACGGTCGCGCGATTCTCCGGCGTCGCATAGCGGAAACCAATTTCGAGAGCGCGCGGGTCTTCGAGCGCGGCCAGCCCGTTCAATCCCGCCGCGCGAATCGCGTCACGCCATGACGGAGTCTGTAACAACTTCGTCAACGCATCATAGGCCGCAGGGCTTTTCGACGCGCCGAGTGCGAGCGCGGCGTTGCGTATGCTCGCATAGCTCTGGTCCTCAAGATGACGCGTGAAGACTGGGGCCAGCGCGGGGTCTTTATAAGCCCCCAGCGAATTCAGCGCACGCGCGCGGACGCGCATGTTCTGGTCCTGCGCGGCGGCTATCAAGCTGTTGCGAACGTCGTTGCCCTCCACGCCGCTCAACGCGCCCGCCGCTTCAAAACGCACGGCCCAGAACTTATCGCCCGTCAAGGCGGAAGCCATCATTTTGGCTATCTGCTGTTTGTCCGCGTCGGCGGTCGCCTTGTCCTTCATGCGCGCGCCCAGTTGATTGAGTGCCCAGATGCGACCGAGCACGTCTGGGTCGCGCGTCAGTTGATAAGAGAGGTCCGCCGTCGGCTTCTCGAATTTGAGTTCTTTGATGAGCGTGCCCTGGTAATCGAAGTTGACGAGGAGCGGTTGAGAGGCGACGGGGAAAGTGAACGTCTGTTCCTCCTTCGCTTCAAGCTGAACGCGCTCGACGCGCGTGGCTTCCGCAGTGCCTATTTCAATTTCTACGGGCATCTGAAAGAAGCGGACCTGCGGATATGGAGAGTTCTCGTCCGGCGTCTGCTCTTGCCTGACGGTGAGCTTCAAGGCTTTCGCGGCGGCGTCGTAATTCTGCGTCACGCGAAACACCGGATGGCCCATCTTGTAGAGCCACTCATCGAAGAACCAGTCCATTGACTGGCCCGTCGCCTCTTCGATAGCGATGCGAAACTGCTCTGTTTCAACAGGCTGGTGCGCGTTCTTCGTCAGGTAGTGATTAATCGCGCGCCACCAGTTCTCGTCTCCGAGCGTCTTGCGCAGCATGTGCAGGACTGCGCCGCCGCGCGGGTAAGCGTAGGTGTCGAACAGTTGGTCTTTGTCAGCGTAATTTTTGGTGACGATGGGACGGCGATTCCCCTGGGCCCACGTTCCGTAATACTGGTCCTGGTTGCCTTTGACATCCAGGTAGAGGAAATCGTCATGGCCCAGGCTCTGCTCGTCCCACATCCCCTGAAAGTATGTGGCGAAGCTTTCGTTGAGCCAGATGTGGGCCCAGGTGCGCGTCGTCACGTAATCGCCAAACCATTGATGGGCCAACTCGTGTGATTGCAGGCCGTCGCTGGTCTGGTCCATTTCCGCGCGGGCGTCGTGAATCATGTTGTCGGTCTGGGTGGTGGCGGAGATGTTCTCCATGCCGCCGGGAAAATCGTGGGTCATCGTCTGCGAGTATTTCTCGTATGGATACTTGACGCCCGTCTTCTCGGAAAAGAACTTGACCATCTCAGCCATCCGCGCGACCGTCACCTTTCCCTCTTCGACCTCTTTCGGGTAGACGTAGGAGATGACAGGGATGCCCGCGTAGTTCTGCTCGATGGGCGTGTACTCGCCGACGACGATTGATGTCAAGTAGGTCGCGTGCGGCGCGTCTATCTTCCAACGAAAGGTGCGCGTGCCGTCCGTGTTCTCCTTCGTCTCGACGAGCTTGCCGTTGGAGATGACGATGAGCGGTTTCTGGACCGTGGCGATGAGTTCGCTGGTCGTGAAGTCGTTCGGGTGGTCGTAGCAGGGGAACCAGTAATGATTGTATTCGGTCTCGCCCTGCGACCAGATTTGGCGCGGCCTGGTGGGGTCGTCGGCGGTCGGCTTGATGTAGGTCAAGCCCTTTCCGTAGCCCTGCAAGCCGGAACCCGTCGCGTAACCGTTGGTATGGTAATCAATCGTCACGGTCAGAACATCCGTGGGCTGGTACGGATGGTCCAACTTGACCAGCAGCTTCTCGCCGGGCGCGTTGAATTCGTATTGAAGCGTCGCGCCGCCAGCGAGCTTGACGGAGTTGAAGGTCATGTTGGCCGCGTCGAATTCGACCTGCCGCAGATTGGTGACGAGCGGGGCGAAGGTGATGGTCGCCGTGCCGATGGCCTGTTCCTTCTCCCAATCGAAATGTAGGTTGAGCGAGATGTTGCGCGTGTCGTAATCATGAGAGGGGATGTGTTGCGCCGGGGGGAGCGGGCGCGGTTTCGGGGTCTGCTCCTGCGCGGCTAAGGGGTTAAGCAGCAAGGGTCTCGCCAGCAGCACTGTGGGCACGCTGACCGTCAGGACCAATATCAGGCCCAGAAATTTCTTGAATAGCTTCACAGGTTTTGACCTCACACTTTCAGGCTTGAAAAATTCATCGGATGCGGACTTTTATTATCGCCCTTTATCTCATCGGGGGCAAACCTCTCGGGCGTCGCGGGCGCGCGTTATTTGGTGAAGCAGTCCTGTTGCTCAAGGAACTGCGAATCATCCACGGGGACGTTGTGCTTGACCTCCGTGAGCTTGATGAGAGTGTTCGGGCCGCGAATCTGGAAGGGTATCATCATGCCGTCAACTTCCCTGTAGTCTTCGTAATAAACGCTATCCTTGCGCATGAGCAGCCCCGTCTGCACATCGAAGTAGAAGGTAGTGGGAAACCCTGTGTCGGGCGTCGCTTTTATCACGTACGCCTCAGAGCCTCCGACCGTCTCCTTTCCCTTCAAGGTCATAGACGGATAGAGGCTCCTCAGTTTAATGGTCCAATAAAAGTCGAGTGACAATTTCAGGAGATCCAACTCAATGCCCTTAACTTCCCTGAAGCCGAAGAGCGGAATCTGCTCGTAGCCGTATGCGCCTGTGAAGCCTCGTCTCACTACGCCGAGGCTCGGAATGGTGATGAGGGTGACGCCTTTGTTGGGAGCCTTCTCGATAATCTCGACCGTGCCCGCTATCTGGTTGCCGCCGAAGGAGCCTTCCACGTTTCCCTTTGAGACGCGCGTAGACAACTTCTCGATAGCATCCCTCTTGCCAATCGCCCCTTCAAACTTTTCGACTATCCGCTCGACGGTTGGACCAGCGTCCGGCGTCTTCTCATCTTTCGGCTTCTCGACGCTCGCAAGCGAATCTGTTTTTTGCGACGCGATGGCCTCGACTCCCTGAATGACGACGGGCGCGGCTACTGGCCCGGCTCCTGTCGCGGGCCTTGCGACAGTGGGACGCGGAACGGGCGGCGGCGGGTCTACCACGGACGTTACGACGGACGTGATGTCCATCGCAGAGGCACGCGCGCGCGTGAGCAGGCGGGCCTCTGCGAGCGCGGCGTCGAGTTGCGGGTCGTGCCCCTTGAGCAGGGCGCGACGGTCCAGCCTCACGTTGATGTCCGGGGTAACGCCACGGCCTTCCAGGCGCGTCCCGTGCGCCGTCTCGAAGTTAGCGAAGACGTACTGCAAGATTGCGCCCGTCGGAAGCATCTTGATGGTTGATGGAAGCGTCGCGCCCGCGCTCTGTTCACCGACGACGACCGCGCGAC
>JAXDFO010000066.1:0-9817 GCA_034665545.1 Blastocatellia bacterium
CGGTCGCTGTCCTTCGAGGTCCGCTATCTTGTCCGCCATTCGTTCCGCCAGGGGCACGCCCCGCCGCCTGATACCGATTAAGTACAAATCGCCAACGCCGTGATTCTCCTCCACAATCTCCGAGGCGAGCCGCGACAACGCGCGATTAATCCGCGCCCCATCCATAATCCGCGCTTTCTCCACAAAATCCATCTTGAGCGGGATACTAGCACAGAGCCTCTACAGGAAGAAAGATAAAGCGCGTGTCTCTCTTTAAGAACTTCTTATCATGAGAGTTCTTTGACATGCTTTCCGTCGCTCTGTTAGGCTCGACTCCGCTCGCTGAAAGTTTCGCATACGCTGTCCGAGAGCCATCGTCAACTGCCTTTCATGCTCTATCGCTCAATCCTGCGACCGATTCTCTTTCGCTTGCCGCCCGAATCGGCTCACGAGTTGGCCTTACGCTCGCTCTCATTCGCGCTCGGAGCGAATTGGACCAGGAATCTCGCGGCGCGTCGTTTCCATCGCACACCCTTCGGTGAACTCAAACGCTTCGGCCTCTCGTTCAGAAATCCGGTCGGGTTGGCGGCGGGCTTTGACAAAAACGGACGTGGCGCGCGTGGACTCGCCGCTCTCGGCTTCGGCTTTGTAGAGGTCGGCACGGTGACGCACCTTGCGCAACCGGGCAACGCGCGCCCGCGTCTCTTCCGGCTGCCGCAGGACAAAGCATTAATCAATCGCCTCGGCTTCAATAACGACGGAGCGGCGACGGTCGCCGCGCATCTCAAGAGCAACCGCCCGGATTGCGTGCTCGGCATCAACCTCGGCAAGAGCCGCGCGGTCTCGATTGAGAACGCGGTGGACGATTACCTCGCCAGCTTTGAATTGGTCCGGCATCTGGCGGACTACATCGCTATCAACGTCAGTTCTCCGAACACCCCCGCGCTGCGCGAACTGCAACGCGCGGACGCGCTCGCCTCACTGCTCGAAGCCATACAGCAGCGCAACCGCGAGACGGCCTTAAAGGATGCGCGAGGAGTAGGACGGCCCGTCCCGTTGCTCGTCAAGATTGCGCCCGACCTGGAACAACATGAACTCGAATCAATCGTAGAGGTCGCGTTGCGCGCGAAGGTTGACGGCATCATCGCCACCAACACGACGACCGGACGCGAGCATCTCACGACGCCGCAAGCGGAAGTCGCGGCCTGCGGCGAGGGCGGGCTGAGCGGAAAGCCTCTGCGCGCGCGTTCGACCGAAGTGGTGGCGACGCTGTATCGCCTGGCGCGCGGGCGTTTGACAATCATTGGCGTCGGCGGCATCTTCAACGCAAGGGATGCCTGGGAAAAAATCTGCGCCGGAGCGAGCCTGGTCCAATTATATACGGGCTTCGTCTATGAGGGCGTCGGCGTGGTGAGGGAGATTAACGAAGGGCTGGCGGAGTTGGCGCAAAGCTCCGGTTTCCGCTCGCTGGATGAAGCGATCGGCTGTCGTGCGGAGGAACTCGCAGCCGCATAGCGACTGGATGATGTTGCATAACAGGCATGCTATTTTTCGTTAGAGGGCAAGGGCTCTATGACAGATAAGGCCAGCGATAAATTGATAGTCGCGCTCGATGTCGGAAACGCGAGTGACGCGCTTGAGCTTTTCCGTCAGCTTCGCGGCTTCGTCAGTCACTTTAAGATCGGCTCGCAATTGTTTACAGCCGCAGGGCCGCAGATTGTGCGTGAGATTACGGGCGAGGGCGGGCGCGTTTTCCTGGACCTTAAATTTCACGACATCCCGCAGACGGTCGCCGCCGCATGTGTCGAGGCCGCGCGGCTAGGCGTGTGGATGCTCAACGTGCACGCGCTCGGCGGCGCGTTGATGATGCGGCGCGCGGCGGAAGCATTGACAGAGGCCGCCGAGCGCGAGGGATTCAAGCGGCCCAGGCTCATCGGCGTGACGGTGTTGACGAGCGCGGATGCTGCCACATTGGCGGAAGTTGGCATACAATCAGAGCCTCTCGCGTTGGTGCTCGCGCTGGCGCGTCTGGTGGAGAGTTGCGGCCTCGATGGCATCGTCGCTTCGCCACATGAAGTCGAGGCCGTGCGCGCCGCCTTCAATCGTGATGACTTTATGCTCGTCACGCCGGGAGTGAGACCGAGGGGAAGCGCGGCTGATGACCAGAAACGAATCATGACGCCCGCAGAGGCCGTCAACGCCGGAGCAGATTATCTGGTCATAGGGCGCGCGATTCTCTGTGCGCCCGACCCCGTCGGCGCAGCGCGCGCCATCTGTGAAGAGATGGCGCGCGCCGCACATCTTTGAATCGGCGGAACAATCCACGGACGAGCGCGTGTAATAGAACTCGCGCTGCGCCTGGAAGCGGACGGCGCGGAGAATAAAAGTTTATGACTTGTAGACAAAGGGGATTTGGAAATTTGAAGCTCTCTTGGCGCATCCTCGCAATCTTTTTCTGGACCTTGATAGCGGCGTCGGCGCAGACGCCCGCACAGCAGCAGCAGCGCACAGGCGAGATGGTCCCGCTCCCTTTCAACAGCGCGCCCTATCGCATCGGCGAGCGACTGACCTATAACGTCTCCTTCTCGAATTTCAACACAGCCGCGCACGTAGAGTTGTTCGTCGCGGGGCGCGGCAACTTCTTCAATCGTGAAGGGCTGCAACTGCGCGCGCACGTCGAGACCACGGGCGTCGTCAGCGCGGCCCTCTATTCCATCAATAACGATTACACCTCTTATGTGGACCAGAATTCGGGCCTCCCCTTTCGCACTCAGCAGTTGATACGCGAGGCCGGGCGACTGTCGGACACTTCGAGCGACTATAACCAACCGGCGGGCATCGCGGCCATTCCGGGCAAGACTCTCGCGGGCACTTCGCCGGGCACGTACGATCTGGTCTCCGCCTTCTATCGTTTCCGCTCGCTGCCGTTGATGGAAGGCTCGCTGTATCACATCAGCGTGCGCAGCGACCCTGACCAGTATGATGTTGAGTTGAGAGTCACCGGGCGCGAGATGGTGAAGACGAACGTCGGCTCTTTCGAGACCATCGCCACGCAGTTGCGCATCAACGGCAACCCACAGGCGAACAATTACAAAGTGCGTATCTATTTCAGCGACGATGAGCGTCACGTTCCCGTCTTGATTACGGCGCAGCACCCTTCGGGCGAGATTCGCGCCGAACTCGTCGCCTCAGAATTGCCGACCAACGCGCCGCCCGTCGTGCCGCCCGTCAACACGGCCATTGTGCCTACGCCCGCGCCCATCGGCACGCAGGTCGCGGATGGCAACGCCGTCGCGGGCAACGGCACATTCCTGAGCGGGCTGCCCTTCAGCGTCGGCGAGCAGCTTAACTATAACGTCTATCTGTCGAGCGTCGTGCAGCCCGTCGGGCAGGCTTCTTTTCAGGTCCGGGCGCGGACCAAATATTTCAATCACGACGGTCTACAACTTTCCGCCAAAGCGCAGACGACCAACGCCGCGCAGCGTCTCTTTTTCGCCAACGACCAGATTAACTCTTACGTTGACCCGACTACGCTCGTTCCCTTTCGCACGGACCTCGCGCTGGTGGAAGGCCAGCGACGCACGACGCAGACCATCACCTTCGAGCAGGATCGCGGGACCGCCGTCACGGACAAGGGCCAGCGCGTTGAGATTCCGGTCGGCACGCACGATTATATTTCTGTGATGTACGCGCTGCGCTCATTCAATCTCGCGCCGCCCAAACGCAACGCCGTCTCGCTGCTCGTCAACAATCGCCCGACCACCCTCTTCGTCACTTCACTGAAACGTGAAATGATAGAGCTTGGCGGTCAAAAGATACCCGCCATCCAAATCTCTCTGACGACGGACGACCCGCAACCAGACAAATTTTCCCTGCGCCTCTGGGTCAGCGAAGACCGCCGCCGGTTGCCCCTGCGCCTGACGGCCAACACCGCGCTCGGCCCACTGCGCGCAGACCTGGCGATTATCCCCACGTCCAGACAGTAATCAACGCCCCCTCTGTTCTCTTCTTTGCGTCAGGATATATAGAATTCCCCGATGCATATTCTGAAATTGAAATTAAATTTCAATTTGCTTATACTCTTTGTGCGGTCGTGGATGAGAGGTCTGGTCGCCATCCATGCCCGCGCGAAATCTCTTGCCCTTATGCCACCTTTGTTAGAAAGGCATCATCGTCATGCTTCAGTCGTTCATCATTATTTTAAGAGAAGGCTTTGAATCTTTTCTGCTCGTCGCGGTCATTCTCGCTTACCTGCGTAAGACCGGGCAGAGGGCGCTGGCTCCGGTGGTTTACGCCGCCATCGCCGCGTCCATCGCGGCGAGCGCGGGCCTCGGCTATATACTCATGAATGAAGTCGAGTTGGAGACGTGGCAGAGAGTCCTGGGCCAGAGCGCGGGCACTTACGTCTCGCAATTCTTCGCCAATGAATCTTTGCGCGAAGCGGTCCTCGGAGTCGTCGCTATCATCATGGTGGGCACGCTGGTCATACACATGTGGCGCACCGGGCCCAAGCTCAAGCAGGAGATGCACAAGCGGCTCTCGCAAGTTTCGGAACGTTCTTCCAACTGGACCGCGCTGCTCGGCGTCTTCCTCTTCACCTTTCTGATGATGACGCGCGAGGGGATGGAGACGGCCCTCATGTTGTTGCAGGTGAGAGAAGGAAGCCTTCTGACGGGCGCGCTGCTTGGCATAGGCGCGGCTGCGCTGCTGGCGTGGGGCTGGTCGCGTTTCGGCCATCTCATCAACGTGCGCAGGTTCTTTCAGGTCACTGGAATTTTTCTGCTCTTATTTATGGTCCAGGTAGGCATCTACTCTTTCCACGAATTCTCCGAGGCCGGTCTTCTTCCCAACAGCGATGCTATACACGCCGCCACCGAAAAGTTTTCGCCGGACGGACTCTACGGCAAGTGGTTCTCCTTGATGCTGGTCGTCATCTGCGCTCTATGGTTGTTGGGAGCGTGGCTGGCGGATCGTTTGAAGGCCGCGCGCCAGAACAATGTGAGTCTGGAACAGGTCTAACACTCGAACTCTCATCTAGACAACAAAGGGGCGAGTCTTTCGTGCGAGACTCGCCCCGCTGTTTTTTTTAACTCCCGCTAAGGATGGCTCAAAGGCTCTTTACGGTTGAGCCGGGCGGGCCGTCCTGGACGGAGCGATGGGTGCGCTGCCGATGACGGAGTTGATGGTCAAGCCGTCGGCGGTTGTTGATGGACTGGCCGGAACGACGTTCAAGCCCGTGTTGAAGAATCTATTTCCGTTGAACTGATTGCCGCTGCTCGGAGCGGATTCCAGGATGCCCACGGGGGCTTCGTTAATCGTGTTCGCGCTGGCGGCGTTCTGGTTGCCCTGCACGAAGATGCCAGCCTCTCCGCTATTGAAGATGTTGTTGCCGATGGCGCGGTTCTTATTGCCTATGAGGTCAATGCCATCGAAGAGGACGCTTTCAAAGATGGTGTTATTGCTGACCTCGCCTTTGTTGCCCTGGTAATAGACGTTGACCTGCGCCTTGCCTGTGGTGTTGCGCGTAATCCTGACGCCGTCCGAATCTATGATAAGGATGTTGGCGGCAAAGTCGCAGTTGCTGTTGGCGTTGGTGCAGCCGCCGTAGACGTGATTGATGACGGAGTTTCCGTCAATCGAGCCTCTCGCGCCAAAGGCGACCTGGATGCCGTTCTGGGCGATGATGGGCGAGACGCCGAAGCCGGAGATAGCGTTGCCTCTAACGTTCACTTCCGTGTTAGGCTCGTTGGCGGTGATGCCGTTCTTCTGGTAATCGTGAATACTGCTATTGGAGATGTCAACGCTGGCATGGCCGCCGTTGCCGCTCTGCACGAAGATGGCTAGACCGTTCTGGCAACCTTCAAAGCCCGTGCCCAACTTGATATTCCTGACGGCCACGCTGTCCACCTTGCCCGAAGCGTTGCGGTAGTAGATGCCTACTAGAGTCGGCCCGGCGCAACTGCTGATGCCGTTGTTGCCGCCGTCAATCGTCAGGTTCGTGAGATTCACTTTGGTGGCCGTGTCAACCAGTATGATGGCGGCGATGGGATTGCCTGAAATCAGGCTGGTGGAATTGGGGGCTGCCGTCGGCGGCATCACGATGGCCTGGTTCTGATTGGCGACCGAGATGCCCTGGACGCTGAGCGATTTAGTAATCTTCACTTGCTCGCGGTATGTGCCCGGACAGACGTTGATTCTGTCGCCGGGACGGGCCGCCAGGACCGCCGCCTGGATACTTGAATATTGCGCGCGCGGGCACTGCACATGGTCGTCGTCAACCGTCAGCGTCGCGCCATGATTGTCGCCGTCATCATCGTCATGGTCATTGACCGCGAGGGCGTAACCCTGCCCGCCCGTAAAGGCGACGAGACCCATCAAGAGGGTCAACGTGGCCCAAAAACTTACTCTCCTATGCTTCATACTTCCTCCTTAAAATATTCCTGAAATGTTTCGGGGGAATTCCGGCCAAAGGTCTTGCGCGTTTAAAACATAGGGAGGCCGCGCTTCGCCTCGCCGCAATTCCGAAAGGGAGTCCGACTCTCGCTCCGGCTCCGGGCCTGGTGTGAGAGGGGGGCGTTTTGTGTCTTAGAGAGAACAGCAGAAACTTTATGCGAACTTGCTGAGAGTGTCAACGCCAGCCAGGAATTTTTTGGGCCAGGAATGAGCCGATGATGAGTCAACTCAATTTGACTTTGCATAGAGCCGCGCCAGTTCGCGCTTGAGCAGTTTGCCCGTGGGGCCTTTGGGAATCTCCTTGACGAAGCGCACGGACTTGGGGCACTTGAAATCGGCCAGCCGCTCACGACAAAATTCCAGCATCTCATCCTCTTTCGCTTCCATCTCATCCTTAAGAACGATGAAGGCCGCGACCTCCTCGCCGTAAAGTTTATCCGGCACGCCTATGACGGCGGCGCTGGCGACCGCAGGATGCTGGTAGAGCACTTCGTCAATCTCGCGCGGGTAGATATTTTCGCCGCCGCGAATAATCATGTCGGATTTACGGTCCACTATGTAGAAGAAGCCGTCGGCGTCTCTGTACCCTATGTCGCCCGTATGAAACCAGCCGCCGCGAAAAGCCCTCTCCGTCGCCTCCTCATTTTTGTAATAGCCTTTCAGGATATTCTCGCCGCGCAGGACTATCTCGCCCAACTCGCCGTCGGCCACTTCCCTGTCCTCTTCATCGAAGACGCGCATCTCGTTGCCAATCGGCATCCCGCAAGAGCCTGGACGACGCCGCTCGTCCGGCGGGTTAAATGAAGAACGACAGGTGGATTCCGAAAGACCGTAACCCTCTATCACCAGACAATGAAAGGTATCCTCGAAACGCTTTAAGACTTCGGCGGGGACAGGCGCGGAGCCGCACATGGCGAAGCGCAGTTGACCGGTCTTGAGACCCTGCGGCACGCCTTCAGGATAAGTCTGCAAGAGCATCTGTAGCATCGTTGCCACGGACCCGAAGGAGGTCACTTCGTAATCTGAGATAATCTGCCAGAAGCGAGACGCGGAGAACTTCTGGCTGACGATTGTCGAAGCCCCCGCGTAGAGCGGCGTCATCGTCGTCACCGAGACCGCGTTCATGTGAAAGAGCGGCATCATCGTGAGCAGGCGGTCGCTCTCCGTAAACTTCAACCACCCTGTTATCTGCCGCGCGTTGGCTATCAGGTTGGCGTGAGTCAGCAGACAGCCTTTAGGCTTTCCGGTCGTCCCGGAAGTGTAAATGATAATCGCCTCATCGTCTGGTCGGATTAAAGCGTCGGGCAGTTCATCAAGGCCCGCGCCGTTGAACTCTGCGATAGCATGTCTCTCATCATCAAATTTGATGATGAGAGACATGCTACCGAGTTTGTCTTTAATCTCTGCAATCTTTGATTCGTACTCCGAATTGACGAGCAGGGCTTTGGCTTCCGAGTTGGCGATGACGTAGGCTATCTCCTGCGCTTTGAGCAGAGAATTAATTGGTCCGGCGAGCGCGCCCAGTTTGAAGCAGGCGAAGTAGGCTATCACGTACTCCGCGCTGTTCGGCATCAGGAGGCTCACCACGTCGCCCTTCACTATCCCGCGCGCGGCCAGCATCATCGCCGTGCGATTCACCGCGCGGTCAAACTCCGCATAAGAATAAGAGCGTCCGTCAGCTTCGGAGAAAAGAAAGATTTTATCTGCGCCCTCGCGCGCTCTCGCCTCAAGCAACTCTCGCAGGTTCTGCGGCTCGCTCATGGGCCGCGAGACTTCGTCGGTTTTGCTTTTCATACTGTGGCTTATGATATATTAAACGGCGCACGAGCCACCACAGTAGCTTTCAAAAAGTTATTCATAACCTTATCCAGATAGCGGAGAAGAACGCGCCTATGGCAATCTATCGCAATTTTATCGGCGGCGAGTGGAGCGAATCGGCTTCCAACAAAACCATCGAAAATATCAACCCGGCCAACACGGATGATGTCATAGGCACTGTCCGGCAGGCCACGCGCGACGAGGCCCGCAAGGCCGTAGAGGCCGCGAGCGAAGCACTGAGAGGCTGGCGCACGACGCCCGCTCCGGCGCGTGGGCGCATCCTCGCGCGCGCCGCGCGTTTGATGGAAGACGAGAAAGAGAGCCTCGCGCAAATCTTGACGCGCGAGGAGGGCAAGACTCTGGCGGAGTCGCGCGGCGAGCTTCAACGCTCTATCAACGTCGCGGAGTTTTGCGCGGGCGAAGCGCGTCGTCTCAACGGCGAAACGATTCAATCCGAACTGCCCTCTAACTTCGCTTATACCATCAAGCAGCCGCTCGGCGTCGTCGCCTGTATCACGCCCTGGAACTTTCCCGTCGCCATTCCCGTCTGGAAAATCGCGCCCGCGCTCGTCGCTGGCAACGCGGTCGTCTTCAAGCCAGCGTCGCTGACGCCCGCCACGGCAGTCCGCATCGTTGAACTCTTCGCGGAGGCTGGCATTCCGAAAGGCGTGCTCAATCTTGTGCTCGGCTCAGGCTCCGAAGCGGGCGACGAGATAATCAATCATCCGGCGGTCAAGGCCGTCTCCTTCACAGGCTCTAACCAGATAGGGATACGCATGTATGAGCAGGTCTCCTCGCGCGGGGCCAAGGTGCAGTGTGAGATGGGCGGCAAGAACCCGGTCGTCATCATGGAAGACGCGGATATGGACCTCGCCGTCGAATCCACGGCGCAGGGCGCGTTCGGCTCGTCAGGCCAGAGATGCACCGCGACCAGCCGCGCCGTCGTCATGCAGGATGTGGCCGACGAATTCGTAGAGCGCATCACGGCCCGCGCCAAATCCATGCGCATAGGCGACGGCGCGGACCCGCAGACCGAGATGGGCCCAAGCGTGGATGAGAGCCAGTTCAAGACCGTGCTCAGTTATATAGACGTGGGCCGCGAGGACGGGGCGATTCTAGTGTGCGGCGGGCAGCGAGCCGAAGGCGACAATTTGAGCAAGGGTTATTTCGTCCAGCCGACCGTCTTCGACCACGTCACGCCGGACATGCGCATCGCGCGCGAAGAGATTTTTGGACCAGTGCTCTCCATCCTCCGCGTCCGTGATTTCGACGAAGCGATGCGGGTCGCCAACGACTCCGAATACGGCCTCTCGTCCTCCATCTTCACCAACGACGCCGCGCGCATCTTCCGTTTCGTGGACGAGATAGAAACCGGCATGACCCACATCAACTCGCCCACCACCGGCGGCGAAGCTCACATCCCCTTCGGCGGCATCAAGTCCACTGGCATCGGCGACCGCGAGCAAGGCTCGACCGCGTTAGATTTTTACACTGATCTGAAAGTCGTTTACGTTGATTACACAGGTCGCAAGCGCGAGGGAAATTTGTACTGACAATCGCACGGGCA
>JAXDFO010000067.1:0-3424 GCA_034665545.1 Blastocatellia bacterium
CTCCGTAGACGTAGACGGCCTTGCGATAAGCGGAGCGTTCCGAATCCTGGCCCGCGAACGTGCCCGCGCGATCCGGCTTGCGCTTTTGCCCGAACTCTTCTTCAAAGACCCTCTCATAGCCCTTCTGAACGCCGAAGCCGAGGAAAGACTGACGCTGCAAGTTGAGCCTGAGCTCGTTGCTATTGCGGAAGAATTGCGAGCGGCCCTGCCAATCGAAACTCGTCTCGATGAAGTCGTGGACGTGCCAGGAAATAATTCTGTTCTTGCCGTTCGGCTCGGAGTTATAGCGCACGAGCAGTTGTTCCGAGTTGGTGTTGGTGCGGCGCGTAAAGCCCACGTCCGCGCGATAATCGCGCGTGCGTCCTTCGCCGGAAAGATTGTAGCCGAAGTGGCGTCCGTTGTTATCGTAGATGTAAGAATAGCCGAACGCATTTCCGGTGCGGTAGCTGTCCTGCCCCAGGTCCGGGTCGAAGAAGATGCGGCGCGAAGTCGTGCCGAGCATCGCAAACTGAAAGGTTCTTTGCGCGTCCAGACGAAAGCGACCGTTGATGCCTCCGACATCGTTGTGCTTCTCTATAAAATTGTAGGTCGTGGCGATGATGCCGATGTTATTTTCCTGGCCCAGGTCGCGCTTTAAACGGAGGACGCCGATATAAGCTTTTTTATCCAGAAACTTTTGAATGCTCGGCAGCAGCGCAGGGTCCGTGCGTTCTTCTTCGCTGAAATTTCCCGGCGCATTGTCCACTGCCAGCAGCAGCCCGAAAGTGTTGCGCCCCAGCTTTCCAGTGAGCTTGACGGCGATGTCGGGGTCAATGATGGCGCGCGTGTGAACGGGAGTCAGGAGGGTGCGAAAGATGTCTATGCCTTCTAGAAAGAAGGGCCGCTTCTCCTCGAAGAAGATGGGGAAACGCTGGTTGGCGAAGACCACTGTCTGGTCTGCTTCGACCTGCGCGAAGTCTGGATTCAAGGCCAAGTCGAGCGTCACGTTGGGCGTGATGCCAAACTTTGCAGTGAGGCCGGGGTCGAAGTTGATAGGCTTGTTGACGAAACGCCCTGGGTCTTGGACCAGAGGGTCTGTGGGCGAAACTCTCGGAGGCAAAGCGCGCACGCGCTTGCCCGTCTCGGAGAGCGTGAGACTGGGGATGAGTTCCAGCGTCCGCTCCGTCGAGAGACCTTCAAAGCCTGTCAGGTAGCCTTCCTGGCCCAGAAATCTGGAGTTGTCGCGCGCGATTGGCATCCATGAGTCCTGCTCATCGTTGAGATGCTTGATGTGGCGAATCACATGTATGCCCCAGAGATTTCCCTTGCCGGTCCCGTAGCGCAGCGACCTGAAGGGAATCGCCACCTCGACCGTATAACCCTTGTCCGTCAAGACGCCCTTCGAGTCCATCACGATGTCCACGCTGTAATCTTCGGTGCCGCCTTCGGTCAGCACGCCGTCCTGCTGCACGCCCAGGGGGTTGAAGATGAAGACGTAAGCTTTGCGTTGGTCGTTGAAGGTGTCCAGGTAGACACGCACGTTGTCATCGTCGAGCACGCTGTCTCGCTTGGCGACCGTGGCGCGCACTTTGCCCGGCTCATCATAGGCGCGAAAACCTATGTACAAAGTCTTCGCGTTATAGCCGAGCAGCACTTCCGTCGGGTACGAAGGCGCGATGTTGTCGCCGGGTTGCGTCTGGTAAAAATTTTTCAAGACGACGGCATGCTTCCACACTTCATCGTCGAGCCGTCCGTCAATCGTCGGCGCTTGCTCAAAGCGAGGCGCGCGCGCCGGAACCCTCTTCTCCGGCGGGATGAGCGAAGAATTGAGATTGGGCTGACTCTCGCCAGGCCCGCGCGCGGCCACCGGGGAAACTGTGGATGGCCGCGCGCCCTCCTGCCCGGTCGCGGGCGATTGCGTCGCTGGCGTTCCGTCGGCAGGTGTCGTGTCGTTTGTCGTCTGTGGAGTTTGCGCGCTTGATGCGGGAGGCGAAGATTGCGTAGACGGCGATGCGGTCTGCCCGCTCGCTGTCATCAGGATGCAGAGTAAGTAGACGACGATGTGAATCGTTTTTCTCACAGCAGTAGACCTTAAAGCTTTGAGCGCGGCGCGCTCATCTAAGCGCGCGAGAGCCGGACGCTGCCGGAAATGCGGGAGATGAGAATGGGCGAACCGCCCGCGCCGATGCGGGCCTTGACCGCAGTGCGTTTCGGTTCTCCCTCATAGGTCACATCCGGCACTCTCAGACGTAGACCGCCGACGATACGCTCTGCGCTCAAGTCAGCATCCAGCGCATCTTTGAAACTCAGGGCGACAGGGCCGCTGATGCCCTCCACGGAGACGCCGCGCTTGTCCATGCGCGCGATGGTGGCCGAGATGCCGCCGCTCACGTCAGAGACGGAGAGATGCTTGACGGCCTGTTTCAAACGGATGGGGCCGCTGATTTTGCTAATCTCAACACGGTCCTCCACATCGCCTATACTCAGCGAGCCACTGATGTCGTTGGCGCACACGGGACCACCGACACGACCTGTCTTGACGGGTCCGCTCACGCGGCTGATATTCAGCGCGCCGCCGATATCAGAGATGGAGACTGGACCACTAATGCGGCTCACATCCAGCTTAACCTGCAAGGGAAGCCTGAGCGTGACGCGCTCAATCACTTCAACGTCGCGCAAGCCTTCATGCTCCCCGGTTCTTTCAACGCGTAGACGCAGACTCTCAGGGCTGTGCTCTACGACGATGCGACGGGCTTGTAGTGCGTCCCGGTTGCGCGCGTAGCGGATAACGGTCACTTCCGCTACGTCGGTCAGGGCCGTCTCAATCTGAAGCTGTCCGTTGATGCCGGACACTTCGACCTGCGCGCCGGGCGCGAGTTGGTAGTCCCGCCGCAACTCATCATGCTCACGGAAATCGTCTTTCCATCTTAGTCTCACCTGTCGTCACCTCCGGCAGCCCGCGCGCCATGATTAAGCGGCTGTGGCTGCCCCTTCCATCTTCTTTCGCAAGCTGAGGGGCCGCATGTCGGTCCATACTTCCTTTATGTAAGCGAGGCATTCCGCCTTCGTCCCGCTCTTGCCCGCATCATTCCAACCGAGCGCGTTCTCACGGTCGGCGGGCCAGATGGAATACTGCTCTTCGTGATTGACCACGACCTTATATATGGTGTTGTCATCTCGCTCATCTCTACTCATGATTTTTCCTTTCTCGTGACTCTAGAATATTTCGACGGCCTTCAAGGTAATTGGGCCAGGGCGGGCTGTTGTTGTTGGTCCAGGTGTTTGTCAAAATCCACCTTGCCGTAATCCAGCTTGATGAGGTAATCGGCCAGATTGTAGTAGCGATCATCATGGCTGATAACGAGGACCGTCTTGCCTCTCGCTTTGAGTTCCGGCAACAACTGAAGATAGAAGATGTCCTTGAAGAGCGGGTCTTGATCCGCAG
>JAXDFO010000068.1:0-15803 GCA_034665545.1 Blastocatellia bacterium
TTCGCTTTTAGCGGAACCGATTCGGCAACTCACTGCATCGTCCCGTCGTCTATCTCCGATTCGCAACTGGACTTGCCAACCTCTTCGCCCTGGTAAAACATTTTGCCCACTTCCTTGCCCTGATAAAACAGGTGAGGCTGAAAATTGTACGGGTCGCCGCGAATCCAGAAAGCGATGTTGAGAATCGGACGGTCCATTCCTTTCTGTGTATCCTCGTTATAGAAGACGTAACCGATTGGCAGGTTCCAATCCTGGTCCACGTAATAGACGAAGTGGTTGACGAACTTCGGGGTCTGCGCCTCATTGGAATGCACTTTGGCGACTTTCATCTTGCCATTGAAGAGGGTCGCGTCGGTGCCAGCCAACTCATTCCGCATCTTGATGGCGAAGCTGACAGGGCCGGTGTAGGTCGTAGCCTTCTCTTCTGGGATGTCATCACGTCCGCCGCACGTGGTATGCAACCAACGGCCTTTCTCCGTCTCTTCGGTCCTGCAATCGAACTTCACGGGAGGCCCGCCGGGGACTGTGTATTCAACATAGAGTTGGCTGCCACTGGCGATGGGACCGTTGACGCGATACTCGATTAGCGGAACCCAACTCCACATATCGTAGTTCTTCTTATAGACGTTAAAGGTGAAGGCCGTCATCTGTACTGAGTCTTTGGCGATGGTCGGCTGGTCCTGGCTGGCGGCAGTTTTTCCGGCTGAGAGGAACAGTCCGATAACTGTCAACGAGAAAAGTGTGAAAGCCCAGGTTAACTTGATCTTATTTCTCAAAGCGCACCTCCGCATTTTTCCGCAGCTTCCATTTTAAAGAGCGGCTTAGGATACACCGGGGCGATGAAAGTTAGCTAACAATTTTTGCGCTCCGGCACTTATTGTCTTGCATCGCCTTGTTATGCTATTTTGAAGCCATCTCGAAGCTTTAGGAAATAGATTGTTGAACGGCTGACGGCGCTACACCTACAGGGATTTGAAGCGTGTCCGGGGCTGGTCCAGAATGATGATGAAGTTAGAAGCACGACCGGCTCCTACTGCATTGCGTATGCGTCTGCGCGAGTTGGCCGCAGACCTCCAACGACTCGAAGCCCGCTTGCGCCTGGGCGGCGGCCCCGACAAGATAGAACGACAGCGCCAGCAGGGAAAACTGACGGCGCGCGAGCGCATCGAACTGCTCTTTGACAAAGACTCTTTCAGTCAGGAGATAGGTCTGCTCGTCGCTTATGACCAGTATAAGGGGACGGCCCCTGCGGCGGGCGTGGTGACTGCGCTGGGGCGCATCGCGGGACGCGAGACCGTCGTGGTCGCCAACGATGCGACCGTCAAGGCTGGCTCATGGTGGCCCGAAACCATCAGGAAGATTTTGCGTGCGCAGGAGATTGCCATGCGCTCGCACGTTCCGATTATTTACCTGGTGGATTCTGCGGGAGTCAACCTGCCTTACCAGGGCGGCGTCTTTCCGGGCCAGTACGGCGCATCGCGCATCTTCTATTACAACTCTGTCATGCGCCGCTATCTGAAGATTCCGCAAATCTCTGCGGTGATGGGCCCATGCATCGCGGGCGGGGCTTACCTGCCCGCGCTCTCTGACATCATCATCATGGTCGAGGGGACTTCGTTCATGGGACTCGGCGGCGCGAACCTCGTCAAGGGCGCGACCGGCCAGACCATTGACAACGAGACTCTGGGAGGGGCGCGCACGCACAACGCCATCTCCGGCGTCGCGCATTACCGCGTCGCGGACGACGAATCTTGCGTGGCAAAGATTAGGGAGTTTGTTGCAGAACTTCCCGTCAGCCCGCAGAGCGTTGTCTCCGTCACGGAAAGCGTGGACGCGGCGCGCCCTCTCAGGGATATATACGACATCCTCCCGGAAGACCATCGCCAGCCTTACGAGACACGAGATGTTCTCGACTGTTTGCTCGACCGGGGACACCTTGAAGAGTTTCAGGCCGACTATGCGAAGGAGATGTTGACGGGCCATGCGCGCGTGCGTGGAATACAGGTCGGCGTCATCGCCAACAGTCGCGGGATGATTCGCCCGGAAGCGGGCGGGCCGCCACGTTTCGGCGGCATCATCTACGCGGAGTCTGCGGAGAAGGTCGCCTATTTCATAGAGACCTGCAACCGTCATCAAACGCCGCTCCTCTTCATACAGGATGTCTCGGGCTTTATGGTCGGAGCGGAGGCCGAGCACTCCGGCATTATTCGCGCGGGCGCGCGCTTCGTCGAAGCGATGGCGACAGCCGCCGTCCCGAAAATCGTCCTGACCATCAACCACGCTTCGGGCGCGGGCTACTACGCGATGGCCGGGCAAGGCTTCGACCCTGACTTTATCTTCAGTTGGCCCACGGGCCGCATGGGCGTGATGGAGGGAGACTCGGCGGTGCAGGCCATCTTCGGGACGCAGCTTGATAAGTTGAAGCGAGAGGGCGCGGAGCCTGATCAAGAGTTGAAGGCGGAGATGGAGCAGGTGCGCGAGACTTACGAGCAGCAACTTGATGCGAGATATGCTGCCGCGCGCGGGTTCGTTGACGCCGTCATCGTGCCCGAAGAGACGCGCGACGCGCTCGAACTGGCCCTGCGCGTGAGCCTCAATTATTCGGGGCCGCACCTGGGCCAATTCGTCCTGCCCCCGTCGCTGGTCTGAAAAGAAAAGGGATGAGAAATGAGAAATAGCTTGCCTCTCATCGCTCATCACAGAGGGTCGGTTATTCACTCGTTTGGTTGAAAATTTTCTTTGACTTTCGCTTCCGGCATGGGCCAAGCAGGTTCAACGGTCCTGGCCTGAAGTATGTAACACTTGATGCGTACCGCGCCTTACACGAACCACGCGCGCGATACAACACAACAGGGAGGAACATCCGTGAGCATAAGCAGCACTCGAAGGACCATTAGACTTTTGTTTGTGTTCGTCGTCTCCGTAGCTCTTGTCGGCGCTGATTTCATCGTCCTGGCACAGAACACGAACTCAAGCACGACCATGCAGAGCGACAATACGTCTGCGACCGCGACGACCAACAGTGGCGGCATGCGCCGTCGTCGCGGCAATCGTCGCAGGCGCGCACGTCGTCGCGCCGCCGCGATGAGCGGCGATATGTCCGGCAACACCAACGCCAATCTCTCGCCGGACATGCAGAACTCCAATGCCAACATGGCCGCAGGCACGACCGACCAGGCCAACATGATGGCGAACACGGCGGGCACAGGAGGCACAGGCCGTCGCGGCAGGCGTGGACGCAGAAGAGGGAATCGCGCGGCCAACATGGCGGGCGATATGTCCGGCAACGCCAACGCGGACACCTCCGGCGCGATGACCGCCAACACGAACGGGGCTGGCATGAGGACTCGCCATAGCGGTCGCTGCGATAACACGCAGCAGGAACAGACTGACCTCTCCGGCACTTACACGGGCACTGTCAATTACCCTGATGGCGGCCTCACGGGCGACGCGACGCTGACCATCACCGGCAATAACTTCACGCTCGCAAGCGGAACGCAGAACATCACTGGCCGCGTCGTCGCCACGACCACCTGCGGCTACACCGGCGCGGCGATGATGCTCGGACAACCGACCGTCTCTACGCCGGGCCAGCCCGCGCCGCAACCCCCGACCACAGTCTCCGTCCGCGTCCGCCATAGCGGCGGCGGCATCACGCTGACGCCCGTCCCGGGAGCGATGCATAGCTTCTCGTTCACCTCCGGCGGCGGTGGCGGCAGCCGTGGTGGCCGTCGCAGAGGCCGTCGCGGTGGTGGTATGGCCGCAGGCGACATGAGCGGCGGCAACATGAATACCAGCACGACCAGCACGGGCGACATGAGCGGCAACGCTAATATGGCGGGCGACACTTCCGGCAATATGAACATGGGCGGCGGTCGTCGTGGTCGCCGTCGCGGTCGTCGCGGCAACATGAACGCCAACATGGGCACGAATATGGCTGGCGATACGTCCGGCAACTCGAACATGAGCGGCGACATGTCCGGCAACGCCAACATGAGCGGCGGCGATATGTCCGGCAACATGAACGGCAACATGAACATGCGCCGTCCTTCGCGTCGTCGTCGCGGTCGTCGCGGCTCTATGAACACGAACAGCAACATGGGTGATAGCACCAACTCAAACACCGGCGGAAATACGAACCAGTAATTCGCCGTAGACACGCGGAAGGCCAGGCATCGCTGCGACCAGTTTTCTATTCGAGGCGCGATGCCAGTAGACCGCTCGGCGCGGGCGGTGCGCCCTTGAACGGGATGCGCCGCCCGCTTTCCATAAACACAGGGAAGAGTCAGAAGAAGGTTTCAAAGTTTCAAGTTTAAGGGTTCAAGTTAAAGGCAACTGCTTTTGAACTTAAACTTCAAACCATCAACTTGAAACTCTCTTCCAGTTCAAGATTTTTTTAATGATGAAGGAAAAGATTCGCATAGCGAGCGGGCAGGGATTCTGGGGCGACATGCTGGACGCGCCCGTGCGTCAGGTTGAAGGTGGACCGATTGACTATCTGATGCTCGATTACCTGGCGGAAGTGACGATGTCCATCATGCAGAAGCAGCGCGCGCGCGACGCTTCAGCTGGATACGCGCGCGACTTCGTTCCATTGATGAAGCAGATTCTCCCCGCCTGCGTCGAGCGCGACATACGCGTGACGGCGAACGCGGGCGGCGTCAACGTCGAAGGCTGCGCGGCTGCCGTGCGCGAAGTGGCGCGCGAACTCGGCCTCAGCGGCAAACTGCGCATAGGCATCGTCACCGGCGACGACATCATGGACCGCATAGACGACCTCCTGGCGCGAGGCATCGAACTGCGCAACATGGACACGGGCGAGCCTCTCTCATCCATACGCGAACGCATCCAGAGCGCGAACGTTTACCTGGGCGCGTGGCCGATGGCCCAGGCTCTCAACGGCGGCGCGCGAATCGTCATCACCGGTCGCGCGACCGACACGGGCCTCACGCTCGCTCCGCTCATTCACGAGTTCGGCTGGGGCGAAGAGGACTGGGACAAACTCGCCGCCGGGACCATCGCTGGACACATCATAGAATGCGGCGCGCAATCTTCCGGCGGCAATTGCCAGTATGACTGGCGCAACATACCGGACCTTGCGAACGTAGGCTTTCCGATTGCGGAAGCCGCGCCCGATGGAACGTTCGTCATCACCAAGCATGAAGGCACGGGCGGGCGCGTCAATGTCCCCGCCGTCAAAGAGCAACTCTTGTACGAGATGGGCGACCCGCATTCTTACATCACGCCCGATTGCATCGCGGATTTCACGACCATTCATTTGGAGGATGCCGGACCTGACCGCGTGCGCGTCTTCGGCATCGGTGGCCGCGCCGCGACGGAGACCCTCAAGGTATCCATCAGTTACTCTGCTGGCTACAAAGCCGTCGGCACGCTCGTCTATTCATGGCCCGACGCTTACGAGAAGGCGCGCGCGGCTGACAAAATCCTGCGCGCGCGCCTGGACCGTCTGGGCCTGCGCTTCGACCACATCCTGACGGAGTTCGTCGGCGCGAACGCGACGCACGGCCCGCTCGCCGGTCCTCCTTCGCCAGACCTCGCCGAAGTGCAACTGCGCGTAGGCGTGCGCGGCGAAGATAAAAAAGCAATCGAGCGTTTCACCAAAGAGATTGCGCCGCTCATCCTGACGGGGCCGCCGGGCGTGACGGGGTTCGCAGGCGGGCGTCCGAAGGTCGAAGAGATAGTCGCCTATTGGCCCGCTCTCATTCCTAAAACGGAGATAGAGCCGCGCGTGTCCGTCACCGAAGTTTGAAAATTGGACCAGCATGGAAGATGTGAGCGAAGCAGATGTTGAAGAGACAAACGACGCGCATGAGAGCGTCAGGTTCGCGCGCGAGCGTTTCGGCGCGGAGACTTTCCCGTGGCGGCGCGTGGCGTCGGAACAACTGGCTGATTGCCGCGTCTTTCAAGTCCGCAGAGACCACAGCATCAGCGCGCGCGACGAGCGCGAGCACGACTTCTATGTGATAGAAGCGACCGACTGGATTAACATCATTCCTCTAACGGCGCATGATGATGTGGTGATGATAGAGCAGTACAGGCACGGCATAGGCGAAGCGACGCTGGAGATTCCGGGCGGGATGGTGGATGAGGGAGAAGGGCCGCAGGATGCCGCGTTGCGCGAGATGTTGGAAGAGACGGGCTATGCCGGGCGCGAGGCTTTGTTGCTAGGCAAGACGCGACCGAACCCGGCCATCCAGAATAACTGGATACACACCTTCCTCGCGCGCGATGTGCGGTTCCAACGCGCGCCGGTCTTTGATAGCACGGAGCACACAACCGTGCGGCTCGTGCCACTGGCGCATGTGCCCGCGCTCATCGCGGACGGCACGATAACGCACTCGCTCGTCGTCGCGGGCTTCTACTGGCTGAGCCTTTACCAGAGTAATTTATTGTCAAAGTGAGATGTCGAAATGCAGGTCCAATTATTGAAACTGGCGCACGCGCGTTCGGGTGATAAGGGGGATACGGCGAACGTCGGGCTCATCGCGTTAAAGGATGAGTATTACCCTCTGCTCGTGCGCGAGGTGACAGCCGAGCGCGTCAAGCAACACTTCGAGGGCATCTGCCACGGCGAGGTCGAGCGTTTCGAGTTGCCCAATCTCAACGCGCTCAACTTTCTCCTTCATGAAAGCCTCGGCGGCGGCGGCACGCTCTCTCTCATGACGGACGCGCAGGGCAAAACCTTCTCCACCGCGCTGCTGCGTATGGAGATTGAAGTCGCGGATAACGAGGTCGCCTTAAATTTATGAGTAGCGAACTGAGCAACGTTGATTCGTCCATTCGTCATGGATATGCGCAGGTGGGCGGCGTGCGGCTGCATTACGCGGAGCGCGGGAGCGGGGGTAAATTGGTCCTGCTTCTGCACGGTTTCCCTGAGTGCTGGTATTCTTGGCGTCACCAGTTGATGTCGCTCGGTGATCGTTACACGGTCGTCGCGCCGGACATGCGCGGTTATAACTTGAGCGACAAGCCCGCGCGCGTTGAAGACTATCGCGTCGAACATCTGGCCGATGATGTGACGGGCCTCATCAGGCATTTCGGCGCGCGAGAGGCGGCGGTCGTGGGCCATGATTGGGGCGCGGGCGTGGCGTGGGCTGTCGCGCAGAGGCATCCCGAATACGTGTGGAAACTCGCCGCCATGCAAGTCCCGCCGCCCGCCGCATGGCGCGACAACATGAGCCTTCGTCAAGCATTGCGTAGCTGGTACATGCTCTTCTTTCAAATCCCGCGCCTCCCCGAATGGCTGCTCAGTCGTCAAGACTTCGCCGCGCTCGAACGCAATTTCAAGCAGACTGTGTATCGCAAGGGAACCTTTACGGACGCAGACATCGCCGTCTATAAAAAGGCTTTCCGCGAAGAAGGCGCGATGACCGCCGCGATAAATTATTACAGGGCCAATATCATGAAGCTCTTTCGCAAGCCTGCGAAAGAGGAAGAGACTTTCGGCGACGGGCGCATTCGCGTGCCGACGCTCTTCATCTTCGGCGAGCAAGACTTCGCCATCATTCCTGAGACGGCGCGCGGCGTCAGCGCGTACGTTGACGCGCCCTACCGCGAAGTGCGTATCGCAACGAGCGGCCACTGGGTCCAGAACGAAGCCGCAGAGGAAGTCAACGCCGCCCTCGCGCAGTTTCTAGACGCTGATTGAAAAAAGAGTTTGATGATGGTCGAATAAACGGACCAGCAGATGACGGATCAAAGCACACCAGTACTCTCTTCTGTGGAAGGCCCGGTCGCGGTCCTCACGCTCAACCGGCCTGAGAAGCGCAACGCCTTGAATGATGTTCTCGTCGCCGGTCTCAAACAGGCTTTACAGGAGGCGGACGGCAACGATTCGGTGCGCGTCATCGTCGTCACGGGCGCGGGCGCAGACTTCTGCTCCGGCGCAGACCTCTCCGCGCTGCAAAAAATCTCCGAAAGCTCTATCACAGAAAATCTGTCGGACGCGCAATCATTAATGGACCTCTTCATGATGATCAGGCGCGTGAGAGTGCCCGTGGTCGCCGCCGTGCGCGGGCGCGCGCTCGCGGGCGGGTGCGGGCTGGCGACGGCCTGCGACCTTGTGCTCGCCGCGCAGAGCGCGCGCTTCGGCTACCCGGAAGTGAAGATAGGATTTATCCCGGCGATGGTTATGGCTATCCTGCGCCGCAACGTCTCGGAGAAGCGCGCCTTTGAACTCATCACGCGCGGCGCGGACATCAGCGCGGAAGAAGCCGAGCGCGTCGGCCTCATCAATCACGTCTTCGACGACGCCTCGTTTGAAACGGAAGTGGAGGGTTACGTTGCGGGATTTGAAAAGATGAGCCGCTCCGCCGTCATGCTCTCCAAACGGCTGCTCTATCATATGGACGGCATGACCTTCGACGCGGCCCTCCATTCCGGCGTTGACATGAACGCCATCGCCCGCATGACGGAAGACTGCCAGCAGGGCATCGCGCGCTTTCTCAAGAAAGGGTAGTGAATAACGCGAGTTCGACCCAAGCGGCGGAGCCGCAGTTTCATGCTTTTATGTTGAACTCACGGTAGAGAATAAGATTGCTGGCCCTGAGAATGGCTTTGCAGTCCGTCAGATTGCATTTGCGAGTCGCAAGGAACGCTCTTGCAGGACACAAGATTGCGATGCAGGGCGCGGGATTGCCTTTGCAGGGCGCAGGAATGCCCTTGCAGGTTGTGGGAATAGCCTTGCGGCGTGTTGGAATGCCCTTGCAGGTTGTAAGAATGGTCTTGCGGCGTGCAGGATTGCCTTTGCAGGGCGCAGGATTGCTCTTGCAGGGCGCAGGAGTGGCTTTGCAGCGCGTAGGATTACTCTTGCAGCGCGCGGGATGAGCTTTGCAGGGCACGGGAACGGCTTGACAGACTGTGCGGACGGCCTTGCAACTCTGCTAACTCGCATGCCTGGTCCAGAACGTTATCTCCAACCCAACCGATTAACCCCATTTCCAATGCTTCATAGCTCGTCAAGCGGCGGGCCGTCGTGAAGATTTCCAGGGCGCGGGCTGGTCCAATTAAACGCGGCAGCCGTTGTGTGCCGCCCCAGCCCGTGATGATGCCGAGACGCGCGCCGGGGTGCGCGAAGACCGCGCGCGTTGAAGCGCAACGCAGGTCGCAGGCGAGAGCCAGGTCCAGCCCGCCGCCCATGCAGTAGCCGTTGACGGCGGCGATGGTGAGCTTTGTGGAATCAGCTATTCTCTGCATGACGCGCTGGCCGCGCAAGGCAAACTCTCTGGCCGTCGTCGGGTTGAGCGCGCGTAGCTCGCGTATGTTCGCGCCGGAGGCGAAGACATCGCCCGCGCCGGTGATGATGAGAGCATGAATATCAGCGCGTTGGTCCAGAGAGGAAACGGCCTGGTCCAATTCTTCGAGCGTCTTGACGGAGAGGGGATTGCGCGCGGCTGGGCGGTTGAGGCGAACGACGGCTATGCGTGGAAGAGTCTCTATGACAACGGCGGGCGCGGCCCTTTCGTTTTCCGGCTCTTCCGTCATTCAACTTCTAAGCCTTACGGGTTTCATTCTCTTGGGCGGACGTTCTCGCGCAGAAACTTGACGATGTCTTCGGTGGAAGTGCCCGGAAGAAAAATCGCGTTGACGCCCTGCTCTTTGAGGCGCGGGATGTCTTCCTGCGGGATGATGCCGCCGACGACGACCATGCAATCGTCCATACCCTTTTCTCTGAGAAGCTGAACGATGCGCGGGCAGAGCGTATTGTGCGCGCCGCTCAGGATAGAGACGCCGACAGCGTCCACGTCTTCCTGCAAGGCTGCGGCGGCAATCATCTCAGGCGTCTGCCTGAGACCCGTATAGATAACCTCCATGCCAGCGTCGCGCAGGGCGCGCGCAATCACTTTCGCGCCACGGTCGTGGCCGTCCAGACCGGGCTTGGCAACGAGGACTCTGATTTTTCTGTCCATAAATTCAGGAGCCAGGAGTCAGGAGCCAGGAGCCAGAATGAAGAAGCTTGATTTAAATGCGACAACAGCTTTAGCTTTTCCTTCTGGCTCCTGGCTCCTGTCTTTCAAAACGCCGGTTCTTCGTAGAGGCCGTACACGTCGCGGAGCGCGTCGCAGATTTCTCCGAGCGTGGCGTAGGCGCGAACCGCTTCGATGGTCGCGGGCATCGTGTTCTCATCATTGTGCGCGGCCCGCTTGAGTTTCTCAAGAGCGTTGGAGACCGCGCCGCTATCACGACGGGCACGCGTCTGCTCAAGACGTTCTATCTGGCGTTGTTGGACCTGTTCGTTAATGACGAGAATGGGAATGCCGGACGACTCTTCCTTCATCTGATACTTGTTGACGCCGACGATTGATTGTTCGCCGCGCTCTACGGCCTTCTGATATTGATAGGCGGATTCCTGTATCTCGCGTTGCGGGAAACCCTTTTCGATGGCTTCGACCATGCCGCCCATCGCGTCTATCTTGTCGAAGTAATCGAGCGCGCCGTCTTCCATCTTCTTCGTCAAGGCTTCCAGGAAGTATGAGCCGCCGAGCGGGTCAATCGTGTTGGCGACGCCCGTTTCCTCCGCGATAATCTGCTGCGTGCGCAAGGCTATCAGCGCGGCCTGGTCCGTCGGGAGGGCCAACGCTTCGTCGTAAGCGTCCGTGTGCAAGCTGTTCGTGCCGCCGAGCACGCCCGCCAGAGCCTGTATGGCGACGCGGACGATGTTGTTCAAAGGTTGCTGAACCGTGAGCGAGACGCCAGCCGTCTGCGTGTGGAAACGCAGTTGAAGAGTCCGCTCGTTCTGCGCCTTGAAACGCTCGCGCATGACGCGCGACCAGATACGACGCGCCGCGCGATACTTGGCTATCTCCTCGAAGAAATCATTGTGCGCGTTGAAGAAGAAGGAGAGGCGCGGCACGAACTTGTCAACATCAAGCCCCGCGCGTACGCCCCACTCCACGTATTCGATGCCATCGCGCAAGGTGAAGGCGAGTTCCTGCAAGGCCGTCGCGCCCGCCTCGCGTATGTGATAGCCGCTGACGGAAATCGGATTGTAGCGCGGCACATGCTCAGTGCAGAATTCAAAGGTGTCTGTGACGAGCTTCATCGCGGGGCGAATCGGATAAATCCATTCCTTCTGCGCGATGTACTCCTTCAGAATATCATTCTGAAGCGTGCCCGAAATCTTCTTCCAGTCGGCCCCCTGCTTTTCAGCGACGACCAGATACATCGCCAGCAGGACGGACGCGGGAGCATTGATGGTCTGCGAAACAGTGACCCCTTCGAGCGGGATGCCGTCGAAGAGTATCTCCATGTCTGCGAGCGATGAGACGGCGACGCCGCACTTGCCGACCTCTCCTTCGGAGAGAGGCGAATCCGAATCGTAGCCCATCAGCGCGGGCAGGTCGTAAGCGACGGAGAGTCCGGTTTGTCCCTGGGCCATTAAATATTTGAAACGCGCGTTGGTCTCTTCGGGCGTGCCGAAGCCCGCGAACTGGCGCATGGTCCAGAGCTTGCCGCGATAGCCCGTCGGGTGTATCCCGCGCGTGTAGGGAAACTCGCCGGGAAAACCTACGTCGCGCAACTCGTCAACGTCCTTGATGTCGGCGGGCGTGTAGAGGCGTTCGACCTCTTCCAGCGAGACGCTCTCGAAACGTTTCTTCGTTTCGGGATGCTTGCGCAGGACGGGCGCAAGCGTCTCTTGTTCCCAGCGTTCGACGGCTGCTTGCTCGGGCGAAGTAATCTCTTTGGTCTCAGGCATAATCTTCTTGCTCTCGCGCCGCGCGCATCCGAAAGCACGAGGCGCATATGTTTTCCCAAGTACTTATTTAGATTAAGCAGACTTCGATATTAGTTGACGGCTCTGTAGAGTGTCAACCACGTGTAAAATTCGTTTGACGATGAAACCCAAGAGAGATGCGCGGCTTTGACTTATTCATCAAAGCCGCGCGGGTCATCGGCGGGCATCAGTGGTCAGGCGTTACGGGGTGCGGTCAAACTACAGGCAGGCAACGGGCGGAACCGTGTATCCTTATCGGTATACATATCTCAAAACCTCTCGCGTCTGTTTATTCGCCGGGCACGACGTACTCGTTAGCACGAACCATCTTGAGCCGGTCGCGCGCGGCTGACTCTATCGCCAGCTTGTCCCCGCTCAAGCGTTTCACTTCCACCGCCAGCGCGGCATTGCCGTGACGCAAATTCTCAACCTCTTTATTCATCTCTTGATATTGCGCCGTGGCGTTGTGCATCTCCGCGCGCGTTCGCATCGTCGCCGCCCCGCAGAGAAACGCCGTCGCCAGGATGATCATCCCGAACATGACCCACGACGGGATAATGCCGCCGCGACGGCGGACCTCCGTGCGCGTGCCTATGATTTCGCGTGACAACGCGCGCGCGGGCGTGAGGTTCGGGAGAGCGCGAGACGCAACACGTTGCGCACGCAGGCGATCATCAGTCCAGTAAGTATTTGCGACCCTCTTCAAGTAGCACCTCCAAGTCTTTCTCTGATTCCGATTCAGCGTAAATGCGAACGAGAGGCTCCGTGCCGGATGGCCGCATCAACAGCCAGGATCCATCCGCGAAGATAAACTTGACGCCGTCCAGACGGTTCGTGCGTTCGACTTTTCGACCGCCGATGTCCGCCGGATCACGTCTCAATTTTTCGGGTAACGCCTCGACCAGTTCGGGCGTCAGTCGCACGCCGATGCGGCCCGATTCGATCCGGCCCACGCGCGCATAGATGTTTGCCAGTTGCTCTGTCAGGCTCGCGCCGCGCGCCGCGACCGCCTCCGCTGCGAGCAGGCACGCAAGGATGCCATCTTTCTCCGGGTAGTGACCCTGGATCGAGAGGCCCGCCGATTCTTCGCCGCCGAGGATAATCTTGTCTTCATTGATTAATTCTCCGATGAACTTGAACCCGACCGGCGTTTCATAAAGAGGAATCCCGCGCTCTTTCGCCACGCGGTCAACCAGGTGCGAAGTCGCCACAGAGCGCGCCAGGCCACCCTTCCAGTCTCTTGACTCCGCGAGATAATCCGCCAGCAGCGCGATTAGTTGATTGGGCGTGATGAACTCGCCGCCCGCATCCAACACGCCGAAACGGTCGCTGTCGCCATCCGTCGCCAGACCCAGAACGCACTTGTTTCTAGCCATCGCCTCGCGCAGTTCCTCCAAGTGGCTATCTTCAGGCTCAGGAGACCGCCCGCCGAACATCACATCGCGCCAGTCGTGAATCGTCTCCACCTCAAGACCGTGCATGCGCAAAGCCTGGTCCAGATAACCGCGCCCGGTGCCCCACAATGGATCGTAAGCATAAGACTTGCCCGCGCGCGCGATGGCCTCGAAATTGATTTTGCCCGCGAGGTCTTCCAGATAAGCCGGGCGCGGATCCAGAGACTCAAAGCCGCCGCCGGAAGCCGCGATAGCTCTGCTCTCATCATCAGCGCGCCCCATGAACTCGGCTATCAAAGCCTCCACGCTCTTGGTAATCTCCGGCAGCGCGGGCGCGCCATCCGCCGTGGAGAACTTCATGCCGTTGTATTCGGGCGGATTGTGCGAGGCCGTAAAGTTGATGCCCCCCGCCGCGCCCAGGCTGCGTATGGCGTGCGAGAGGGTCGGCGTAGGCACTGCGTGGTCGCAGAGCAAAGCTCGAAAATTGTGGGCTGACATTTCCTTGACAGACTCTGCTGCGAAACGCTCGCCCAGAAAGCGAGTGTCATAACCGACGATGAGCGGGCTGCCCTCAGCCGCGCCGCTTGAGCGCAGGTGCTCGCAGATAGCCCGCGTCACGAGACGAACGCCCTCAAAGGTAAATTCGTCCGCGATGACCGCCCGCCAGCCCGATGTGCCAAACCGAATTGCCATAAAGTTTAACGAGAGAATCCGCCGAAACTGGCCTTTTGATGCCCGACCCCAAGATAGTGTATTTCTAATCGGCTGTTACCACTAGGTAGTGTGCCGGGGTCTTTCTCCAATCCTTTGCCGCTCAATAGTTTAGAGGCAAAGTGCCGGGAATTTAACACGCGGGGTCTAAGCTGTAAAGACTTTTCTTTACAACGACTTGTAGCCGTAAGTTCAATATTTACTTGAAGTAAGCAAGGGTAAGCCCCTCTTGCGGCGTACAGTTGGCGAACGGAAATCCGCTAACAGGGCAGCCCGTCCCCATGTTGTGCGAATGCTTAGGGATAACCTCGCGAAAATGGCATCACAGGTGTGGAAAAAATATTCTTTGAAAACATACAGGTCAAGGCAGTTAGATGAAAATGCTCTTCTCTGACTAACATGTTTAAATCCTGTTGACACCAACGGTGGATACGCATAGACTGTCATGCAATTGGTTGAATCACTCATAGGATTCGACCTCTGACGTTGTTCTCCCCAGGGAATTCACGTCGTCAGACCTTTTGCCCCGGTTGCATAGAAATCACTCTTGGGTGCGCGCCCGAAGGCACGCGCCGACGCCATTTTTCGCCCTAACTGCCGAGGTGCTATAGGTTTATGCCTGGCTCGCCGCATTCTTCTTCTTCGTCATCCGATGTTGTGGAGAACGAAGTTTCCTCTAAATTTCAACTGCCTTTAGCTGGCATGGTTCGCGCTCTCTCTCAGGCGGCTTCCGTTGGCCCGGACCTGCTCTATGAAGTAGTGCTCAAAATGACCTTGATGGTGGATGCGACCGCGAGGACTTACGGTCTCTCGACCTGGACACAGAAGAGCGGCGAGCGTCCGCAGTTGAAATGGGTTGAGGGACTGGACCAGGACGAGATTACAGAGGCGGAAGCGGCCATCGCGGCGGCCCTCTCGTCGCCGCAAGGGTCTTCGCAGATTAAAGCCGGAGACCGTGCGCTCTGTTTAGTGCTCACAGCACCCGCCGGAGGATGCGAGGGCGCGGCCATCTACGGTCTCTGCGTGCGCGCGTTGACCGAGGCACAGGCGCAGGAATTGAGGATTCTATCCGATGTCGCGCAACTCGCTCACGCGCACGTAGCCCTGCGCGCCGAACAGCAGATGCAGCGCGCGCCGTCTCCCGCAAAGGCTATGGTCTCCAATCTGGTAGCGACCTCTACCCTGCCCGGCATGGTCTTCAACAGTCGCGCAATGTCGAATCTGGCGCGCGCCATCGAGCGCGTGAAGGACTCAGAATCAACCGTGCTCATCACAGGAGAATCGGGTACGGGTAAAGAGTTGGTCGCGCGGGCCATTCATCGCTTGAGCCGTCGCTGCCTGGGCGAGTTCATCCCGTTCAACTGCACTGCGGCCCCCGCAGACCTCATAGAGAGCATGCTCTTCGGCCATCGCAAGGGCGCGTTCACGGGCGCGCACGCGGACAACGAAGGATTGATTCGCGCGGCTGAAGGGGGAACGCTCTTTCTTGACGAGATAGGCGATCTGCCCCTCGGCTTACAGCCGAAGCTGCTGCGTTTCTTGCAGGAGGGCGAAGTCCACACGCTCGGTGAACGTGCCCCGCGCAAAGTCAACGTGCGCGTCGTCGCCGCGACGCACAAAGACCTCTTGAGCGAAGTGCATGCGAGTCGTTTTCGTGAGGATCTTTATTATAGAGTCGCCGCGCTCTCGCTACATGTGCCTCCGCTGCGTGAGCGACCCGAAGACACAGCCGCTCTCATCTCGCATTACTTAACACACTACGCGCGACGCAACGACAGGGAGATTGCGGGCATCACCAGCGAAGCTATTCGCGCGCTGCAAAATTATTCCTGGCCCGGTAATGTGCGCGAACTGGCGGCGGAGATAGAGCGGCTCGTTCTCTATGCGGATGAGGGAAGCTATATCACGCTCGAACAAATTGGTCCAAGAATCCTGCCCCCGGAAGCGCGCGAGTCGCAGAGACT
>JAXDFO010000069.1:0-10411 GCA_034665545.1 Blastocatellia bacterium
CGGCATTGAACTGCGCACGGCCATAGAGAAGGCCGCCGCTTGAAAGGGACGCTCTGCGGTGACGCGCGCCATCAGGTATTCGAGCGCGGAGTAGACTATGTCAGGCTCGAAGGTCCAGATAACTTCATCGTCGCGCGAGTCCGTCTTATCCTCACTGTTGCTCTGGACCGAGGCCAGCAGAGCGGAGAAGCGCGAGTCAGCGACCACCACGAAACGCTCGCAATTTTTGCCTTGACCCTCACACTTTAGAAGAATAGGCTCGCGCTCCTGCTCGTTGGCGCGAGGCGGCATGTTGTTGAGCGCGTCCGTGGGCGAAACGAAAAAGAAGGCTCGATGCGCCGCGCGCCCTATCTCGCGCACGCGCGCCATGTCGCGCAAGGAACGCGTCGTCTCAAGCGGCAAACTCTCTATCACCAGCGCGGCCAGATTATTCTCCAACACCACGTCCTCGAAATAGCGATGCAGTTGCGCGATGGTCTGCTCTGCGCAGCGAATGGGAGTTAGCTGTCGCGGATGTTGTGTGAGCAGCGCTTGATACAGAGAGTGCATGCGTCGGGTCTGAAGAGAGGTTGGCTTGGCCGGTCAAAGGGTCAAAAACTTGGAGCATGGTCCACTGCCGTTCTGAGCGACAGTATTGACAAACATATTTTTACACGGATGAAAGGTTTTTGTCTACACTATTTTGTGCGGCGTCCTAAAACTTCTGTGACAAATCTTACGACAGTTTGGCGTAAGTCGTAAGTGCGGTAGCTGCAACGTTTCCAGCTTCATCCCGCACGTCAACGGAGACCGTCAGGAGCCGCCGCCCGGCACGCAGGACGCGGGCCTCTGCTGTGAGACGACCGGACAGGAGCGGGCGCATGTAATGTACCGTCAGGTCAACGGTGGCCGTTGACTCGCCATCTGCGAGCGTGGTGATGATAGCGAAGGCCGCCGCAGTGTCTATCAGAGAGGCCGTCACGCCGCCGTGCAGGAGTCCCCTGACTTGCCTCAATTCGTCGCGCACGTTGAGATGAAGCGTGGCCGCGCCATGCTCTAAGACCCCTAGTTCGAGGCCCAGGAGATGCACGAAAGGGACGCTCTCAAAGGCCGCTTCGATGCGGCGAAGCTGCTCGCCCGTGAGTTGATTCTCCGTCAAGAGCGATAAGCCTCTCCGGGATTGAGAGGCTCTACGACGACCGCCGTCCCGTAGGCCAGAACCTCCGTCGCGCCTTTGGCGACTTCGGTCGCGTCATAACGCGCGCCGATAATCGCGTTGGCTCCTAGCTCCGTCGCGTGCTGGATCATAATCTCGAAGGCGTCGGCGCGCGTCTGTTCGCAGAGACGCGTCCAGGCGATGATGTTGCCGCCGACCATGCTCTGGAAGACCGCCCCTATGTTGACGAAGAGATTGCGTGAACGGACGACGATACCGCGAACGATGCCAAGATTTTGCGTGACGCGAAAGCCTGGCATCTCGAAGGCCGACGTGACCATGTGATGCGCGACGGAGTAGCGCGGCGCGCTCACTTCATACGGCGCTTTCGTTTGCAGGGGATTGTTATTCATAGTCAATAGATTGTTGGCCCAACAATTAATTCGCCGGGCCTGAAGGCTGAAAGTTTAATCCGAAAAGAGACTCGGTTGAGAGTCATCCTGTTGCTGCGCTTCTCTGGCCTCTTCCGGCGTCCAGCGATAGCGATTGAGGTCGCAACGCGCGCGCGCGTCAAACTTGACGCCCTCGCTTTCGAGCATTCGTTGCTGCTTGTCGTGCGGCAGGACCAGTCGCTCCGTGGAGCATCCGCCCTGCGCGTTGATGACGCGATGCCAGGGCGTCGTTTCTTCGTCTGCCGAGTGCATGACGAAGCCGACCGTGCGCGGGGTATAGCCTTCGCCGAGTATCTCCGCTATCTGCCCGTAGGTCATGACCTGCCCCTTCGGGATGCGTCGCACGAGTTCAAAGACGCGCTCTCGATAGCCTTCAGTTTCCGGCAAAGGTTGTTCCGGTTTCATGTTAGACATCATTCCTGGTCCATATCACTCCGTCATCAACATTTCTGGATCTGTAATATCTCGCGCTTCATCGCTTCAGATTCTTTCCAGGTCCGGAACCGTTCTCTCGTTGAGGACGTTGCCCGTATTCAAGGTTGATTTAGGCTCAAGGAGCATGACGTGGACCTCCTCTTCAGCCACCGGCATGTGCTCCACGCCTTTCGGGATAACGATGAACTCGCCCTCATCAAGCCAGATGTCGCGGTCCCGCAATTTCATCAAGAGCCTACCTTTCAGGACCAGGAATAACTCGTCCTCCGCCTCGTGATGATGCCAGACAAACTCGCCCTGGAATTTGACGAGTTTGACATAAGTGTCGTTCACTTCGCCCGCGATTTTCGGACTCCAGTATTCTTGAAACGAGGCGAGTTTCTCGTTGATGTTGACCTTTTCCATCATCTGCTCCGCCTTCATCATATACGCAAAAGATGTCGCGCGCCGGAATTATTCCAGCGAACGCAGGACCGCGCGCGCGGGTGCGCCGTCGCCCGTCCCGCTCGCTATCTTGAGCGGGAGACAGATTAATTCGTAAACGCCGGGAGCGACCGCGCGCAGGTCAAGCCCTTCGATGATAACGACGCTGTTCGAGAGCAGGGCTTGATGAGTCTCAAAACGTTCGGGCTTGAATTTTTCCACTGACAGGTAATCTATCCCGACCAGCCGCACTCCCATCGAGACCAGCGCGCGCGCGGCCTCCGGCTCCAGATATGTGAAGTCCGTGCGAAACCCGCCCTCGGGGTTGGACCAGAAATCGGAATTGCGCGTGCGAAAGAGAACGCGCGTTGCGCCGCCCAAATCTTGCGCGGCGACATGTGCGGCGGTAATCGAGCGCGCGTCCTCTGGAATGGAGACCACGCGCGCCTCTCCCATGAGCACGTCGAGCGGCATCTCGGAAACTTTCGACGCGCCTTCTATAAAGTGCGCGGGCGCGTCAACGTGCGTGCCCGTGTGCGCGCCGAAGTGTAGAACAGTCACGTTCGCCGCATCGCCGCCCGCAATCGTCGCCCACTCTTTAATCTCAACCCCAGGATCGCCCGCATACGTCGGCATCCGCTCAGAAATCGGCACGCTCACATCGTAGATTCGCATGCACGTAATATAAAGGCAAAAGAGAAAAGATAAAAGCAGAGGGCAGTTGTCTTTTGCCTTCTATGGCCGGGGTTGTTATCGTGCTTGGGAGGGATGGTCTAGTAGAGATGAGCGTGGAGGGTAAGGGTTTGGAGATTGCGGAGGGGAGCGCGCCGCGTTTGGCCGCTTCGAGTTATTTGAATACCGCGCCGTTGATATGGAGTTTTATACATGGCTCGCGGCGTGGACAGGTCCAATTATTGACGGACACGGCTCCGGCGCGTTGCGCGTTGATGCTGGCGCGCGGGGAAGTGTTGGCCGCGCTCGTGCCGGTCATAGAGTACCAGCGCTTGGAGAAAGTCCTGGACGTGCCGGGGGTGTGCGTCGGTTCGCGCGAGAGGGTGCGGAGCGTCGTGCTGGTGACTCGCGGGCTGGAACTCAAAGACGTGCGCAAGGTGGCGTTGAGCGTTGAGTCGCGCACTTCGGTGGCGTTGGTCCAGATTATCTTTCGGGAATTTTTGGGCCAGGAACCGGAGTTGAAATCTTACGCGCCGGACCTGAGCATGATGTTGAGCGAGAATGACGCCGCGTTGATTATAGGCGACCCGGCGATGACTTTTCCGCGCGAAGGCTTGCGCGTCTACGACATGGCGAACCTCTGGCGCGAGCGGACGGGGCTGGGTTTCGTCTTCGCTATGTGGATGGCGCGCGTGGCGGCGGCGCGGCGGGTGCGGGCGGTGGATTTCGCGGGCGCGAGGGATGAAGGGTTGGAGCATGTGGAAGAGATAGCCGCGCTCTATGAAAGCGAACTGGGTTTGCCGCGCGATGAGTTGCGCGAGTACTTGCTGGAGAATATCTCTTTCACTCTGGATGAGGAGATGCGGGCCGGGCTGGACCTTTTTTACAGGCTCGCGCACAAGCACGGAATCATTCACGCCCTGCGCCCTTTGAAGATGCTTGAGAGATAAGCTGGCGGAAGGTTTCAAGTCGCCCGTTCTGTGAACGAGTCGCTTTCGCAAAATGTGAGAGGGGTTCGCAGATTGCCAATCATGGAGCGGAGTTAATGGTCCAGTTTCGTTGATATGGTGTGGTTCTGAGTTGGTATATAAATTGCAAAATTGGGTTTGGGCTATCTACAATGTTTCGAGCGGTGAAAGATTGAGATGAGAGATTCACAGGACATTCAAAAGATTCTTGAACGCGCGCTGGCGGGCGGGCGTCTGAGCGTGGATGATTGCACGGCGTTGCTTGAGTCGGACGACTTCGTTCGCATAGGCTTGGCCGCAGACGAGATGCGCAAGCGGCATCACCCGCACGGCGTCGTCACTTACATCATTGACCGCAATATCAATTACACGAACGTCTGTAACGTTGTCTGCACCTTCTGCGCCTTCTATCGCAGGCCGGGCCATGCGGAGACTTACGTGCGCACGCTCGACGAGATTCGAGGGAAGATAGACGAGACCATCGCGCTCGGCGGAACGGGCGTCTTGATGCAGGGAGGCTTGCACCCGGATTTCGGGATAGAGTGGTATGAAGACCTCTTGCGCACGCTGCACGCCGAGTATCCGGGCTTTCAGTTGCACTGCTTCTCGCCGCCTGAGATTCACAACATACATCTTATCTCCGGCCTCGATTACGAAACCATCATGGCGCGTCTGAAGGCGGCTGGCCTCAACAGTCTGCCGGGCGGCGGCGGTGAGATTCTGGACGATGAAGTGCGCAAGAGGGTCTCGACCAAGTGCACGACGGACGAGTGGCTCGCGGTGATGAGGGCGGCGCATAAGGTGGGCCTGCGCACGACGGCGACGATGATGTTCGGGATAGGTGATTCCGTAGTCCATCGCGTGCGCCATCTTGAACGCATACGTCAGCTGCAAGATGAGACGGGCGGCTTCACGGCCTTCATCCCCTGGACCTTCCAGCGCGAGAATACGGCGTTGGGCCGTCGCATCAAGGAAGAACCGACGGGCATTGATTATCTCAAGATGCTGTCGGTCTCGCGTCTCTTCCTGGACAACATAGAGCACTTTCAGTCTTCATGGCTGACGCAAGGGTTGAAGCTAGGGCAGGTCGCGCTGAGGTTCGGCGCGGACGACATGGGTTCCATCATGATAGAGGAGAACGTCGTCTCGGCGGCAGGCGCGCATAACATCGCGGACGAAAAAATGCTGCGCTACCTGATACGCGAGGCGGGCTTTCAACCGCAGCAGCGCGACATACTCTATCGCCACATCAACCGCGAAGAGTCTTCAAGCGGAGACGCGAACGAGTCAACGCCCTTACGTGAATTAACCGTGCTCATCGCAGACTGAGAATTCACTCACCAACAAACCAGTCACAGAGGCACAGAGACACAGAGGAAATAAAACGGGTGATACAGAGAGGTCTGCCCCTTTTATAGCTCTGTGTCTCTGTGTCTAATTTTTGAAATGCGACGCGCTCAGGCGGCGGCGGAGCGTGAGCGGAACGCGGCGCGGACGAGGGCGTTGAATCTTTCGGGGTCTTCTTCCTGCGGCATCATCCGGCAGGGGTCGAAGATTTCGAGCCTCGTGCGCGAATTGAGTCGCAGCAATTCCACGGCCTCTTCTATGGGGTTGGTCTGGTCCTGTTTGCCCCAGACGAGGGTCAAAGGTTGCTTGAGTCTGGCGAAGGCTTCGCGCGTGTCCGTGTTGAGATAGCCGGAGAGGAAGGCCGTGAGGGCGTTCTGCGCGCCCGGTTGATGGCTGTTGGCGTAGTACTGCGCGACGAGTCTGGGAGTAACGCGCGCAGGGTTATAGAAAAGCTGCGTGCGCGCGTAATCGCGTATGCTGCGCTCGCTCGTCATCACGTTGTGAAAGGAAGTGCCGAGGACGGGCGATTGGAGCAGCCCGTAGAAGGCCGCGCCTGTCATGCCCGGACGCGCGCGCAGGTAATCTGCGCCCGTCGGGGCCACGCAGACGAGAGCGGAGATTAGTTCCGGGTGCTCGTCGGCCACGCGCACGCAGTAGGCCGCGCCGAGCGAACTGGCGACGACGCGCGCGCCCTGTCCGTTATTCACTGGTCCGGTAATCTCTGGACCAATAATCTCGCGTATGAAATCCGCGATGAGTTCAACGTAGAGGTCTGCGGAGTAGGGCGCGTTCGCGGGCTTGTCCGAGAAACCGAAGCCGAGCAGGTCCAGCGCGTACACGCGAAAGTCTGCGGCGAGCGCGTCGAAGTTTTTCCTCCACATAAAGCTCGACGCGCCCGCGCCGATGCCGTGAACGAAGACGAGCGGTGGTCCAATATTGTTCGCGCCCGCCGTTTTATAAAAGACGCGCCCGTGCCGCCACTGGAAAGTCTGCGGTTCTCCGCCGAGCGCGCTCTCGTCAGGCTCGCTCGCGTTGCGCCTGATAGTCGCATTGACGGCGGCGAGCGCAGCCATGCCCGCGCCGCCCGCCAGCAGCGTCTTCCAAAATTTACCGGCAGTGCCCATGAGCATTTTGAGGCTGGAGACCAGAGGCCAGGGGCCAGTCAAAAGCCGACAACCAGCCTCTAACCTCAGCCCCTGTCCTGTAGTTTTTAGATGAAGGCGAAGTCGAACTGCTCCTGGTGGATATGTTCGTCGCTGGTGATGTCCACCGCGCCCAGATAGTCTTCAATCTCCGTGAGCACGTCGCGCTCTGTGCTGCGAAGAGCGCGCGCGACTTCCGGGTTGATGCGCAGGGTGGTCTGCTTGATTTTGTCGCCGTTCATGCCTTTGCCGAGCCGCCGCGCCTCGTCAAGAATTTCGTAACAGATGGTCTGCGGCGATTTGACCAGGCCCGCGCCGGTGCAGTAAGGACAGGGCGTGCAGAGCGTTCGTTCGAGCGATTGCTTGACGCGCTTGCGGGTCATGATGACGAGTCCGAAATCGTTGAACGAGAGAACCTTTGTCGGAGACTTGTCGCCTTGCAGGGCTTCCTGCAAAGCCTGCATGACGCGGTTGCGATTGCGGCGGTCCTCCATGTCTATGAGGTCTAGAACGATGATGCCGCCGAGGTCGCGCAGGCGAATTTGACGGACTATCTCTTCGACCGCTTCCATGTTGGTCTTCGTGATGGTGTCTTCGAGGCGCGTGCCGCCGCGCCCGACGAATTTGCCCGTGTTGACATCAATAGCGACGAGGGCTTCCGTCTGGTTGATGACGAGATAGCCGCCGGAGCGTAGCCAGACGCGCGGCTTGATGGCCTTGTCAATTTCGGGCTGGACGCCGAAGGCTTCGAGAATCGGCTCGTCTCTGGTGTAGAGCTTGACGCGCTTGACCATGCGCGGCTGAATGCGATTGATGAACTCGACGATGCTCAGGTATTCCTCTTCCGAGTCAACGCGAATCGCCGTGAAGTCGTCGGATAGCTGGTCTCGCAGGATGCGCTGAACGAGGTCAAGATCAGCATGGGCCAACGCGGGCGCTTTGGCGCGCTCTGCTGTGCGTCGTATGTCCAGCCAGGTGCGGACGAGGTATCTGGCATCCTCGCGCAAATCCTCTTCGCTGATGCCGACTCCGGCTGTGCGAACGATGAAGCCGCCGGAGGGCACGTCCTCTTCCGTGCGAATCAGTTGGATGAGCTTGCGCAGTCGCACGCGTTCGCTGTCCGATTCGATTTTGCGCGAGACGCCGACGTGCTCGACCGTCGGCATGTAAACTAGAAAACGTCCGGGCAGCGCGATGTGCGAAGTGATGCGCGCGCCCTTCTTGGCGATAGGCTCTTTGGCAATCTGGACCAGAATTTCCTGGCCCTCGCGCAAGAGGTCCGTGATGGTCGGCTGCCTGCGGTCACGGTCATGACGCGAACCGCCGCGCCCGCCGCCTTCGCGTCCACCACCACTCTCTCGCCCGCCCTCACGACCGCCGCCATCGCGCCCGTTGCTGGGTCTCTCGCTTCGCCCGCCTCTATCAGAAGAACGGTCTCGGCCTGAAGGCACTCTGGCCGGAGGGGCGGGGGCAGGAGCGTGTACTTCCTCGACTTCGACTGCTGCTGCGACTGCTTCATGGTCTTTGCCGTTGGTGCGGTCGCCGCCATCGCCGCCCTCTGCGGGCTTGCCCGTGGGACGCTTGTTGCGCCTGCGGCCTCCGCGTCGCGTGGCAAACTCCGCGCGCGAGCGGCCAGACTTCATGCTCGCCGTGGCATCATCATAATCTTCGCCCGCTTTGCCAGCCTCGTAGTGTTCGCCGTCAGCCGCCTTGCTCGCCACCGCGTCCGCGTGTTCGGCGCGGCCCGCCTCGCCTTCGAGCACCGCGATGTCTGTCTCGCCCGGCCCGGTTGATGAGGCGCGGCGCGAGCGGCCCTTAGTCGTGGTGGGCTTACCCTTCGATGCGGCTTTCTTCGACGCGCTCTTGGCTACCGCCGTCGTCTTTGCGGCTTTCTTGCTGCTCGCGCGCTTGGGCTTCAAAGGCTCTGCGGTCACTTCTTCTGTCTCAGCCTCGCGCGCTTCCTCGACGGTCGCGGTCTTCTTCGCGCCGCGACGCGAAGAAGAAGAGGCTGCGCCGCGTGCGCCGCGCTTGCCTCCGGTGGCTGCTGTTGTGGTCGAAGCTGAAGCCGTGGCGGGTGTGGTTTCCGCGCCGCCCTCATCGTCGCTGATGCGCTCGAAGGATTGCGCGCCGACCGTCTCTTCGTTTATCTCGTCAACGAACGCGCCGACGTGCGCGGCGACAGTCTGTTGCACGAAACTCGTCTCCTGATTGTCCGCCGCCGCGACATCGCTATCGTCTATGCGCTGGAAGCCGCCGCCGGATGAGACGCCCGAAGAGAGAAGCGAGCCGACTTCGGCGGTGGGCACATCCTCCATGTCAAACTCTACGGCGTGTATGTGGTCTAGGATGCGCTCCTGCACGCGCGCGTCCTTGAACATCGCGCCGTTTTCGGCGGCGGTCTCGTCGTCGTCAACGACGCGCTGAAAATCAGAAGCGCCCGCGATGAAGGGAGTCTCAATCTCTTCGACTTCGTGAAGAACGGTCTCGCTTCCTGCGCGCTCCTGCTCTTCACGCGCGAAAGTTTCTTCCTGCGTCTCGCCGGGCAGAGACTGACCAGCGCCCTTGCCGCGCCTGCGACCGCGACGACCGCGACGACGCCCGCCGCCCGCCTCGCCTTCGCTGCCAATTGTTTCCTGCGTTGATGAGAGAGGCGCAGTCTTAGCCGGAGTCGGCTCGTTCGTCTCCAACATCAACGGCTCTTCCGCTTCATCGGAGGCTTCTTCGAGGGCTTCTACGAAAGGCGAGATGCCTTCGAGGGCCGCGCCTTCATCCCCTATGATGGAGAGGACATCCGACGCGTCAACATCGCGCAAGGGTTCGGCGCGTTCCTGCGTCGCCTCTATGCGCTGCTCGCGTTCGATGCGGGCCTGCTCGATGCGTTCCTGCGCGGCGCGTTCGGCCACGCTGGTCGCTTCGCCCTTCTTCGATTTATCCATCACGATACGCTCGAACTCTTCCTCTTCATCGAAGAAGTCAGAGACGTAGAGAAAGGCGTCGCGTTCGAGGCCGATGTCAACGAAGGCCGACTGCATGCCGGGCAAGACGCGCATGACGCGCCCCTTGTAGATGTTGCCGACGATGCCTTGGTCCTCTTCGCCGCGCTCGATGTAGAACTCCGTGACCCGTTCGTTCTCGATAATCGCTATCTTTTTTTCGCGTCCATTGACGCTGACAATCAATTCTTTTGCCATGTTGCTGGAAATGTCTCCTCAGAGCGGCGCGCGCCGCGCGGGTGTGAATCCACAAGCGCGGGGCAGCCCGTTTCTTGAAAGTGTGTGTAGTCGGAATGAGGTTGGCGCGGCGCAAAAGATGAGCGATGCTGGGCGGTTCGCTCTGCTCTCGTCGCGTAAGGTGGGCCGGTCATCATAAAGGACCGGCGCGTTAGAACTATCTGGCTTACTCAAAAGAAATCACCGTGAAGCCGCCAGTTGCCATGCCCGTCCCCGTTGAGAGATTGCTTAACCGACAGGGAGCGCACTAATCTCGAATCCGTCGCGCTCGAAACCTGTAGGAGGCGGGCGTGCTCTTTGAGGCTCAACGCCTTCCAAAACCCCCGGCGCGTTCGGCCAATGGCGAGGGGCTTCGATTCAAAGTTAAAAAAACGGGTCGCTCAAATTCAACGACCGGAAAAATTCTGTATCTCGTCTGTCTTGTCGCATTTTGGGAAACCCTAAACGCGCCCTTATGCCGAAAGAATTGGAACGGGGCAGGACGAGCAAAACCAAGTATAACCGAGAGTGCGCCCAAACGCGAAGCCGCGCGGAAAGACAGCCACAGAGGCGCTGCAGACACAGAGCGAATAAAAAAAATTATTCAGATGGTTTTCCCTTCTTGATT
>JAXDFO010000070.1:0-8169 GCA_034665545.1 Blastocatellia bacterium
CGCAATGGCTTTTCGTTCAACGAACCATTGAGCGCGCACTGGAGCGCGTCCCACGGAAATTGGTAGGCCGTGCCCATGTCTTCCTCGTTGATGAAGACGCGCCAACGCCCGTCGTCCATGCGGACCAGGTTGATGCTCGTGGTCTCTGCCGTTTCTTCAGTCATCACGAAATCTATCTTGAAGCCTGCCCGTCTTTCTCTGCAAGCGAGCGTGCGACATCTTCGCGGGCCTGCTGTTCGAGCCGAGCCGATTCGAGCGCGAGCGGAAGATGGTCCTGCGAAGCTTCGAGGCGTTGGAGCGCAACGTTGGTCTCCGCCCAACTCGCGCCACGACTCGCCGCAGCCTCTATCATCTGCAACCTGGCCTCCGCTTCACCCCTGCGACGCGCGCCCTCGTCTTTAATCTCCGCGAGGCGCGCGCGGTCATGGCGCAGTTCCTCCTGCAAGCCCTTCGTGTCCGCGCCCTGTATGTAGGACGCGCGATTCAAACGTCTCTCGACGAGCAGGAGATTCTTAGTCGAACTCGCTACAACGCGCGTCGCCGTCAATCGCGCGGCCAGAGTCTCACGATAAGCGTCGGCGAGTAGCGGGTCTTGTTGGTCTATGGCCTTGAGCGCCTTGCGCTCTGCGGCGGTCAACTCCTGCATGAACCAGGGAATCTCATCAGCCGTCACGCCGTCCTGAGCCATACGGTCGCGCAGTCTCTTTCGCCATCGCCTGTGATACAGGACCATTAATATCGCTACGAGCAATCCGGCCACCGAACCGATGGCGAGCGCGCTGAGCGTCAGCAACATGTAAACTGCCGCGTTCGATACTTCGCTCGACATCAGGTAGAGCAGGAAAAAGATGAGCGGAACCGGAAGCGACAACAGAAGAAAGCTGAGCCAAGGAGCCAGCCCAAGCAGCCGGTCCTTCATGCGCTCCTTCCTGGTGATTTTTCCTTCTGTGTCAGACCCGTTCATCTCTTCTCAAGATAAAACTCTTTCCCCTTCATCATAAACACGCGCTGAGAAAATAATACCCCGCCAGCGTTTTCTTCGCCAACCTCGCATTCATCTTGAGTCTCTTCATTGACAGCCCTATCGTCCCTTTCCAGCATCATACCGGAGACGACCGCTTTTCGTAATTTAAGCTATAATGTACGGGCACACCCAGACCGCCGCGAAAATCACAGGAGAAGCGATGCGTAGAAGAGCACACATACAAATCATCAACATGCTGGCGGCGATAGCCTTTTGCCTGGGCGCAGTTGGGCTGAATGTTTACGGCCAGGAAGCTGTTTCGCAGAAGCAGGAGGGCGACCGCGCCAACAGCAGCAAGACCCCTCGCGGCGTGAGGGTCGTCACCATCCCCATCACCGTCCGCAAAAAAGGGAACAAGGCGCAGAGGGAATTGACGCCCGTTGATTTCACCGTGCGCGAAGATGGCGAGGCGCAAAGAATCCTCTCCATACGCTCCATAGAAAATACGCCGCTCTCCGTCGCCGTGCTTATTCAAGATGACCTGGTCGCTCCGGTCGGCAATGAGATAAGGGGACTCGCGGAATTTATACGCCGCCTGCCGCGCGGGTCGCGCGTCTTCGTCGGCTATATCAGGACGGGCTCGCTCGACGTGAGACAAAAGTTCACGACGGACCTTGAACGCGCCGCCGGTTCGCTGCGCGTGCCCATAGGCTTCGCCAGCGCGGCTCCGTACAATCCTTACGTGGAGATTATTGAGGGACTCAAACGTTTCGAGGCTCTGCCTGCGGGACGACGCGCGATGCTGGTCGTCTCGGACGGGCTGGATATTTCGCACGGCGCGGACATAGGCTCTCTCACGGATAGCCCGGACATGGAGAAGGCCATCAAGACCGCGCAACGCTACGGCGTCGCCGTCTACTCTTTCTACTCGCCGAGCCAGGCGCTAGCCTCCGGCAATAATAGCTTGCTCGTCTCAGGCGCGCAGGGCGCGCTGCAACGCCTCTCGGATGAGACGGGCGGTCGCGCCTTCTTTCAGGGAAACACCGCGCCCGTCAGCTTCGACCCCTTCCTTCGCAACCTCAACGTTGACCTCGTCGGACAACTCGCGTTGAGCTATCTCTCAACCCACCCGAAGAAGGGCTATCACCGGATAGACATAGTCTCCGGCACGCCCGATGTTGAGATAGACCATCCGGCTGGATACACGCGCTAGCATATCTCTCAGCGATTGCGCGCGATCATCTGTTCGCTGGCCGCACGCCTGCGCTTCATCTCTTTGATTTGGAGTTCGAGGTCCATGACGTGCAGGTCTATGAAGAGCTTTAAATCACCATTGAGTTGAAGACTCTTATCAAAGTCCTTTTGCGCTTCGTCCGGCTTGCCCTGATGTTTGCGCGCGAGCCCGCGTTCGGCATAGGCGAGAGGGTTATGAGGGTCTAGCGAGATGCTCTTATCAAAATCGCTGACGGCGTTGGCGAGGCTGCCCGCGATGAGCAGAGCGCGACCGCGTTTGAGGAAAGCGTCCGCGTCCGACGGGTTGATTTGAATGGCTTTATTGAAATCCGCGATGGCTCCGCCGAGGTCGTATTGACTGGACCTGATATAGCCCCTGTTGGTGTAAGCCTGCGTGATGTCACGATTATTGAAGGCAACGTGCGGGTCTATCGCAATGGCCCTTTCGTAATCGTCAATCGCTCCGTCCAGGTCGCCTTTGGCCCGGCGCGCCTTGCCGCGATTGATGAAGGCATCAGCCATCTGCGGGTCAAGCTCTATGGCCTTGTTGTAATCCGCGAACGCGCCCTCTATGTCGCCCTTTCCGAAGCGAGCCATGCCGCGCCTCACGTAGTCCTTAGATGAACGCAGCGATTGAGCCTGAAGCGGCAGCGCGACGAGAATCACAAAAAGGAGCAAACGGGTAAAGCGTCTCATGAGCACCTCCGAAAGCGCAGACGGCTCATCTTAACATCATTTGCTACGGGATAAAGCGAAATTCTCCTTGACCGCGCGCGCCTGATGCTTGAGCTTACTGCACCGTCGCGGGCAGCAGAGAGCCCCTATGGTCGGAGGCCATCGCCCACCCGTCTGCGAGGCTGCCGATCATCCCGTGAAAATGTATGTCGCTGCCTGAGAGGACGAGCAGCACATCGCCCGCATGATAACGCTGGTCATCAAGGCGAAAGCGGACAACCGTCGCCTGCCCGTTCTGCTGCTCGACGGTCTCGAACGAGAACTCGTCCGCGCCGACCACATAGGTCTGTGAATTATTCGCATTTCTTTGTTCATCGGGCATGATTATTTAACCTCTGATTATTGGACCAATGTAAAAAGGAAACAGGGTTGCGCCAGAGAGACTCAGGAACGCAACCCTGCTAAATCTGGGGCGGCTAGTGGGGCTCGAACCCACGACCTCTAGATCCACAATCTAGCGTTCTAACCGACTGAACTATAGCCGCCATCACTATTCAAATATTTACACGACTCCGCATCTTTGTTCAAGGCGCGCGGGCGCGTAAATCGGAAAACCCAAGTAAAATCAATGCCCCCGGCTGGACTCGAACCAGCGACCCTCTGCTTAGAAGGCAGATGCTCTATCCACTGAGCTACGAGAGCACATCCTTAAACGCTTGGCTGATGTTATCATGCGGCGCGCGGTCGCAGTCAACTCTGCTACGAATCGAGTGAGAAAATAGTGACGTTCGATGAAACGAAGAATCCCTGGCAGACCCTCTCATCAAGGGAAGTCTATGATAATAACTGGATCAAGGTCCGCGAAGACACGGTCGTGCGACCGGATGGCGAGCGAGGGATTTACGGCGTCGTCCATTTCAAAAATATAGCCGTCGGAGTGTTGGCCCTTGAAGATGAAGAGATGTACCTGGTCGGGCAATATCGCTATACGCTCGAAAGCTATTCTTGGGAGATTCCAGAAGGCGGATGCCTGGAAGGCGAAGAGCCTCTGCGGGCAGCGCAGAGAGAGTTGGATGAAGAGACGGGCCTGCGCGCTGAAAGGTGGGATAAGCTATGCGTAGCTCATCTCTCAAACTCAGTCTCGGATGAACTCGCCGTCATCTTCCTGGCTTCCGGCCTCACGCAAGGTGAACACAACCCGGAAGGCACGGAGCAATTAAACGTCCGTCGCGTCCACGTAGATGAAGCCCTGCGCATGGCGCTCGCCGGAGAGATTACGGATGCGATGAGCCTGCTCGCAATTTTTCAATACGGGCTTACTCGCGCCCGTCCCTGAGAACCGCGCGCAGAAGTTGCGGCGAGAGGTTCAAGAAGACTGACACGCGCGGCGCGACCTGAAAGCAAAGAGACCGCCACCAGCGAAGGGGGACGGTCTCGAAAAAATGAATTGCCTGGTACTGAAAAATTTTTATGCGGCGACAGGTTCATCCTGTGCCGTTTCGGCGAACACCCGACGACCGTTCAAAGCATCGTCTATGATCTCGCGCACGGCGGACGAATCTGGATTAACATCCATCCGGTCGCAAGCGCGCAGGTGACGCATGATGCCCTCTGTTGCGATATCCAGTGCGGTTCCGTTCAACTTAGAGAAACGGCGTGCCTGGATGTGGTCAATTTTGAGAATCCGCTCTTCCAGCGGAAGATGTCTATCAAAAATCACTTTAACTTAGCTCCTTCATGCTCGAAAGTTCGGTCGTCTTGCCTCCCCTCAACAGACCTTTCGATCAATGTTGTATGAGATAACTTTAGATGCTTTAGTAAACGTCGGGGATGCAAAATTGTTGCATTTCCCAAACGATTTGCCACGAAACGCACACGAAAAGCTGGCCTGACGGTCTATAGGGACTCACATATTGTGCCAGCAAAACAGGGGATTATAGGGGAAGATATCGGAAAAAGCTAGATAAATTTTTAGCAAGATTTCCGGCAAGCACAATCGCACCTACGGCCCTCCCCGGCTGTCCGGTAAGTTCAATTATTTATTAGTTTATGATGACCGGGCGGGCGTCTCTGGGCTTGAAATGGACGGCCCTGCGACCGAAAAATAAGATAGCGCCGCCTGCGGACCCGTGAGTGTATGCTCGGACGGGGGGCTCAGGCGGCGCTTGATCTATTTTTAATGCGTCGGGTTAAGAGACTTACTTTACCGCTTTTTACCGCCGTTTTTCGGAACGACCGTGTCCTTGAGAGCCTTGCCGACACGGAATTTGAGTGTGGTTTTGGCGGGAATCTGAATCGTCTCGCCGGTGGCCGGATTACGTCCTTCACGCGCCTTGCGTTCTGAGAGAACGAGCTTGCCGAAACCCGGAAGTGTGAACTCTCCGTTCGCTGACACTTCTCTTTGAGCAAGACTAGATAGTTCTTCAAAAAACTCTTTAACTTGCGCGCGTTTGAGGCCGGTTTTCTCGGCGAAGTGATTGACAATTTCCGACTGAGTCATGCGTTTCTTGCCTGCTGCCGCTTTGGTCGCCATGGCGTGGTGTGCTACCTCCAATAAATCAGGGAAAATGAAAAAGCTTGCGGGCAACATATATCACACACAGGAGCATAAAGTCTCGGCAAAATCGCCTTTTTTTGCGTTTTCAGCGAAAATACTTGCGACTGGCCGCGCGTGCGCCCCGCGCATCCCGCGCAATAGCTCCCATCTCATTAACATCGGACGGACTCTCCCCACTGCTTTTAAGCTTTAACCTCGCTCAGCAATTTTCCACATCATACGGGCAGTGCCTGCAACTGTTTTTGCAGCAGTAGCCGCGACTGCGCAGGAAGTAGGACGTGAAGACGACGAAGCCCTCTTCAAAATAGAAGTCTCTGCCTTCGACGAGCCGCGCGTCCGTCTGCGTATCGGCTTGCTTCCCGGCCACACCTGTTTGCTTCGATAGCTCTTCTCTCAACTTCGCCCCTTCCATTCAAGGCTTCTTCTTCATTCCCCTCTCTTTCTTCCACACGCGTATGAAGATGCCCACCGCGACGAACGCGATTATCAGCAGCACCCCCATCACCGCCAGCACCAGAAAGAGTTCTTTATTGCCCGGGTCCATAATTGAGATTGATGCCTAATGGAAAAGCCGCCTTTATCAAAGCGGCCCGCACTTACGCGAATTGTTTATCGGGGCGAGAGGATTTGAACCTCCGACCTCTCGGTCCCAAACCGAGCGCACTACCAGGCTGTGCTACGCCCCGTCAAGATTGTTCGACATTAACGTTGGCCCAAACGGGCTGGACCGTGTCATTCTAGCGGTCACTTCCGAGCCGGGTCAAGCTGAGCGCAGAAAGTGTTCCAGTAGGAAGGCGCGCGCGTTTGCCAGTGCGCGTGCGCGGTGGCTTATCTGTTGCTTTATCTCCTGCGACAGTTGGCCGAAGGTTTGCGCGTAGCCGTCCGGGATAAAGAGCGGGTCGTAGCCGAAGCCGTTTGCGCCGTCGGGTTCGTCCGCGATGCGTCCTTCGCAGATGCCCGTGGAGATGTTGAGGACTCTCGATTCGGCGTCAGCGATGGCTATAGAGCAGACGAAGCGAGCGCGCCGCGTCTGGTCTATGGCGCGTGCGAGGTCCGATAGAAGACGCGCGTTGCGTTGCGCATCGGACGCGCCTTCGCCCGCGTAGCGAGCCGAAAAGACGCCGGGCGCGCCGCCGAGCGCGTCCACCTCAAGACCCGAATCGTCAGCCAGCGTCAAACGCCGCGTCTGCGTCGCATAGACCCTCGCTTTGAGCGCGGCATTCTCCGCGAAGGTCTCGCCCGTCTCTTCAACTTCCGTCGTCTCTGGAAACTCACTCAGGCTCAGCAGGCGAACGGGCAGGTCCGAGATGAGCGAGCGGAATTCGATTAGTTTGCCCGCGTTGCGCGTGGCGATTAACAACTCGGTTGTCAAAGCGTTCATGTTAATCTGGACCAGTAATGATGCTGCCTCGCAGGAGCCTGTGCGGTCGGTCTGTCGTGCGACCGTGCGCATTTATTTTGCACCGCGAAGCGTTTCATGTTTACAATCATCAGCGCATGCCGGAACCCTAGAGCGTGCGCAAAGGGCAACTGACGAGGCGATTTAATTTGGACCCGGAATCACTCACCGCAAATCAAGCGGCACACCAGAGAGCGAACGATTCACCGGCCCCTGTGGCTCTGGAAAATGAATCGAGCGCGCTCGCGGGCGGCGACCTGGCTTACGAGCTTGGCGTCTGGCTGCGCGCGCTACGCAGCTTCTTCGAGGTTCGCAATCATCCGTTCACGGAAGCCGAACGGGCGAAGATTCCTGAGCGCGACTGGGCCAATGAAATGCGTATGACGCGCCAGGCCCTGCTACGCAGTTCACAGCTTACCCTGCGCCTCATGATCTCGCCAAAGGGAGGCGCGGAACTTTTTGAAAACGAAGAGGAGGCGGCCAATCTCGGCATGCTCTCGCAGCCTGATGCGAGCGGGCACATGGGCGTTGAAGCCGCCGACCCTTCGCTAGTAGGGCTGGCGGAGGCTCTCGGCGAGCTATGCGCCGTCTGCGAGGCGTTGCTCGAAGCGCCCTCCAACAGCTTTCATACCTGGACCAGTTTCGGCGGTCTCGTAACGCGCGAACTGGACCGCTCGAAGACGGCGCAGGAATTGATGCAGTCCGCGTATCAACGCGCCGCCGCGAATCTTCCAACACCTTTGCTCGAACTGACGCGCACGGCGATGATGCCAGCCTCTCTCAACGCGGACATCCTTATCATCTACAGCGACCTGGCGCGATTGCTCGAACACCTTCGCCTGATAGAAGATTTTTTGCGCCGCGACCATCCGCTCAAACAGACGCTCCCGCTTTTCACGCTCGTGCATGAGGACGCTCAAGCCCTGCACGATTTCATAGAGACGCGCGCGTTGCGCATAGAGGGTATGGAGCATACTATCTTCGATGCGCTGGACGGGACCAACTACGCGATAGCGATGGAGCTACGCAAAGTTTTCTCGCACGAATTAATGGGCCTCACGGCGTTGCACCAGGCTCCGCCCATCTACGTCAAGATTGAGAACGCGCATGGCTTGCTGCGTGATTGCTTTCAACAATCAACGGTCGCGCTGGCGCAACTGTTCGACCACGCCCTGGACGGCGCGCAACTCTTCAAGTCGTTCCACACTAAGCTCGAACAATCGCTGGCCTTGCGTCATGACCTGTGGATGTTGCTCCAACTCGTGAGACAGGCGAAGGAGGCGCGCGATAAATATCCGCTCTCGCGTATTCTCGAACGGCTGGCGGATTTCCGCGACGGCA
>JAXDFO010000071.1:0-3721 GCA_034665545.1 Blastocatellia bacterium
GCGCCCTCTCGTTGCGCCAATGGTCCAGGCGCATGCCGCCCGTCAAGTATAAGCGCGGGGTGACGCGCACGATGTCTTCCATGAAGATTCCGGCGGAGCGTTCGCGCCCGCCCGCGCCGACGAGCGATGATGGTCTCGCTTGCGCGTAGATGATTTCGTCGCTCGCGCCGCGCACCTCCTGCCATTCGAGGCCCGCCACCAAAGTATGAATCGTGCCGACGACGCGCGAGAACTGCGCGGACAAACCTGCCGACTGCGAAGGCACTCGCTGGACGCGCGTTAAGGTCTCTGTGTTTCTGTCGGTCGAGACGGCGGAGAAATTTTGATCGAAGACTTGCGTGCCGCCGTAGAGCCTGAGCGAGAGATTGCCCACGCGCGCGTTTTGCCAATCGCCGCCCGCGCTGAACTGGCGCAGGTGCGTGCGATTAGTTTGAAGCGGAGTTCCGTTTTCTCTCGCTTCACCAAAATATGCGGCGCGCATGAAGACGCTCGCGGTCTCAGTCAATCTTCGTTCGAGTTTGAAATCGAGCGCGGCATCTCTCGTCCCGGCGTTCACATCAATCGCGCCGCTTTCTCGCTCGTCAACGATTTTGTAACCGCCCGTGCGAAAAATTTCCGCGCCGAGCGTCGCGCGCCAATCATCCTTGCCGCCCGCCGCGAAGAGTGAAACGTCCGGCGTGTTCTCGTTGCCATAGGATGCTTCGAGCGAGAGCACGGGCGCGTCTGCGCGGCGCGTGATGAGATTGATGACGCCGCCGAGCGCGCTGCTGCCGTAGAGCGCGGACGCGCCGCCGCGCAGGACTTCGACCTGGCCCACGGCTGCGCGCGGCACGCGCCCCCAGTAGACCCAACCGCCGAAGGGGTCGTTGATGGGCACGCCGTCGTTGAGGACTAGAGCGCGAGACGCGCCGCTCGCGCCGACGCCGCGCAGGGAGACGCCCTGCGTCGTAGGATTCGCCGCGCGACTCCCCGCGCGACGGAAGAGTTGAAAGCCCGGAATCTGCCTGAGCGTATCATCGAGCGTGAGCGCGGCTGTGCTCTCAAGGTCCGATGATGAAAGGACTGCGATGCTGGCTGGCGTTTCGCCGACGCTCTCTTCCGTGCGCGTCGCGGTCACAGTCACCTGCTCGAAGAGCAGCGCGGGTTTAAGCACGACGCGCAGGTCCAGGAATTTATTCTCCTTCAACTTCACCTCGCGCATGAACGTGGAGAAGCCGCGCGCGCGAATCGTCAGCAAGTATTCGCTCGCATCCTTCGGAGCGAAAGCGAAGAGGCCGTCCGCCTTCGTCGTTTGAGATTCCATGACGCCGCCTACGCGCAGGGAGACCAACGCATCCGCGACCGCCGCGCCGGACTCGTCAACGACCACGCCGGAGACTCGCAACGCTGTCGCGTCCTGTTCCCGCGCCGTCGCGCTCATCGCGCACAGGCCAGAGAGCGTCACGCCCAGCAACAAGTTCAGCACGATATAACGTTTGATGAGAGACATGCTAATAAAGCTTTTGACACCCGGCTGGCCCGCGTGTCAACCGTCACGACGCAACTTCGGTCATGGTCAATCGGCCATCAGAGAAATCCATTTAATATTATCCGATAAGAAATAGTCATCATTTTTGATGGATATCAAGCGGGCCTCGCCTTGCGGCCTTAGCCGTTAAATCCTCACGGAATAAGGCTTTCAGGATGATGAGAGCAGAGCGGTCTCTGCCTTGCTTCTTTGCATGAGCGGCAAAGGGGAAAAGCCCTTCGGCGCGCGGCGGGCGCAATTACTGGCCCACCATGCGCGCGGGCAACAACGGAAGTTTTTCAAAGAGGAGTAAATCATGTCCAGACTTTTATCTGCCTTGCTCATGCTGTTGTGTCTCTCGCTGACGACAGCGCTGGCGCAATCCAACACGGGCCGCCTCGTCGGCACGGTCTCCGATTCGAGCGGGGTCATTCCGGGCGCGACCATCGCCATCAAGGACAACGGGACCAGTCGTGAACAGACCGTCATCGCCAGCAACGATGGCACGTTCACCGTCCCGCAGCTTGAGGTCGGCTCTTACACGGTCAGCATCACGGCCACGGGCCACAAGACGTTCACCGCTAATGATGTCAAGATTGACGTGGGCAGGCAATACACGCTCAATGCCACCCTCGAAGCCGGAGAGATTAGCGAGAACGTGACGGTCACAGCCGGGGCCGACATTCTCAACGCGACGACCGGAGAGCTTAGCAACACTGTCAGTCGTCGCCAGATTCAAGAGCTACCGCTCAACGGGCGCGACCCGACCGTGCTCATTCAATTGCAGACGGGCACGGCCTCCAACGGCGCGGCGGGCACGGCCATCAACGGACAGCGCACCTCCTTCACCAACATCACGCGCGACGGCATCAATATTCAAGACAACTTCATACGCGCCAACGCCTCTACCTTCTCCGTGCAACGCCCGACGACGGATGACGTGGCGGAGTTTACCTTGACGGCGCAGAACGCTGGCGCGGACCAGGGCTACGGCGCGTCGCAGATTCAGTTCGTGACGCCGCGCGGGCAGAACGAGTTTCACGGCGCGGGCTTCGGCTACAACCGCAACTCGAAATTCGCGGCCAACGATTTCTTCAGTAACGCTAACCGCGTCCCTAAGCCCTTTCTCAATCAAAACCAGTTCGGCGGTCGTCTCGGTGGGCCAATTTTGAAGAACAAGCTCTTCTTCTTCGGCTCATTCGAGCACTACCTTATCCGCACGCAGTCTTCTGAGCTACGCACTATCCTGACGCCGAGCGCGCGCAACGGCATCTTCACTTACGTTGACAACGCGGGCGTTACCAGGACCATTAATCTGCTGGCGATTGCGGGCACGGGCGTCACCTCGATTGACCCGATTATACAGAGCCGCATCCTGGCGAACTTGCCGACGGGCGGCAACTCTACGGCCACGGGAGACCAGCGCAACACGACGGGCTTCGCCTTCAACCAGCGCAGCAACTATTCCCGCCACACTTACCTGACGCGCGTAGACTATGACATCAACTCGCGCAACACTCTCAACGGTGTCTTCAGCTACGTCAACGAGAATGTTCTTGACCGCAACGACATTGATAGAGTCTTCGGCGGCGGCTTCGGCACGGCCCCTGAAGTCATCCAACCCGCGCACAGAAAATTTCTGGCGCTGGCTTACAGGGCGACGCCGACGGCTAAGTTTACCAACGAACTGCGCGGCGGCCTTTTCCTCTCGGACCCCGTCTTCAAACGCACGACCGGCTTGCCTGCGGCCAAGCTCACGCTCCCGCTCATCAGCAGCCCGGAAGTCAATTTTGAGAATCAGGGCCGCATCTCCAACACTTATGATTTACAAGATACGGCTGATTACCAGTGGGGCAACCACTCTTTGCGCTTCGGCGGGCAGGCGCAGTTTTTCCGCATCAACAACTTCGCCAGCTTCGACACCGTGCCCAACTACACTCTCGGCGTGAGCAATATTTCGCCCGCGCTGGTGAGGTCCAATTTTCCCGGCGGCATCAGTAGCGCGCAACTGACCAACGCCAACAGCCTCTTCGCCATCCTCGGCGGCATCGTCGGCACAGCGACCCAGACCTTCAACGTCGCGGACAAGAGTTCTGGCTATGTCGCGGGCGCGACCCAGCGCAGCCTCTACGCTTTTGAAAACTACGGCTTCTATGTTTCGGACCAGTGGAGAGTTTCGCCGCGACTGACCTTGAACTTAGGGCTGCGCTACGA
>JAXDFO010000072.1:0-12351 GCA_034665545.1 Blastocatellia bacterium
TGATGCGCCGCGTCGCGGGCATGATGGGCATGCCGGATATGAGCGGGCTCATGGGCGGCGGTGGAAACGGCGATGATGAGGGGATGGGCGGCATGCACGCGCTCCCGGCGGGCCCTTCACGCAAGAAACTGAAGAAGAAGAAAAAGAAGAAGCGAAAGTAATCGGTTGACAGTGAACTGATTTGGAGGATTGAGAATTGTTAGCAATTAGATTAATGAGAATGGGCGCGAAGAAGAAGCCTTCGTACCGCATCGTCGTCAAGGAGAAACTCTCCAAGCGCGATGGTTCTTACCTTGAGAACCTGGGAACCTATAACCCTATCGGCAAGGAAGGCACGGAGATTCGCCTCAATGCGGAGCGCGTGCAGTACTGGCTCGGCAGGGGCGCGCAGCCGACCGAGACCGTCAACCGCCTGATTAAAGCCAACGCTAAGACACAGGCACAAACAGAGGCGAGTCCAGAGTCAGGAGTCTAGAGTCTGAAGTCATAAGCAGAGCGAGCAATGTTGCTCGACTTGTTTGAGACATCCGACTCTAGTTTTAGATAACGGACTCCAGACTCTTGACTTTCAGACTCTCAGACTTTTTTTATGCGCGAGACCGTTGAGATGATCGTGAAGGCGCTGGTGGACGACCCCGCCGCCGTTGACGTGCGCGAGACGAGCCAGGGCGGCGCGACGCGTATAGAGGTTCGCGTGGCCGAGGACGACATGGGCAAGTTGATAGGGCGGCAGGGCCGCACCGTTCGCGCGTTGCGCTCTGTTGTTCATGCCGCCGGGTTGAAGCGTCATCAACGCGTCACGCTCGAAATCGTGGAATGAGCGAAGAAGAGGCGCGAGAGACGGGTGGGCCAAAGACCGATGCGGGCCAGAGTTTAAGCCGTGATGAGTTGGTCGCGGTTGCGCGCGCCTTGAGGACTAGGGGAATACGCGGCGAGATAGTCGCTGAGTCTCTGACGGATTTCCCGGAGCGTTTCGATAAGCTTGAAAGTCTCATCGCCATCGCGCCGGACGGCAAACTCTCTACGCTCGCGCTCGAAGAGCACTGGTTTCACGGGATGCGCGTCATCCTGAAGTTCGCCGGGTACGATTCGATAGAGACGGCGAGCGCGTTGGTCGGTTATGAATTCGCGGTCCATGAATCGGAGCGCGTCGAACTTCCAGAGGACCAGTTTTATGACTGGGAACTGGCCGGATGCCTGGTCCAGAGCGTTGAAGGCGAAGAGATCGGGCGGGTGCGCGAAATCATGAGGACGGGCGGCGTCGAACTGCTCGTCGTTGACAACGCCGCGACGGGACGCGAACACCTCATTCCACTCGCGGAGGAGATCTGCGTGGAGATTGACGTGAAGCGAAAGCTCATCAAGGTGGACGTGCCCGAAGGACTCCTTGAATTTTAGAGTTCGGAATGCGCTTTGACATCATCACCATCTTCCCGGACTTTTTCCGTGAGGCGTTCGAGTTCGGCATTATCCGGCGGGCGCGCGCGGCGGGGTTGGTGGAGACAAAAGCGCACGACCTGCGTGACTGGACCAGCGACAAGCACAGGCAGGTTGACGACCGCCCGTTCGGCGGCGGCGATGGAATGGTCCTCAAGCCGGAACCGATCTTTGCAGCAGTGGAGAGCCTGACGAAAACGAGCACGCGCGCCGCTTATGATGCGCGCACGCGCGTCGTGATGCTCTCGCCGCAAGGGCGCGTGCTTAATCAAGAGGTCGCGCGTGAACTCGCTTTAATGGACCAGTTGGTCCTCATCTGCGGGCGTTATGAGGGAGTTGACGAGCGCGTCTCGGAGGCTCTCGTGACGGACGAGATTTCGATAGGGGATTACGTGCTGTCTGGCGGCGAGCCTGCCGCGCTGGTCCTGGTTGATGCGGTGACGCGACTCGTGCCCGGCGCACTGGGGAGCGAGACGAGCGCGGCCAACGATTCGTTCTCGGCGGGGCTGCTCGATTGCCCGCACTACACGCGCCCGCCGGAGTTCAGGGGCTTGCGCGTGCCGGAAGTTTTGTTGAGCGGTAATCACGAGTTGATTGCGCGCTGGCGACGCAGGGAAGCGCTCAGGAAAACGAGGCTGAGCCGTCCAGATTTATTGATGAGAGCAGAGCTTGATGAGCGCGAACGCGCCTGGCTCGATGAAGAAGAAGAATAATCAAACCGGATTTTTTGATTGGGAGTTGGACCATGAATCGCTTAGATGCAGTTGAGAAGAAACAGTTGAAGGATAGCATCCCGGATTTTCAGCCGGGCGATACCGTGCGCGTGCATGTGCGTATACAGGAGTCTGCGGAGAAGTGGCGGTTGCAGGCTTTCGAGGGCATCGTCATCGCACGCAAACACGGCGGCGCGCGCGAGACGATGACCGTGCGGAAGACCAGTTTCGGCGTCGGCGTCGAGCGAATCTTTCCGCTTCACGCGACCATCATTGACCACATTGATGTCATCAAGCGGGGCCGCGTGCGCCGCGCCAAGCTCTATTACCTGCGCAACCTGCGCGGCAAGGCCGCACGCATCCGCGAACGCGATACGCGCCAGTCGAAGGCCAACGCCGCCTCGGGTGATTCGCAGGGCGCGTCCGCCAAAGCCGCGAAATAAGAGCAGGCAGGAATTATGAAGGATGAAGAATGAAGTTAAGAGCGACGCTGCTTCTTCATCCTTCATAGCTCATCCTTCATCCTCTTCTTTCAAGCCTTTGCGGATAGCGATAGACGCGCATTCTGTCGGGACGGGCCTGGCAGGTAACGAGAGTTACATCACGAACCTGATAGAAGCCCTGGCAGAGATTGATGTTGAGAATCGCTATACGCTCTTCGTCACGAAGCGGGAGGCGGTCGAGCGTTTCAACAATCGTTGGCCCAACTTCGAGACTCGCCTGACGCTCCCGCACACGCCGCTCATACGCATCCCCTTAACACTCGTCAAAGAACTGCGCGCGCATCCCGTTGACCTGCTTCATGTGCAGTACACCGCGCCGCCCTTCGCGCCCTGTCCGGTCGTCGCCACCATCCACGACCTCTCGTTCGAGCATCTGCCTGAGACCTTCACCAGACGCAGCCGCGCGCAACTTCGCCTGACCGTGCGCCACACCGCGCGCAAGGCCGCGCACATCATCACCTCTTCGGAATATTCGCGCCGCGACATCATAGAGACTTATCATGTAGAGCCGGAGCGCGTGAGCTTCACGCATCTGGCGGCGGCTGAGCGTTTCAAGCCCGTCACGGATGAGCGGGAATTGAGGCGCGTGAGAGAGGCTTATGATGTCGCAGGCGAGTACATTCTGGCGGTCGGCTCCATCCAGCCGCGCAAGAACCTCGTGCGCCTGATTAACGCTTATTCGGACTTGCGCCGCGCCCGCGCAAACGATAAGCTACCGAAACTTTTACTGGTCGGAAAACGGGCCTGGCTCTATGATGAAACGTTGCAGGCCACGGAGAAACTATGTATCCCTGGGGAAGTTAAATTCACTGGCTATGTGCCTGAGGACGACTTGCCCGCGCTCTATTCGGGCGCGCTCTGTTTCGTCTACCCGTCATACTTCGAGGGCTTCGGCTTGCCGCCCCTCGAAGCGATGCGGTGCGGCGCGCCGGTCATCGCGGGCAATCGCACCAGTGTGCCCGAAGTCGTCGGCGATGCGGGCCTGCTGGTTGACCCCTTTGACGAGGGCGCGCTCGCAGAGGCCATTGCGCGCGTCATTGACGACAGGGAACTGCGCGAGAGTTTGCGCCGCAAAGGCTTGGAAAGGGCGCGCCTCTTTGAGTGGCGCGAGACGGCGCGGCGCACGTTGCTGATTTACGAGCGCGCCGCGCGTCATGCCAAACGGCGAAAGTCTTCTTGATAAAAAAAGCAACCGGGGCGGGATTAGCGCGTGATAATAACGCGAAGAAAATGTATTTTTGTTTAGCTAGCAACGCACTGTTAAATTGAGAAACTCCCCTCGCCGCACAAGAAGAATTTGAAGCAGCGCGCACGCTCGCGGCACAGCGCGCCAGAAGCGTCTCTGATGCGTATCGCAATCCTGGGCACACGCGGAGTGCCCGCCAGCTATGGCGGCTTTGAAACCTTCGCGGAGCAACTCTCCACCCGACTGGTCGCGCGCGGCCACGAGGTAACGGTGTATTGTCGCGCGCACTACGTCTCTCCGCGCCAACTCGAATATCACGGCGTGCGCCTCCAAGTCCTGCCCACCATTCGCCATAAATATTTCGACACGGTGATACATGCTTTCCTGTCCGCGCTCCATGCCGTGCCCTCTCGTTACGACGCCGCGCTCATCTGCAACGCCGCCAACGCTCCCTTCGCGCCGATCCTGAGATGGACCGGCACGCCCGTCGCCATCAACGTGGACGGCCTCGAACACAAACGCAAAAAGTGGAACTGGCTCGGACGATTCTATTATTTACTCGCAGAGCGACTGGCGACCGTCCTGCCTAATGAAGTGGTAACGGATGCGCGCGTCATACAGGACTACTATCTCACGCGTTACAAAGCATCTTCGACCATGATCGCCTACGGCGCGGAGGTCGAGCGCAGGCTGGACCCGGGCGTGCGCCACTGGCGCGTCGAGCCCAATCGCTATGTCCTCTACGTCTCGCGCCTGGAGCCTGAGAACAACGCGCATCTCGTCATAGAAGCTTTCAAGAAAGTGAGGACCGCGCACAAGCTGTTGGTCGTCGGCGATGCGCCTTACGCGCAGGAATACATCAGCGAACTACGCGCACGCGCGCGTGGCGACAAGCGCATCATCTTCACAGGCTTCGTCTTCGGCAAGGACTATCGCACTTTGCAGCAGAACGCCTACTGTTATGTTCACGCGACGGAAGTCGGCGGCACGCACCCCGCGCTGCTGGAAGCGATGGGCTACGGCAACTGCGTCCTGACCCTCGGCACGCCTGAGAACATAGAGGCCGTGGGCGACGCGGGCATTCCTTACGCGGACGAAAACGAACTGGCCGAACAACTCCAGCGCGTCTTCAGGGACGGCTCGCTGGTCCAAGCCTACCGCCAGCGCGCACAGGCTCGTGTCAAGCAATATTACGATTGGGAATATGTCGTTGACCGCTACGAAAGACTCTTCGCGGAGATGGCGGGCCGCCCGCTCCCCGCATCATCATCACTGCAAGTCGAAGAATCATCCCGCGCCGCCATCCGCCACGCCGCGAAGATGTGAGCCTCCGTCAAAATTTAGTTCTGCTTCCAGGTCAGGGCGAGGCCGATGGCGGCGGCGAACATCACGGCGGCGGCGAGCCATCCCATAATGTTCGTGCCCAGGTTGTTGACCTTGTCGCCCATCACTTTTTTGTTGTTGGAGATGAGCATGATGATAACGAGCAGGGGCGGCGAGATGAGTCCGTTGATAACGGCGGTCCAGAAAAGCGCGCGGATAGGATTGATGCCTAGAAAGTCTATCGCTATCCCGATGAGTGTCGAAAGAGCTATCACGATATAAAACTGCTTGGCGTCCCTCGGCTTCGCATCCAGGCTGCAAGTCCAGCCGAAGGTTTCCGCGACGGCGTAAGCGGATGAACCCGTGAGGACGGGCACGGCCAGTAGACCGGCGCCGATGATGCCGAGCGAGAAGAGCAGTGCGGCGGCTGGACCGGCCAGTGGCTTGAGAGCCTGCGCGGCGTCTGTGGCCGATTGGATGTCGGTCTTGCCGTTGGCGTGCAGCGTGACGGCTGATGCGAGGATGACGAAATAGAAGACGATGTTGCAGAAGAACATGCCGATGTTAGTGTCCCAGGCCGCGCGCCGCAGTTCCGCGTAGGTCGCGCCCTTGCGCTGCGCAAGCGTGCGGCGGCCCATGCTCACCTCCTCTTCAACTTCCTGGCTCGCCTCCCAGAAGAAAAGGTACGGCGAGATGGTCGTGCCCAGGATAGCGACCAGCGTCAGCAGATACTTGCCGTCAAAACTTATTTGCGGGATAAAGGTTGCCTTGATGACTTCGCCCCAGTGCGGTCTTGCCAGGAGGGCCGCGCCGATGTAAGCGAAGAGCGTCAAGGTGAGCCACTTGAAAATGCGCGCGATTAATTTGTAAGAACCCCACACCTGAAGCGCGACGATGATGAGCGCGACCGGTACTATCATCGCCGTGATCGGAAGCGGAATGAAGAGATTGAGCGCGGCGGCGATGGCTCCTATGTCAGTGCCCGCGTTGATGGTGTTGGCGATGAGCAGCGCGAGCACAGCCGGATAGAGAATTTTTCTTGAGTAGTGCTCGCGCAGGACGCCCGCCAAACCCATGCCGCTGACCATCCCGACCTTCGCGCAGATATACTGGACCACGGCCATCAAAGGCAGCGTCACAATCGCCGTCCAGAGCGTGGCGAAGCCGAAGGTCGCGCCCGCGCTCGTGTAAGTCCCGATGCCGGAAGGGTCGTCATCCGACGCGCCCGTGATGAGGCCGGGGCCGAGCATCTCCAGAAAACGCTTGAGAGGATTTCTCGTTGGCGGTGCGTCCGTCTCTTTTTTTATCTTTTTCAACCGGTTGCTCCAGACTTAATTTTTGTCCGTTCAAGTCGAAACTATCTTATACTCTTCAACAAATTTATAGCACGCACATTCAATTGCATTCTCCTCCAAGTTGAAGCTATCGCGTGATTGAGTATGGAGGGAAGCAAAACTGAATGGTCATGCTCTCAAAGCTGCGCCGCTTTCGTGTGGTGGATGATGAGGGGCGAGGCGCGCGCCTGGCAGACCTGGCCGTCGCGCTACTGGATGGAGATTACCCGCCCGTCACACATCTCTTCTTCTTCTCTCAAGCCAAAAAACAACTGATGCGGCTGCCGTGGGAGGCCGTGGAAAAGTTCGATTCGCATGCCTCTCAAATTCGGGTTGCGAATCTGGAAGAGGCTGAAGAGGTCTCGCTCGATGCCCTGGACCATGATGTCTTGCTGCATCACGACATACTCGATGCGCTCGTGCTCGATTTACAGAATCGCCGCTCGACGCGGGCCAACGATTTACAGCTTGAAGAGGAAGACGGCAAGCTGCGCCTGCGCGCGGCGGACACGAGCTTTCAAGCCATCCTGCGTCGTCTCACGAGAGGCAGGTATAGCCGCGTGGCGACGGGCATGCTCTACGATTGGAAGTACGTTGAGTTCTTGCGCGGAGACCCGCAGGCCGTGCGCAACGGCGCGGGCTATCACCTGCGCATCACGCGCCTGCCGCCGGGCGAGATAGCCACGCTCACAAACCCTCTGCCGTATCTTCACGCGGCGGAGTTAATCACGTTGCTGCCTGACGAGAAGGCTGCGGACACGCTCGAAGCCATGTCGCCCGAACGACAGCTACAGGTTTTCGAGGAGCTTGATGAGAAGCAAGCTATCGGGCTGCTCGCCTTGATGGCTCCTGACGGAGCGGCGGACCTCGTCGGTCGCTTGCGAACAGGGACGATGAAACGCTATCTCGAACTGCTCCCGAAAAAGCAGGGCGAGCGCATCATAGAGTTGCTGCGTTACCCGGAGGATACGGTCGGCGGCATCATGACCAACGATGTCGTCTGCGCGCCCGTCAATTTAACGGTCGCGGAGGCGCGCGAAGAGTTGCGCGAGCCTCTCAAGACGCCGGACTTCGTTTTTCTCATCTACCTCGTTGACGATATGAAGTCTAGACGGCTGCGCGGCCTCATCTCTTTGCGCAATCTGTTCACGGCCAAAGACGAAGAGAAGTTGGAGGATTTGATGGACCCTTACGTGACGACCTTGCGCGTGCTGGAACCCGCGAACGATGCGGCCTATCGCGTCATCAACAGCCATCTCGCGGGGATGCCCGTCGTCGGAGACGATGGAGAACTGCTCGGCATCTTGACCATTGACGCGGCCATCGCGCAGGTCGCTCCGTCGAATTGGAGCGCGATTGCGCCGAGGATTTTTTCATGAGCCAGCAACCGCAGCCGCAGGGGCTTGAGCCGCTCGATGCAGTCGAAGCCACCTCGCTCCCCTTGCATCCTCGCCCGGTGCGCGCGGGCCTGCGTCTCAACATTCGCGGTCGCAGCGTACACCTGCGCGGTCTCAAACGAAACCCGACGGGCCTCCTGCGCTGGCTCGTGATTTTAGGACCAGGATTGATAGCCACCTCGGCAGGCAACGACGCGGGCGGCATCGCCACCTACAGTTCAGCCGGGGCGAAGTTCGGCTATGACCTTATCTGGGTGATGCTCATCATCACGGTCTCGCTGGCCGTCGTGCAGGAGATGTGCGCGCGGCTCGGCGCGGCCACGGGGCGCGGATTACTGGACCTGATACGCGAACGCTTCGGCATCGGCTGGGCGCTCTTCGGCGTCTCGGTCGTGCTCATCGCCAACGGCGGCCTTGTCGTGAGCGAGTTCGTGGGCATCGGCGCGGCGATGGAGTTGATAGGAGTCAGCAAGTACATAGCGGTTCCCGTAGCGGCCCTGTTGCTCTGGTACCTGGTCATCTTCGGCTCTTACGGTTACGTGGAAAAAATCTTTCTGCTGATGACGCTCGTTTTCTTCGCTTACCCGGTGGCGGCCATCATGGCCCACCCGCATTGGGGAGAGGTGGCGCGCGGGGCTTTCATTCCGAAAGTGAAACTGGATTCGGCTTACATCTTTATCTTCGTCGGATTGTTGGGGACGACCATCACGCCGTACATGCAGCTTTTTCAGCAAAGCTCTATCGTCGAGCGCGGCGCGGCCCGCCGTCATTACGGGACCGAGCGCGTTGATGCCTACGTCGGCTCTATGTTCTCCAACCTGATGTCCATCTTCATGATTATCGCCACCGCCGCGACGCTGCATGTGATAGGCAAGACTGAGATAGGGACCGCCGCCGATGCCGCGCTCGCGCTGGAACCCGTCGTCGGGAGTTCGGCCAAACTGCTCTTCGGCGTCGGCTTGCTCGGAGCCTCGATGCTGGCCGGAGCGGTCCTGCCCTTAGCGACCTCCTACGCCATCAGCGAAGCCTTCGGCGTCCCCAAAGGCGTCAACCTGGACTTTCGCCGCGCGCGCGTTTTCTTCACGCTCTTCACGGCCCTCATCATCATCGGAGCGGTGCTCGCCCTTCTCCCGAACTTGCCGGTTATTCAACTGCTCGTCTTTATTCAAGTCCTCAACGGCGTCCTGCTCCCCGTCATACTGGTCTTCATCCTGCTGCTCATCAACGATTCGCGCCTGACGGGCGAACTCAAAAACACGCGCCTCTATAACATTCTGGGCTGGGGGACGTGTGCGATGATTACAATCGCCGTCGTCGTCATGTTGGGGGGCCAACTGCTCGACCTGCTCGGCGTTCATCTCTTCGGTTGAGTGATTGAAAGGCGGGAACTGTAAACGGCTCTAGGCGCGGCTTGGTTTATAGAGGCGATAAACTACCTCGCCGTCGGGCTTGATGTCGCCGCGCTTCCATCCCTGTCGTTCATAGAATCTATCGGCGCGAGTGTGCGCGGCGGTGCTCAAGATGACGCTCTGTGCGCCCATCTCGAAGAGCCAGCTTGTGGCGAGTTTGAGTAGATGTTTGCCGATGCCCCTTCCTTCATGCGAAGGCTTCACGAACAAGGCCCAGATTGAAGCGTCGCCCGTTGAAGCGACGGAGAATCCGACCACCTCTTCGTCAACTTCACAGAGCCAGCCTTTGCCCGCCACGCTCAGATAATCAACATACATCTCCGGCGTTATCCTGCGAGGATCGGACAGCGCATTCTCCTTCACAGAGAGACGTACCTCGTTCAAGGCGGGAATATCTTCCAGGTTGGCTTCGCGGAAAAGCACAGGGCTTCACTCAACTCATAGCCATCAGCGATAACCTTAAACTCTACTTCAACGCCTTCACGTTCGCGGGTTTGGCGAAGAGAGTTTCGGGGACGGGGCGATTGTATTCGACCGATTGATAGTTGATGCGGCTGGTCTGGACGCCCGCGCGGAAGTGGTCTATGACGAAGGGCGTGGTGATGCCGTCAACGTTGAGGAACTGCGCGAGGTGGTCTTCCTCCTGCGCCTCTTCGCCCTCGGCGTTCTTCTTTTTGTAAAGCACTTTGGCGGGGATGCCGTCGCGCGCGCCGAACTCGAATTCGATAACGAGGCCGTCCGGGTAAGTCAGCTTGACGGTCTCATTGCGTCGCGCGATACCAGCCTCCCGGCGTCCCGCATAGCTGAGCTTCGCGCCCTCCTGTCGCCACGCGCCGCGCAGCAACGAATCAACGTTGGTCCTGATGGCGAGTTGAAAATCCGCGACCTGCGCTGCGCTGATGTCGTTGATGCTCTTGGTCGCGCCGTCGAAGACCCAGCCCGTCTTGCCCACGTTGGCCTGCACGACGCGCACGCCGCCGCCCTTAAACTCCGTACGCTCTTTGTCAGGATAGACCAGATAATCAACGAAGGTCGTGGGCAAGCCGGAGACGCCGTCCTTGAACTGCGTGAAGAGGCCGCGCCCGATGATCGAACGCGCGTTCAGGTAGTTGCTCCCGCCCATCGCTTCGATAGCACGCTTCACAATCTGCTCGGCCTTCTCATCAGTCGAAGACGCGCCCGTTGGGCCAACTGCCGACGGCTTATCATTCGCAGCGTTCTGGGCCCACGCGCCGGTCGTCGCCATGATAAGAAAGAGAAATGACGCGGCGCATCTGTTCAGCGTCTTGATGGAAAATAATCTCTGCTTCATACATAACTCCGCTGCTTGTGTTTTATCTAAAGCTTGAATTCGTACTCAAGTCTTTTACGCACGATGACTGTCTTGCCTCTCCTGTCCAGGGCGGGTGTAGACTTGATTTTGAGGGCGGCCTTAATGGCTTGCTCCGTTAATCCATCCGGCAAAGACTCTATCACTTTATCAAGTTCCGGGGTGTTCATGCCCTTGTCATTGGGCACGAGCAGGACGGTCAAGACGACTTTGCCCTCGGTGTGATGCTGGCGTGCCTCTTTCGTGTATTCGGGTTGCGGCTGGTCCAGAATCTGCGGCTTCTGTTTCAAGTCGGGAGAGTCCGCATCGTCATAAAAAGTGAAATTGTATTCTATCTGAATGTACTGCGAGACGGGCCGACCGTCTTTGACGGCTGGCACAAACTTGATTTGGTGGGCGGCAGCCACAGCTTTCTCCGTCAGCCCGTAGGGCAGCCCGCTCACGACACGAATAGACTTCATCTCGCCGGATGAATCGAGCACGGCGCGAATCACGACCGTGCCTTCGATGCCGTGCTCGTGCGCAGACTCCGTGTATTGCGGCTGCGGCCTGGTCAGGATTCTGGCTTTCTGCGTCACCTCTTTGGAACTGAACACGCGGTCAACATAGATGGGCGTCGGTGAAGGACTCGCAGCACTGTTCGCGGGCGCGGATTTCTGGTCCTCCTTCTTCGCCTCCTGCGCGGGCGCGCACGGCGCGAGCAGCAGGATGGAGGCCGCAACCACGACAAGATGAAACGTGAGAGGACCGGGATTTTTTTTCATGACATGGGTTCCTTTTTTGTGAGACGGAATTAAGTCAACCATGAAAATAGCCAAAAGGGCTTCAGTGAAATCTTATCACTGAAGCCCTCCGGCTGGAAAAGCCCCTTCGCGTTCTCGCGGGCCGTTTTTATTTCGCGCCTGCGGGCGCATCGCTGACGGGCTTGATACTAATCTCGCCCTCCTCTGCGTCAACCTCAAATCGCGCCGCGCCCTTCCACATGGTCGTGATGGGCAGCTTCACTTTCTCGTCTATGTGACGTTTGAGGAAGCGCGCGCCATAGGCCGGGCTGAATCCCTTCTGCGTCAAGAGGTCAATCGCGCGCTCCGTGACTTCGACGGTCTTGCCCTGCCGCTCCATCTGCTTGCGCAGCTTGTTGAGATAAAGCTGAGCGATGGAGCGCACCTCGTCCATCGTAAGAGGCGAGAAGACCACTATCTCGTCAATGCGATTTCTGAACTCAGGCGAGAAACGGTTTTCGGCGGCCTTCATCACTTCATTCTTGATGGCCTTCACGTCGCCCAGAGTCTTCGTGCCGAAGCCGAGCGGTTTCTCGTACTTCTTGAAACTGTCCGAACCCAGGTTCGAGGTCATGATGACGATGGCATCCGAGAGATAAACTTTCTTGCCGCGCCCGTCCGTCATCCATCCTTCATCGAAGGCTTGCAGGAAGAGGTTCATCAGATAGGGCGAAGCCTTCTCAACCTCGTCCAGGAGGAGAACCGTATAGGGGTTCTCTCTCAGTTGCTCGGTCAGGATGCCGCCGCGCTCGCTGCCGACGATGCCTCGCGGCATGCCGATCAGTTTCTCGATGCCGATCGTCCCGTCGCCGTACTCCGACATGTCTATGCGGACCATCTTCTCTTCATCGCCGAACATGAATTCGGCGACGGCCTTCGCGAGTTCAGTCTTACCGACACCCGTCGGGCCGAGGAAGAGCAGCACGCCGTCCGGCTT
>JAXDFO010000073.1:0-3272 GCA_034665545.1 Blastocatellia bacterium
TTCTCCATCGCGTCGGCCCAACCGCTGCTCTTCATCCTCTTCGCCGCGCTCTTCCTGGGCATCTATTTGCCGGTCATGCGCGTCGAAGCTCAGACCCTGACCGAGATTTTCGGTGATGATTACAGGCGTTATGCGCTGGCCGTCCCGCTCTTTCTCCCGCAACTCTGGCCCTACAGGGACGAGGCCGCGTCGCAGACCAGATTCGATGCTTCGCTCTACTTGAGATACAGGGAGTACAGGGCCGCGCTGGGCCTTTTAATCGCGTGGGGCTTGCTGGCCTTGAAGGCAGCCTTCATCAGATGATTTTGTGATGCGCCGTTTGACTCGCGTTCTATTTCTGGTCCTGTTACTGAGCGCGCTCGCGCTGGCCGTCGCGCCTCCGCCTGATGAGAGCGCGCGCTTAATGGACGCGCGCACGCCGCTCCCCTTCGAGCCTGCCGAAGAACTGGTTTACGAGGGAGAGTTTTCGCGCGCTCTCCTGCGCGGCCTCAACGTCGCGGAACTTCGCTTCACGGCGGAACTCACGCCGTCATCGCAGGCTGGACCAGAAACTAAACAGAAGAGCGAGGCCGCGCCCTCTCGGCTCATCTTCAAAGCGGAGGCCATCTCCAAAGGTCTTCTCCAAAAACTCTTCAACGTCAACTTTCGCCAGCACATAGAATCAACCGTCGAGCCTGATTCCTTCAACGTCCTGCAAACAACGAAGCTGGACCAGCAAGGCTCTCGTCTTCGCACCAGCGAGGCCATCTTCGACCGTCAGGAGGGCAAGGTCGTGTGGACCGAACGCGACCCGAAGAATCCCGCGCGCGAGCCGCGCGTCGTCACCTCCGAGTTGAAAGGCTCGGTCCAGGACATCATGTCCGCCATCTACTTCCTGCGCACGCAAACGCTCACGCCCGGCAAAACTTTCGACCTGGCCGTCAGCGATTCCGGCAAGGTCTACACAGTGCCCGTTCGCGTCGTCGAAAAGAAACGTCTCAAGACCGTGCTCGGACAGGTCCAGACCGTGCGCGTTGACCCGTCCATCTTCGGTGAAGGCCGCCCCCTCGCGGGCCGTGGCTCTATGTCCATCTGGTTCACAGACGATGCCCGCCACATCCCCGTCCGCGCCCACATCAACAACGAACTCGGCACGATGGACATCAAGCTCAAGAAAGCCACGATAGGCAAACTCGAAAAGCTCGGATGAATTCCGAAGCCGGTTCACTTCTCATCATCGGACATCGCGGCGCGTCCGCACACGCGCCTGAGAATACGCTCGTCGCTTTCGCCCTCGCCTTCGAGGCCGGGGCCGACGGCATAGAGTTCGACGTGCGCCTGGCCCGCGACCAGGTTCCGGTCGTCATACACGACGCGAACCTCCGGCGCACCGCCCTCAAAGAAGGCTCGATAGCCGCTCTCTCATCAACCGAACTCTGCAAGACGGATGTCGGCTCCTGGTTCAACCTGCGACATCCTTCACGCGCGCGCGCCGGGTTCACAGGGACTAACATACCCACGCTCTCTCAAGTCTTCGAGATGTACGGCGGCCGCGCGACGCTCTACGTCGAGTTGAAATGCGAAGCGGGAGAGATAAACGCGCTGGCGTCGGAAGTCGCCGCTCTTATCAACTCGCACTCGCTGACGGAGCACGTCGTGGTTAAGAGTTTTACTCTCGATGCCATCCGAGAGATTAAGCGGCTTGATGCGCGCATCCGCACGGCGGCCCTCTTCGAGCGTAAGCTGACGCGCCCCGCTCCCTCCGCGCGCCGCATCATCGAAGACGCGCTCGCCTGCGGGGCCGACCAACTCTCCCTGCAACGCACGCTCGCCTCCCGCCGCATGCTTGATGAAGCCATGCGACGCGGTCTCAAAACCGTCGTCTGGACCGTTGATGACCCGGCCTGGATTGAACGCGCCCGCCGCGCTGGCGTGCACGCGCTCATCACTAACGACCCCGCGATGATGAGAGACGCGCTATTGAAGGGTTGAGCATTACGCCCGCCTTCGCGTACATTTTATGCTTCATGAGCAATTCGCCTTTGCCGTCGTCGGACAGAGTTTTCCTGCGCCCGCAGTACGCCATCTTTTATCGCCGGACCAGACGCCTGCGCTGGATGAGCGAGCCGCGCGCAGATTACGCCGCCCTCTTCCTACTCGCGGGCAAGGCCGCTTACGAGATTGATTCCCTCTCAGGCGAACTTCGTGAGCAGGGCGCGCTCCTGCTGGACCCTGGCGCGCGCGCCGTGGCCCACGGGCGTGAGGCCGAGTATCTACACTTCACTTTGACGCCCTCTCACATGCTCGACGGCGCGCTCCGCACGCGGCTTGTTGGCCCAGGCGCGAGCGTCCATTTTCGTAACTCCTTTGTTGAACGTGACGAGCATCTCTCGCGGCTGGCGAGAGATCTCGCGGACGAGTTGCGGCAGGAGGAAGCGGGCCAGGAGATGGTCATCGCGGCTTTGATGGAACAATTACTGGTCCACCTGCTGCGGCATCACTCGAACATGCGTCGCGCTGCGGAGCTTGAACTCTCGCGCGTCGGGTTAGTGGACCGCCGCATTCGCCGCGCCGTCGAATTGATGCACGCTCATCTGGACCGAGACCTCCCGCTCGAAGAGATAGCGGGCGCGGCGCATCTCTCGCCCTTCCATTTCGCGCGCCTCTTCAAGAAGCTGACGGGCGCATCGCCCCACGCCTACCTCGCCACCCTGCGCGCCGCACAGGCCCAGACCCTGCTCGCCGAAACGGACCTTTCCATCACGCAGGTCAGCGCGCGCGTCGGCTATTCAAGCTCCAGCCACTTCACCAAAGCCTTTCGCCAGGCCACAGGACTAACGCCCCGCGCTTTCCGCTCGGCGGTCGTCCGGGGTTAAAGGCCAACTGCACTGCCCGCCCTTCTGCTTTGAGCAATCGAGCGACGATATTGAGCAAGATTTGCTGAGACGGCACGTCTCTCCGGCCTGTATCATCATCTTATATATTCGTATCAAGACAATCTGGAAGGATGATAATCAATGGCAATCGAGAAGGGCTTGGAGATAGCTCCCGCGAAGGGCAAGTTGGGAGTTTTGCTGGTGGGCCTCGGCGCGGTCACGACGACTTTCATCGCGGGCGTCGAGGCCATCAAAAAAGGAATCGCCGAACCGGTCGGCAGCCTCACGCAGATGGGCACGATTCGTCTCGGCAAACGAACGGACAATCGCGTTCCTCTCATTAAGGATTTCATGCCGCTCGCCGGTCTGGATGATTTGGTCTTCGGCGCGTGGGACATCTTCCAGGATTCGGCCTAC
>JAXDFO010000074.1:0-6246 GCA_034665545.1 Blastocatellia bacterium
CGTTGGGTCTGACGATAACGCCGCGTCCCGGTTCGACCAGAACTCTGCGTTGCGGGTCGGTCAGACTAGAGACATCAACCAGCCCCTCATAGACCACCACCAACGTTTCGCCGCCCGACCCGACCGCGACGCCGAACTCTGTGCCTCTGACAGCGATAGAAGCCGTTGGACTGTTGACTCTGTATGGATTCGGTTGCGAGCCGAAGTGATTAATCTTTATTCGCACGTGCCCTACAAGAACCTTCAGTAACTCCCGCAAAGAACCCCCGGCGCGGTAATCCTGCAACACGAGGCGCGTCTCAGGCTGGACTATCACAACGCTGCCATCGCTCAATTCTATACGCAGGCGACCCCCGCCATGCGTGTCAACGATATCGCCCGGCGTCAAAAGTTCGCCGCGCCGCAGCATGTCAGAGGCGCGTGCGTTACCGGACACGATGACTCGCCCGCTGATACTGGCGACGCGTGCCTCCACGGCTTGCCCAGATGCGTTCGCGGATAATGAAAGGATCCCTATGCTGATGATGAAGACGCGCACGATGATTGACACGAGCAAACGCTCGCGCGCGAAGTGCGGCGTGGCGATGGACGAAGTTTGTGAACTCAAACTAATTCTGTTTTACCCTGCGTTCAAATCATCAAGTCGGCTCTCATCTTTTGCATCGGGTTCGGTCTCGGCTAAAGCATCGAGGCCATGTCTGGCGATGAGCCTTTGCACGGTGCGCCTGTTGAGTCCCAACGCTTTGGCCGCACGGTGGCGATTGCCTTCAACTTCGCGGAGGACGAATTGAAAATAACGGGCCTGCAATTCTTCCATCGTCGGGCGGTCTGAGATGAGCGCGTACGCGGCTTCGACTTCCGGCGTGAAAGCCTTCGTCGCGGAACTCATCCCGGCGATATGTTGCGGCAGGCAATCAAGCGTAATCAGCCCGCTTGAGCAGAGCGCAGCCGCGCTCGTCAGGGCATTCTCCAATTCGCGCACGTTGCCCGGAAAGGTGTGCGCGAGCAGTGCTGACTCAGCTTCTTTGCTGAGACTGAGGGACGGACCCGCGCCGCTCTCCGCTCGTCTCAAAAAATGGCGCGCAAGTAATTCGATGTCGCCCGCGCGGTTTCGCAAAGGCGGCAAATCAATATCCAGCACGCTCAAACGATAGAAGAGGTCGGAGCGAAAACTTCCGCTCTTGACCAACTCATAGAGCGGCGCATTGCTGGCCCCTATCACTCGCACATTCACGCGGCGCGCATCGGTCGCGCCGACGCGACGAATCTCCTGCGATTGAAGCACGCGCAGGAGACTGATTTGAAAAGCCGCGCTTGTCGAGGCAAGCTCATCCAGAAAGAGAGTGCCACCGTCGGCGGCCTCGAAGAGACCCGCCTTGTCGTTGGTCGCGCCGGTGAAGGCTCCCTTGATGTGACCGAACAGTTCGGATTCGAGCAGGGTATCGGTCAGACCCGAACAGTTAACGGCGATGAAGGGTTTCAGAGAGCGCGCGCTGAAATCATGAATGCTGCGCGCGACCAGTTCTTTGCCGGTCCCTGATTCGCCGAGGATGAGCACGGTCGCATCCGTTCTGGCGGCGTAAGCGATGCGTTTATAAACGGCGACCATAGAGGGGCTGCGCCCGACTAAGCCGGAGCGCGAAAAATCTTCGAGCGCGACCGGACTATCCTTAAACACTTCGCTCGCGGCGTCGCGGCGGGCGCGCAAGTGACGATGCAGGAGCGCGGCCAGTTCGGCTATCTCAAAAGGCTTGGCGATAAAATCGCTGGCCCCTTCCGCGACCGCACGCACAGCCATCTCGACGGAGCCCTGCGCCGTTATCAGGATGATGGGAATATCCTGGCTCATGCTCTGGCGCAACCCGCGCACGACCTCCAGACCATCACCATCCGGCATGTAGATGTCGCTCACGATGGCATCAAAGTTTGACCCTCTTGCAGCCTCGACGGCTTCGCGTCCGGTTCGCACACAGGTCACGCGAAAGCCCTTCACGGATAGCCCAGCCTCCAACGTCAAACGTATAGAGCGCTCGTCATCTGCCACCAGGATGTGCGGCTTATCTGTCATTCTTACGCGATGTGATTTTTGTAACGGCGCGGGCCGGGCAGTCTCTTTCGGTTGCAAACTACTACAACCAACATGAAGGGGAGATTAAACGGCGGCCTTCATTCACCCTTAAATGAAAGCGGCAGGCGCATGGCGAAAACAGAGCCGACGCCCTCTTCGCTCTCCACGGTCACACGACCGCCGTGCTTTTCCGCTATCTCTCTCACGAAGGCGAGTCCCAGTCCCGTGCCCGAAACGTCCGCATCTTCGAGGCGCAGCACGCGATAGAATTTCTCGAAGATGCGCGACAGCGACTCAGCCGGAATACCATGCCCCTGATCTGCGACTTCAACGCGTAGAGCATCCCTGCTGTCGGCGCGCAAGTCTACGACAATCTCGCTGCCGGGGTTGCTGTACTTGATAGCGTTGGCGACCAGATTCGTGACGGCCTGTGCGAGCAAGTCTCCATCCACCAGGAGCGGCGGAAGGTTTGGCGCAAAGCGTCTCACGATGCGCTTCTCCTCTTGTGCAGCCAGAGGGTCAAGCATCAACAACGCGCGCTCGACCAGCGGCGCGATTCGCGTCGGGGCCAGACGAAGGGGCCGCGCGCCGGATTCGAGCCGCGTAATATCCAGATAGTCGTTAATCATGCGCGCGAGCCGTTTGGCTTCCTCGTTAATCGCCAGGTGCATCTCGCGCCGCCGCTCTTGCTCAACATCATACTGCGAGAGCACCTCGCTCATCCCCTGAATGGCGGTGAGCGGCGTGCGCAGTTCGTGCGTTACCAGCATCATCACGTCGTCCTTGGTTTGCTGTAACTCGCGCTGCTTCGTCACATCCGAAAGAGAAGCGACGAGACCCAACACCGCTCCATCATCTTCACCTGCAACAGCCGAGAGCCGCAGCATATAATAACGCACAGGAGCATCCCCCAGGGCAATCTCCCTTTCGACCGGAAGTCTCTCGACGACCAGGCGCACCAATGTTTCGCGCTCCGCACGTCTCAACAAGCTCTGATCATGTTGTGAAGCGCCGTCTTCATCTTCGTTGATTCTTTCAAAGAGATTACTCTCAATCAGCGCACGCTCGGTGACGCCGAAAATCTCAGCCGCGCGCGGGTTGGCGAATAAGATGCGCCCGTCAATGTCGGCCACGATAAGGCCGTCCTCGATGGAACGCAGGGCGCGGTCAATGAAGCGCGCGCGCGCCATCAGACGGCGTTGCAGAAGACCGAGCGCACGCGCCTTCCACTCAACGCCTCTGGGCAGTCGCCATCCGACGGATGATAATGACCTGACGCGCTCTGTATCAGCTTCGAGCGCGTCGCCCGCTATCCGCGCGACATAGCTCGCCGTCAGTTCCAGGCACAGTCGCAACAGTTCGCTGTGCGGCTCCCGCGTCACCTGATAACCGATGAGCAGCGCGCCCGCAGGGTCTTCAGGCTTGCCCACGCGCAGGGTCAACGTGCGGCTGGAATGATTTTGCTGTTCATCGCCCGGACCACCGAACAAAGACCCGCGTGGCCCGTCCGACGTTGGCGGTTGAGAGTCACCCGCCATCGTATGACTGGAACCGATGTCTATCCCGAGCGGAGTCGCTTGCAATATCTCTTCTTTTGAGAGAGACGAAACCGTTGAGCGGCCATAAGCGGCGACTAGCTGATATTCGTGAGAACTCCCATTAGTACGGGCAAAGATGGCGACGCTCTCGGCCTCTATCAGCCGCGCGATCATCTCCGCAGGACTTGAGCGCAAGTTCTGTTCGCTGACCTTTACCTGCGCCTTTTGTGTGAGCCACCTGTCCGCAGATGATAACTCTGCGATGCGTTCGTCCAAATCCGCGCTCGTCACTAACGAACGGCTCAGCAATAACAGAGGCGCAGCCGTCGCCATTGAAATCAATGCCGGAACGACGGGCGGGATGAGTAACCAGCGCGTAAAAGCAAGATAAGAAAGAAGCAGTAGAGCTATGACCAATCCGCCGAGCGCGCATAGTTGTTTGAGAGTTTCAAAACGCCCCTGCGTGACGGTCAGAGCTAAAATCACTGCCGCCGCCGCCAACGCTGCACAGAGTAGGGCGAGCCAGTCCGGCGTCTCTCTATAGAATCGTTCGCGCAGAATCGTATTGACGGCATTGGCTAAAACTTCCACGCCCGGCATCAGCGCGCCGTGTTGATTCCTGTCCGCTCCTTCCAGGTGCAGGAACGGGGAGGCGACATGATCTCCCAAAGTGGCTGCGGTTGCGCCGACGAGCACATACTTGCCTCTCAACTTTTCAGCAGGGACTTTTCCATCCAGGACATCCGCGAAACTAAAGGTGCTCGGGGCAAACGAGCCGCTCGGACCGATGTAATCAATCACCATCCGGTCAGCCCTCAAGTTGACGACTCCATTGTTCGCCTCTGAAGGCGTGAAGCGAAGCTTAGACTCATCATTAGCCAGCAGCAGCTTTCGTCTTCCAAGATGGACCGCCCCCGGAATATCCTGCACTTCCAATTTCCGCAGGCCATCGCCGACGCGAATCGCTTCGACGGCTATAGACCACAACGCGCTCCCTTCATTGTCCGATTTGCGTAAAGGTAGCTCGCGCGCCTCGCCATCTGCCTCCGTCAAAATATTGACGTGCCCCACTCCTGCCGCGACCCGCTCAATTGAAGGCAGAGGGCGCAGCCATTGGACCAATCGTTCATCTTTCTTATCGGCAGCATCAACGAGTTGCGCGGCTACCACAACGTTACCCGCGCGCTCAATCGAATCAGCGAGCGCAGCATCATTCGCATCCGTGCTCGGTTCGCTGTACAGCACATCGAGCGCAATTACTTTCGGTTGGGCTGAGGCGATTTTCTCAACGGCTCGCGCGGTCAGATCACGCGACCAGGGGAAGCGACCGAAGCGAGCGATGCTGGCCTCATCAATTGCCACAATCGCTACATCATCAGGCGGCGCAACAGGCCCGCGTGCGCGCATCAACACGTCCCGCGCGTATGAGTCCAGACCCGGCGCGAGCCACACACACATCATCGCTGCCGCCGTCGAGGCTAAGATGATAGCGATGAGCCATGCTGCGCGGTAGATGCGGCGTCGCCGGTCTGCTGAATCAGTTATGTAATTGCCTCTTTGGTACACAAGGAAATATTTTAGTTTCTGAGAGAACGTCTCCGGTCACAGCTAGAGTGGTATCGTCCTGGACCAAACCCCGTGACTGTGCCTGCTCCTGAGACTCGCTTGATTGTTGCACGCGATGAGCCCTGACTTCCAATACGTGCAGGCAATGATCCGCCATGTAAGCCAGCAAGAGTATGATGAGCAATGAGAATAAAGGCGGGAGCAAAAGCCACGTCAACAACCCCAGCGGAATTGACGCGAGGATAAGACAGCGAAGAAAAATGCGAGCACTCATGTTCGCCCTGTTCCTACTTCAACTTCTTAAGACAGTAAGCACAACGTCAACCTCTTTCTTTCGCCAACAGGTAAGAAAGGCTGACTTCCAAATCACCAAGCCCGGTTGCCCGTCGCCCCTGCTTCGGACGAATGCTGGTATAGAACACCGGCTCGACCAGCAGCGATAACCTGTCAGTCATGCCGCACTCGAAAGCGAGAGGCGCGGCCAGTTCCCTTCCCTCCTTCAAGGTCTGGTATTCAAAAGTAGTCTGCACTTCAACCACCCTTTTTCAAAGGTCTTGCCTCCGTCTCCAAAGGCTGCCGGGCGTCAAGAAGGGTTGATGGCGCGAACGCCATAACTATGCCCAACAGCGGGAGGAAACGATATTGATGTGACATTGGTGTCCTTTCATAACTGTGGGCCGGTGGCTCAACACAAAACGATGCTCAGGACACTAGGCAAGATAGATGCCGACTTAACTGATTTTCCGGGAAACCTATAACTCTCAGCTAAATCCTAAATAATCATTGAACAGTCTCTAAAAAGCGATGGCGAGACGTGGCAATTTGTCGCCCTATTTAAACGAGGGGGAGTGGTTGTGCGCCGCCCTCAACGAGTTTGGCTCAAAGTCTCGCAAACGGGACGTTCCACGCAAAGCCCCAACTTGCCTTTAGTGATTCGTCAAATTCCTAATTGTTACTGTTCAGCTATTGAAAGTGCCGATTTAGAATCATCAGCGCGGGAGTGAGCATTTCTCTGAGCAGCACTCAGATGACTATCCTGAAAGCCAGGAAGAGACTGCTCCTTAATAACGCCCC
>JAXDFO010000075.1:0-16870 GCA_034665545.1 Blastocatellia bacterium
TCTCGAAGATTTCCTGCTTGTCACGATTGCTGCGTCGCTGGAATTGCGTATCGGTGGCGAAGGCATCATGGAGTTGTTCGCGCGCCGCGTCCATCTGCTGCGCGGTCAACTCGCGCCCGTCGCGGTAGATGTAATAGCTGTTGAAGAGCAGGAAACTGGCCGCGCGCGCCACGTCGTTTTGCGTCGCGCCCTTCTGCCGCACGGCGTCCTTGTAGGTATCGAGCAGTTTGTCGAAGAACTGCTCAATCTCTTTTCGCTCGCCCGGCGTGGTGGCCTTATCCTGGGCCAGTAATGCCGGAAGGACTCTCTGCGCGACGGGCTGAAAAGTCGTACTGCCGCCGCCCGCGCTCGCGGTGCCAGTGGTTCCGCCGTTGGGATTAGAGGGCGTGCCCTTCTTGTTGGATGTGGTGCGCGCGCGTCGTGTGCGCAGTCGCGCGCTGAGGCTCCGCTCGCTCTCCCAGTAACGCAGGTTGCGGCTCACGTTCTGGCGCGGAATCGTGTAGGCGTCCGCGTAATTCGGGACCGCCATGTGATAGTCCTGCGCCTTGACGTTTGATGCGGCGCAGCATGTCAGCATTAACAGTGGTATCAGACTCCAACGGATTCTCATCGTTAAATCTCCCAAGTCTCCAAGCAATCTGATGCGCTTCATCAGGCTCACGGCTGCATGAAATCATCTGAAGATTTTGTGACCATAAACAGTCCAGCATAAAAGCGGAGCGAGAAGAGATCCCGCCGCGCTTTTATGCTGGAAAGTTTTCGGATTCGCCTTGAAGCCTTAACGAGCGATGTTGTTGATGATAGCGTTCATCGCATCATCCTTCTTCTTCTCAAGGTTCGACTTCATCTCTATCTCTTCCTTCTGCTGCTCGAAAATCTGTTGCACCATCAGGTTATAGTTCGCCATGATCCGGTTCTGCTCGAACTGCTTGTTCTCGAAGTTCGGGTCTTTTGGGTCCAGGTGTTCCAGTGTCGGTCTCGGCGGTATTGGTCCTACTGACATGATTTCATCCCTCCTCTAATGATGTTGAGTCTGCTGTGTGACGCCCTGCGCACGAAGCGCTTCAGCAATCCCCAGTGCCATCGCGCGGGCGCGATTTGCCGCCGGGTCCGTTTCCTTCGGGTCGAGCGCGATGGCCCGCTTGAGGTCCACCACGGCCTGCTCGGCAAGCTGCCGTCGAATAAAAATTTCGGCACGATTGACATACGGCGCGATCTCTTCCGGGTCCAGTTCGACCGCGCGGTTGAGATGTATCAACGCCCCGTCAAAATCTTCCGTGCGCGTCAGGAGCGCGCCGAGAGCGGCGTGTGCCGCGCTGCTCTGCGGGTCAAGCTCAACCAGTCCTTCAAAGATTGCCCGGGCCTTTTCCAGATTGCCCTGCTGGTAATACATGGCCCCGATAGCTCCCATCTCATTAAACTCTTGCGCCGTGATGCCGAGCGTCTCTCGCGCTGCCTGCTGCTGCGGCGTCGTCGCGCTTTCGGCGCGGGCGGGCTGCTTCGTTGCCTTTTGGTCCAAGCTGGCGCTCATCAATTTTTCGCTTCCGTTATTGGTCCACTATTATGTGCCCGCAACGGCGCATGAATCAAGAGCTATTTAAACGCGAGATGTGCTATAGGCGACTTGCAAATTGCTGGTCGCGCGCTGGCGATTATCAATCGTCGTCGAGACCACGTTGAAAGCCGTCCGCGTGTTAGTCGAAATATTAAGGTCGTCTCTGCGCGTCCGCTCGAAGAGGTCGTCCATTCTGGATGAAGAGAGGCTGCTGCTGTCCGTGCCGAAGCAGGAACGCGAGCCGAACTGGCCCAAAGGAGGCTGCTGCGCGACCCTGTTCTGCCAGGCGTTGTTACTGCTGAACTGCGAGACCAGATTGAAGACATCCTCGGCTGCCGCCAACCAGTTGCCGGTCGTGATGTTGACGGCCAGCGAGATGATGTTGTTCATCCAGGACATGCCGATGCTGTCGAAGAACTTGCCGAAAATGCCGCCGCCTAAAACTTTACCCAAGCCGAACATGATGCTTGATTCCTCCTCTCAAGGGCCGCGCCGGAAATCTCTCAACTCCGGTTTTTTCCTTCACACATAGATTATCAGCAGTTTCGGAAAAATGTTTCCTGACCGCACGGGAATTTTGCGCCCGCGCCGTTTCGCGCGTCGCGGATTGTCTATCGCTGGCCCATCCCGGCGTGCTATGTTTGAGCCATCCTGATAAGCGGAGATTCGTTGTCACGGTGGCTGATAGACTGGTCCAGGATTGGCTCAATGGACGCGCCTCTTTAGGCGCGGCTGGCGGGTGGACTGCGGAAGAGATACGACTGGTCGCGGACCTCGGTTACGCGCTGGCGGAGCAGGGGCGAGTTCAAGAAGCGTTGACGATTTTTCAGGGACTCGCGGCAGTCGCTCCTGCGACCGCTTATTTTCAATCCGCGCTCGGCACTTTATGGCTTCGGATGGGCGAGCCCGCGCGCGCACTCGAACATCTGGACGCGGCCCTCGGCGCGGACCCGCAAGACCTCGCCGCGCTCGTCAATCGCGCGGAGGCACATTTGCAACTCGGTGAAAGGCAACGAGCGATAAGAGACCTTGAAGCCGCGACCGATCTTGGCGAGGCTTTAAGAGACGAGAGCGCACATCTATCTCTGGCACGCGCACGCGCTTTGCTCGCGCGTCTCAAACAGTAAAGCCGACAGCGTTCTCACAGTTCGAGAAAATTTTTCTGCGACGCGAAACATTTTCCGAAAATTGCCGATAACCATTTCTAGAGGGTAATAACGGTTTTCACACGGAAGCGGCGCGGGGCAATTGAACGCCTTAGTTTCCCGCTAGATTGTAAGGAGAGAGAAAGATGAGCGACCCTATTTCCGGCATCATTGGCAACGCGATTTCGCATCAGGTCGGCGGAGCAGGACAGAGCGCGCAACAACATCAAACGGGCACGCGCTCTTTTGAAAGCGTGTTGCAGGGTAAGGGCGAGAGTCCGAACCATCCTCCGGGCCAGACGACGCAGGTCTCCGGCGCGGAGTTAGAGCGTATGCGCCTTGACCTCATGCAGCGCGTCAATAGCCTGCCGCCCGGCACGCCCAGAACCAACGCGCTCCTGCCGGAGTTGATTGACGGGCGCACGCGCATGGGCCTGCTCAAAGAAGCCATGACGGGTATGGGCAACTCGCCGCAGGGGACGGACCTGCGCGGTAAGTTCTCGCAGGTCGAAAGCGAGTGGTATCAACTCGAAGGCATCATGAAGTCCAGCAAGGATCTCTCTCAAGGTGAACTGCTTGGCTTGCAAGCGCGGCTCTATCAGGTCTCGCAACACGTGGACGTGATGAGCAAGGTCGTGGACCAGGTGACGAACGGCATCAAGACCATTCTTAATACCAACGTCTGAGTCTTCTAAAATTGGTCCAGCCGTTACTCTGGAGGGAAGAGTGAATGAGCGGCATAGATAAAGTCGGCGCACGGCCCGTCAACGGCGCGGAGGTCTCGCGCCGTGAGGACGCGCAGCTTGAGCGCAAGCGCGGCGCGAAGTTCGAGCCGAATTTGATTGACGACGCGGAGCGCGCCAGGCCGCAAGATCAGCGAACCGCCGGAGAGCGTGGGACCACGCAAAGCTATCTTTCGGATGAAGCTTGGGCACGCCAGCGCACCCTCGAAGAGTTGAAGACGCTTGTTCGAGCTATCCAGTCCGGCGTCACGGACCCCTGGCAGTTGACCGACCTCATCTTTTACGCGCGCCACCCGGAGATGGTCGGCGCGCCCCTGACCAAAGAGAACCAACCTCTGCTCGACGAGTGGAATTCCATCAGCGCATTACTGGTCCACCCTGCCATCAATGAAGTCAGCGACTTTCTGGGAGCCAACGTCATCGGCGGCGAAGTGCGCGGGGCCGACGCGATGGAAACGGCCTTCGAGCGCGCGACGCATGCGCCCATCAACGCCCAACATTTTCCAGGCGGCAGCACGCACAGTTACGACCAGGTCATCGCCAGCGCGGTCGAATGGTGTCCCGGTCTCTCACCTGCGATACTCAAGGGATTGTTGGCCCAGGAATCCAACTTCAATCCGACCGTCATTAACAAGTACGGCTATGCGGGAATCGCGCAGTTCGGGCGCACTGCGGCGCGCGAAGTGGGCCTTAACGTGGGCATCGCGGGGACGGCGATGGATGAGCGTTTGAATCCCTCGAAGGCGATTCCGGGCGCGGCTCGCCTGCTCAACATGAAGGCGCGGCGATTGGGCGAGATAGCTTTTTCGCGTTATGGACAACCGAACGGGATGGAGTTCTGGAAGTTCGTCCTGGCCGCTTATAACGGCGGCGAAGCGACGGTCGCGCTCGCTATGGGCAATGCCTATCGCGCCGGACTGGCGACGGCCCGGACGCGCGGCCTTGTGGGCACTGAGGCCGTCAGCTTCGCGCGGAACTACGCTTCGCAGTGGCAGAATTTGCAAAGCGGCGGGATGGGGTCTCCGCTCGCGCAGGCCGCCGCCGTTTACTTTCCATCATTGGCCGCCGAAAAATTTCAGGAGATAGGCAACTATCCGACGGCCATCATCTCTCGCGCGCTGGGAGCGCGTGCCTGAAGTCTCTTTAGAGGTAGACTCAGATGACGACGCGCGTTCATCCCGGTCAATCCGTCAACGGTGGAGCCAGGCCCGTCGGCGAAGGCCGCGACGACAGGGGCACGCGCGGGCGCGTTGGGCCAACCGAGTCTCAAGGCGAAGAACATGGGCACAGTCATGGCCTGGGCCGTCGTGATGATTCTACAAACGCTCGTGCAGCCGAACTCTCAACACGAACCGAACCTCTCGTTGACAAGCTCAAAAACTCTTTCGGTGACGCCCCGGACCCCAGAGGCAACGCCTATGGTCAAGAGCATGAGCACGGTCGCGGCCCGCATGACTCTCTCTTGAATCGCGCGCCCGACATCATCCCGGACGCGCGCGAGCGCGTGAGCGACGCGTTGAGAGAATCAAGGGGTGATGCTCCCGGTCGTTCTTTGCAGAAGAGTTTGGCTGTTGAATATTTGCGCGGGAATGTTCCGGGCGCGGAGTTGCCTGCGGAACTGCGCGGCGCGCTGGACCAGGTGTTGGGCGTGCTCGGTCGTGATGCAGTCAACGGATTACTGGACCAGCACGGCAACGGGTACGAAAAGCTTTTTGATAAATTACTGGGCCAGGCGAGCAGGGCTTTCAGTGAACTTGGGCCAACTGCCCAGGAACGCGGCCACGCGGTCCAACAGATTGTTGATGAACTGCTCAGCATCGCCCAACTCGGAAAATATTTTGCCCAACTTGAACGGGTCGGCGGCGAGCCTGTCAGGCGCGCGGAGGAAGCCGCGTTGCGACTGCTATCGAGCGCGCGTGGAAGCGGCGTCGAAAGAGAGTACGAACGGCTCAACGCGGCTGAGTTGCTGCGCGACCTGCGTTCCGGCGCGTTCTTTCCGTCGGCGGAAGCATTAAGCCCGTTTCCGCTCACGGGCCGCGCGCGCATCGTCAACGAGATGATAGAGTTGATGCACACGCTGGATGCTATCGAGCGTGTCCTTCAACAACTGAAGAACCAAAACGGGTCCGGGCCAGGGAGTCTTGTGCAGGGCGGCGCGGGCATGATGGGCGAACGCGGGTTGGAGATGATAGAGGGCGAGTTGGAGCGATTGCTTAATCTCTCCTTGCCGTTGCTGCCGGGTCGCGCGGGGCGCAACGAGGTCTTTCGCCTGCTCGCGCAGCTTAAAGGGCCGCTCGTGGATGCGGGCGGCAAGATGCTGGTCACGAAGGACGGCTTGCCGCTCAGGCTGGACCAATTACTCTGGTTCAGCACTGCCGACGGGCTGCTCTCCGGCGCGTTCAAGGCGGAGGCTTTCCAGGTCCATTTATCGCCGCTCATCCTTTACGGTTTCGACGCGCTCTATTCGCTCATAGGCTTTGATGGCCGCTCGCTCGTCCCGCCGCACTTCGCAGCCGTGCAGGCGCACATCAACGGGTCTGAACTGGAATGGGTGTTCGGCCAGCCGCCGCTCACGGAAGGCTGGATGCGCGCTCTGATAGAACGTCTCAAAGACTCCGCCATCGCTGATAATAACTTGCTCGGAGAGATGCTTGAGGAGGCTTTGATGGACGGACGCTTTCACGCCGTTCTGGTCCAGGGCGCGATCTCGGAGGGCGAGGCGATGCCCGGCTCTTTCCACATCAAGAGTTTGTTGCCGGGGCCAGCCGCAGAAAATGCTTTCGCACCCGCCTGAAGAAGAGAGCGCGCAGGTCAAGCAACAACGTTTCCCCTTGTGATTATATGACCGTCGAGAGCTTCAGCCGCAGCGCCGATTACGATTTGCGCTCGCTCAATCATGAGCGACGGATGCTGGAAGAGTACAGGCGCGGAGCGATGAGCGACGGCTCTCTGCTTCAGCCGCAGGCGAACGCCTGTTGGCGCGCGGCCTCATTCGAGTGGCAACTCTACAAGGATGCCGAGACCGCGCGGCGGCTCTGGGGCGAGGGCGCGCGCGCGTTGGCCCAGGGATTCTCAAGAAGGCCCGTCGGGTTCGACCCAAGCCCGGACCAATTTATTCTCGCGCTTCATTTCGCCATCGCCGCGCGCGAACGCGAGGCTTTCACCTCACTGGCTCTCTCTCATCACAATCTGCGCGTCGGCGGCTCGCGCGAAGCACGCGCCTTTCAGAATTCGCGCGCACACTTTCGCCTGGTCGAAGGCTATGCGCTGGTGGCGCGCGCGCTGATTGAGCGGCAGTCCGCACCGGCGCGCGCGGCCACGGAATCGCTCGACGCGGCACGCGCCGAAAGCGATCAGGGTTGGTGGCAGAGGCAATATCCTGAGCCGCTCGATGCGGCGTGGCGCATCAGCGAGCATGATGCGGTCTGCGCCCTCTTGCTCAACGTCGCGCGCCGCATCATACGCGCATCAGACGTTGCCGGAGATGTTTCGCAAACGAGACTTGACGACAGCACTGCGGGAGAGTTCGCGCGCGTCGTTGATGAAACCCTACTACGTCTGGAAGAGTTCACGGAGCATGATGTGAACCATCATCCAAAGCTCTACCTGTGGCTGCCGGGCCTCGCGCTCTGCGCCCTCGCCACGAGCGCGGGCCTGCCGATGAGTTGGCTTGACGAGCGACACGAGGCGCAATCGAGAAAGGGTTACGCGCGCCTTCCGCTCGCGCTGCTGCGCAATCCTCAACACTGAATCCGCGCGCTCTCTCAACTTTCAAAGTTTTTCAATAGACACAATCTTGCGCCCCGCCAGGCAACTTTCGCGCGTTTCAGCCGATAATCTTTATGAGAGAAAAAGAGCGGCGAAGTTATTCTCAGGAGACTTGCGAGAGGGGAGCGCAACATTATGGGTCGCATAGAGTTTGAGCGGTTCGCGCTGGACAACTTCTTTTTGAAGGACGCGACGGATGCGACCGGCGCATCGCAGGAGGCGAGCGCGTTGTTGCCGCTCATCCCGCTTGTGGGCGTCGGCGATGCGTTGGAGATGTTTCTGGCCCAGACCGGTTTACAGAGCGCGCTTCTGAAGTCTCGTCTTCAATCATCCGTAGAGGGGCAGACGAACGCGCAGGCGGGCATCAGCCTTGACGGGATTCAGGGCGTGAGAGGCAACCCGCATGTGACGCCTGAGTTCGTGCGCGAGGTTGAAGCGATGGCGCGCAGGCTCGGCACTAAACCCGAATACATCATGGCCGTCATGAGCTTTGAATCCGGCGGCTCCTTCAGCCCGGCGAAAGAGAATCGTTCGACTCATGCGACCGGCCTCATACAGTTCATGCCGGACACGGCGAGAGGCATGCTGGCAGAAGAGGGCGTCAACGTCAGCAGCGCAAGGGCCAGAGAGATGTTCGCCGCGCAGACGCCCGTCGCGCAACTTCGCTATGTCGAAAAATATCTTGCGCAAAGAAAGTTCAACGGCAGGCTCGGCAGCCTCGAAGGCGTCTACACGGCGGTCCTTTCCGGCCAGGCTCGACAGAACCCGAATGATGTAGTTTTTGGACCAGGACTCAGTTACAACGCCAACGCGCCGCTCGATTGGGATGGTGACGGGCAGATAATCGCGGCGGAGGCCACCAGCCCCGTCGCCTTCCGTCTCTTCGGCGGCGTCGCCAACGTTCAGCAACGCTTGCAAGACCTGGGCTATTTGCAGGAGAAGAGGCCGGACGGTCGTTATGGTCCAAGAACACGCGCCGCGCTCGAACATTTTCAGCGAGGCCACGGACTCACACCGACCGGGTTGATGGACGAAGCGACGGGCCGCGCGCTGGGCCTCGGCGGCACGCGGGAAGCCACGCAGCCTCAACCGCAGACAGGGCAGACGCGCCCCGATACCGCGACGACCGGCAACACCTCAACGGACCTGCGACGCGGCTCGCGCGGCGCGGAGGTGGAGCGTTTGCAGGATCGTCTCGTCGCGCTCGGCTACATGACGGCGGCGCAGAAGGCCACTGGTCCGGGAATTTTCGGGCAGAGGACAGAGAGCGCGCTCAAGGCTTTCCAGCGCAGTAACGGGCTGCAACGGAGTGGCGTCCTTGATGCGGAGACATATCGCAAGCTGCATTCAGCTTCGGCGCAGCCGATGAACCCCACCGGAAATGAACGAGTCGCCAGTGGCAATCATTACACGGTCAATGCCGGAGTTCGTCTCTCTGACAATGCGCGGGAAAGAATCGGGCAGATTGCCGACGAGTACTTCAACCGCACGGGCCATAGCCTTCGCATCACAGACGGCACGCGCACGGCGCAGGACCAGGCCGCGCGCCTCTACGATAAGATTCTGGCGAACGATACCGGCATCTATCGCAACCAGACCGCGCTCGCGGAGATAAGGCGCGCGTATGATGCTGGCGTCAGGGCGCATCATACGCGCGCGCAAATCGTCAACGAGATGGCCGCAGTGATTCAGGACCAGATGGGCAGGGGCGTTTACATCTCCAGGCACTTGCGCGCGGGCGCGGTTGACGTGAGCGTGCGGAATATGACGGCCAGAGACGAACGCGCCTTCCGCGAATCGGTCGCAGCCGTCGGCGGCGTCACAGTCTTGCGCGAGACCAGACCGCCGCACTTTCATCTGCAATTCTAAAAAGCTTGCTGGTGGTAAATGGGGCGATCACCACCGCAGACAGAGGACGCAGAGCATTCACAGAGAAGTTGATTAAACAACTCTGTGTTAACTCTGCGTCCTCTATGTCTCTGTAGTGAATCTCACTATCGCCGGTACGACTGGCCCTTGCAATTCATAGCCTCATGCTTCAAACTTTCCACTCAAGATAGCGGCCAATTTCAAGGAGACATAATGCGGCGAAACCTACTCGTAAGGTGCGCTCTTATCCTTTGCCTGGCGTCTGCCGGGTGGAGTTGGTCGCGTGCGACGGCGGCGCGCATTGAGCGTCCGGGTGAGACGCAACGTGGAACGCTGCGATGCTCGCCGCGCAGGCTATATCGTGGCGACACGCTGACGCTTGAGATGGCTGAACAGCATGGAGGCTATCTCGCGGTCGTCAACCCGCGCGGCGATTACCTGTTCCTCACTTCGGACCAACCGGAGACGAAAGAGTCTGAGAGAAAGGCTGGCGTGCATCCTCTCATCAGTACGACAGAGTTCGGGGGCATGCGGCAATTGAAGCTCTCTACGAATGATACCAGGGCGCTCGACTATAACAAGAGAGGTGCGCGCGGAGGGCGGCGTGCGGTAGCCGTGTTTCAACAAACGGGCTGGTATAAAGTGATGCTCGGTCAGACCAGTTTCGAGCAGGAAGATGCGCCGTTCGATGCTATGTGCAGGGTCTATTATGTCAATCGCAGGCAGCGTTGACCCGCGCCTTAACGCTTCGTCCGAACAAGGTTTTGAAGCCATGAAAAAGATTACGAGTCTGACGCGGATTGTCTCGCGGAAACAAAGTTGGATAGCGTTGCTCGTCTCTCTGTTCTGCCTCGCCGGATGCGACGGCGGCGCGCGTTCAGCCGCTCCCGCTCCGGCGAGCACACCCGAAAGCAACCACGCCGCGCCCGTCACTAATCAAGCCGCTTCGCCAACCGCTTCGCCAACGAACGAGCAGGGGACTGTGACCCTGCTGGACAATCGAAAGGAGCAGGCGGACGAACCGCCGCGCGTTGACGCTGAAACTCAACGCCGCGTCTTGCAAGCCGTCTATGGCCCGCGCGCTGAGACGGGCGACTATAGCATCAACAGTCGCGCGAGCGGCTCTTTCACGCGCGAGGGACAGAAGGAGACCGTCTATCTTCTCCAACCGGGCGGCCCCGTCGCGGCGGACCCGAACGGCGCGCAAGACCTCACGCTCGCAATCTTCGACGAGGCCAATCAACTCGCCGCTAAAATCAAGAGCCGCGACTTCAACTTTATTATCGGCACGAGCGATGTGAACGGCGACGGCGTTCATGAGCTATTGCTTGAAGGCAACTTTTTCAACATGGGCACGCTCGGCAGTTCGGCCCGCCTGGTAGAGTTGAAGGACAAGCGATTGAAGATTATCAAAGACTTCGACGGCGTTTACGAAAACCCTTGCGAGGGCGACCCGACCGAGCGCGTCAAGGCCGTCTTGATTACCTATCGCCCTTCCGGCAAAGGCAGCACGCCGGAATTTAATGTCGCACGATACAGCGCGCCCTGCCCGTCCAACGGACAGCCGCTTAATGCTCAAGGCTTCGTGCCCGCGCCCGATGTCAAACAGGACCATTAATTAAGAAGGCCGTCAGCTTTTCCGTCAAACACATTTACATCGCATTCCATTATTTCCCGTTGAGTTGAGTTGAGACCTCGAAGGAGAGGAAGGTAAAAGCTTAGCATGCTTCGTCTCGCGCTTGTCCTTGTGCTCACGCTCTGTAGCTGCGCCCTTGTCGTCGCGGACGCAAAGACCCTGCAACAGCAGGCGATTGAAAATGCCGAGAGGCCGTTCCTGCATCAACTGTTCAGCGATGATATGGTGCTGCAACGCAAGGCGCGTTTTCCCGTCTGGGGATGGACCACGCCGGGCGCGAGCGTCACCATCAGCTTGCATGGCAAAAGCTCTACAGCAATCGCGGACGCTGATGGCAAATGGCTCGCGCGGCTCGGTCCCTTCGAGGCTGGCGGCCCTTATACCCTGACCGTCAGCGGCCCGCAATCCGTGACCCTCAAGAACGTGCTCATAGGGGATGTCTGGCTCTGCTCGGGCCAGTCGAATATGGAGATGGGCCTCACGTTGGTCAACAACGCGCAGGAGGAAGTCGCGCAGGCCAACCATGCGATGATTAGACTCTTCACGGTTCCGAGGCTCGTCGCCACCAAACCGGAAAGCACAATCAAGAGTCACTGGCTGGTCTGTGATTCTCACAATATCTCTACGGGAGGCTGGGGCGGATTTTCGGCGGTCGCATATTTTTTCGGTCGCCATCTACAGCAGGAACTAGGCGTCCCGATAGGGCTGATTCATTCGTCATGGGGCGGCACGGTGGCAGAGGCTTGGACGAGCGCGGAGGCTCTCTCGACGATGCCGGATTTTCAGCCAGCCCTCAAGGATGTAGATAAGGCCGTGGCGGCATCGAAGGGTGGGCCAACTGACATCAGTAAGCTGATGGATGAATGGTGGTCCAGGAATGACCCCGGCTCTGCGAAGATGCCAGGATGGGCGGACCCTTCGCTGGACGTGGCCGGATGGAAGACGATGCGGCTGCCGCAAGCCTGGGAACAAGGGGGGCTGGCGGACTATGACGGGGTCGTCTGGTTTCGCAAGACGTTTCAACTCCCGGCAGGATGGGAGGGCCGCGAACTGTTGCTGCATCTAGGGCCGATTGACGACCGCGATACGACGTTCATCAACGGCGAACGTGTAGGCTCTCTGGACCAGTGGGACGTGCCGCGAGACTATCGAATACGCGCGGGCCTGCTCAAGCCGGGCGCGAACACAATCGCGGTGCGCGTGCTTGATACGGGGAGCGGCGGCGGCATCTACGGCAAGCCCGAACAGTTGAAGATTGAACCGGTCGCGGGCGGCGACGCGCCCGTCTCGCTCGCGGGCGACTGGCTTTATAACGCGAGCGTCTCGTTGGATAAAGTAGCATCGCCGCCGCAACAGTCGGGCGATATTCCGAACATCGTGACGGTCCTTTACAACGGCATGATTGCGCCGCTTCTGCCCTTCTCCATCAAGGGCGCGATATGGTATCAGGGCGAGTCGAACGCGGGGCGGGCGGCGCAGTACAGGCGGCTCTTGCCGACCATGATAAGAGACTGGCGTTCACGCTTCGGCGCGGGAGACTTTCCTTTTCTGATAGTCCAGCTTGCGAACTTCATGAGCCGCAGCGATGCCCCGACCGATACGGGTTGGGCGCGACTGCGCGAGGCGCAACTCTACACGTCCGAGACGGTCCCGCGAACGGGCCTCGCCGTCGCCATTGACATAGGCGAGGCGCAGGACATTCATCCGAAGAACAAGCAGGAGGTCGGTCGTCGCCTGGCACTCGCCGCACGCGCCATCGCTTACGGTCAAAGGCTCGAATATTCTGGTCCAGTTTATCGGAGGATGAAGATAGCGGGCGGCGCGATTCGTCTCTCCTTTGAACACACGCAGGGCGGGCTTGTCGCAAAGGACGGCGCACGCTTGACGGGCTTCTCCATCGCGGGCGAGGACGGGCGTTTCGTCTGGGCCGATGCGTTGATAAAAGGCAAGGATGTGCTGGTCTCGTCGCCGCTCATCAAGACGCCCGTGGCGGTGCGTTATGGTTGGGCGGATAATCCGGCCTGTAATCTATACAACGGGGCCGGGCTGCCCGCTTCGCCTTTTCGCACGGACGATTTTTCACCGAAGCATTGAATGTGCGGCTCAATCTCCATGCTCACGGTCCAGATGGGTTGAGCCTTCGCATTCCGACTAGGGAAAATCCCTATCCCTTTTTCACAAATCCCTGATTGAGTTCTGCCGCCGCTTGTGTTAAGAAATTCTCTTACATTGAAGCAAAGCAAATTTGTGCTCTTCATCAGGCGGTGTGTATGTGCCTGAATAACAGTCCCGTTGATGACGGATGAGTAACGAGCAGGGGAAGTGAACAAGGGGCAAGAACAAGGGTGACAATCATCTTCCAGTCTTAATCCTTCACGTTCATCTTTCCGAAAAACGAGCTATCCCCCACGCGCGAGCGGTGTGCGAATCGCTCACGATCCGGCATTATTTTCCCCCAGGCAATTCCCCCGCATGAAAACTTTCCGTGCTCCGCGAAGGCTGGAGTTATGGAAGTGTCGGTTATCTCTCGCAAGATGCGAGTGAGAATGAAGTCGGGACTTATAATTTTTTAGGGGAGAAAAAGGATTATGGCAACAGGCACGAAGAAACAACTTCAGGGAGCAGAACGACAAGACGCACGGACACAGAAGCAAGCCGTGCGTGCTTCGTCAACATCATCGCCGCAACCGTCCCGGCAGCACAGGCCAGCGACGCGGGCCGCGCAAGCTAAGGCCCAGCAAGCCGTAGACGGAAAGCCACAGGGCGGGTTGATGAATATCAACGAGGAGCAGTTGGCGCGCGGCCTCGGCTGGTTCAGCATCGGCCTCGGACTGGCGGAGGTCTTTGCGCCTCGCGGCATCGCAAAAATCGCCGGGGTGCGTGGCAACACAACTTTAATACGCCTCTTCGGATTGCGCGAGATAGCGAGCGGCATCGGCATCTTCATGCAAGGCAAGAGACCCGCCGCCGCCGTCTGGTCCAGAGTCGCGGGCGATGCCCTGGACCTGGCCGCGCTGGGCATGTCTTTCGCTTCGCCTGATTCGAGTAAGGGGCGTGTCGCCTTCGCCACTGCGAACGTGCTCGCAGTGACGGCGTTGGACGTAATTTGCGCTCAACAACTCAGCAGCAACGGCAGCACAACTGAAGGAGGGACAAGACAAGTGAAGAAGAGTTTAATCATCAATAGCACTCCTGAAAAGCTTTACCAGTTCTGGCGCGACTTCCAGAATCTGCCGCAGTTCATGAAGCATCTCGAATCAGTCGAAGTGCAGGGCGACGGGCGTTCGCACTGGGTGGCGAAAGCGCCCGCCGGAACGAGCGTCGAGTGGGACGCGGAGATTACGGAAGACCGCCCGAACGAACTCATCGCGTGGCGTTCGCTCGAAGGCTCTGAGGTGTATAACACGGGGTCCGTGCGCTTCAAGAGCGCGCCCGGCAAACGCGGCACGATTGTCGTCGTGGAGTTGGAATATAACCCGCCGGGCGGCGTCATCGGCGCAACTGTCGCCAAGCTCTTCGGTGAAGAACCGGAGCAGCAAATATACGACGACTTGCGCTGTCTCAAGCAGGTGATAGAGACGGGCGAGGTCGTCGTCTCTGATGGAACCCTCTGGGATAACGGTCTCTTAACGCAGCGTCCTGCGCAGCCTCCCAAGGGCGAGGCACTGGGACAATCGCAGGGAGCGTGAGCCGCTTGAAATTTCACAGCAAGCGTGAGGCTGCCTTGACTACTGTTTAATTCTGGAAAGGAAAATGTAATGAGAGCTAATTGTTGGTATGGCAAAAATGACGTGCGGGTCGAACAGGTTCCAGACCCGAAAATTTTAAACCGGCGCGACGCCATCGTGAAGATAACTTCGACGGCCATCTGCGGGTCAGACCTGCACCTTTACAACGGCTTCATGCCGACGATGGAGAAGGGCGACATCCTCGGCCATGAGTTCATGGGCGAGATAGTTGAGGTCGGTCCCGATGTCAAGGACCGCAAAGTGGGCGACCGCGTCGTGACCGCCTTCCCTATCTCCTGCGGCAACTGCTTCTTCTGTCAACAGGAGATGTTCAGCCTGTGCGAGAACTCGAACCCGAACGCCTGGATGGCTGAGAAGATGTTCGGTCACAGCCCTTGCGGCATCTTCGGCTACTCGCACCTGACGGGCGGCTTCGCGGGAGGCCAGGCAGAGTATGCGCGCGTGCCCTTCGCGGATGTCGGCACGCTCAAGATTCCGAATGGCATACCCGACGAGCAAGTGTTGTTCCTGTCCGACATCTTCCCCACGGGCTACATGGGCGCGGAGATGTGCGACATCAAACCGGGCGACACTATCGCGGTGTGGGGCTGTGGCCCGGTCGGGCAGTTCAGTATGGCGAGCGCGCGGCTGCTGGGGGCCGAGCGCGTCATAGGCATAGACCGCGAACCCGACCGCCTGCGGATGGCCCGCGAAGGTGCGAAGGCTGATGACACCATCAACTTCGAGGAGCAGGACACCTACGAGGCGTTGATGGATATGACGGGCGGGAGAGGCCCGGACGCCTGCATAGACGCCGTCGGCATGGAGGCGTTCGGCGGCCACGGCCTTGTCTATGCTTACGACCGAGTGAAGCAGGCCATGATGATGGAGACGGACAGGCCCATCGCTTTACGAGAAGCGATTATGTCCTGCCGCAACGGCGGCACGGTCTCCGTGATAGGCGTCTACGGCGGATTCATAGACAAGTTTCCGATGGGTTCTTTCATGAACCGTTCGTTGACGATGAAGACGGGGCAGTGCCACGTTCAACGTTACATGAAGCCGCTACTGGAAAGAATCGAGCGAGGCGAGATAGACCCCAGCTTCGTCATCACGCACCGCATGAAACTCGAAGACGCGCCCAAAGGCTACGACACCTTCAATAACAAGGTGGACGACTGCATCAAGATAGTCCTCAAGCCTTAAAGCTCTATGTAGACCAGCATCACTCACAAACTTAAACGGGCACGCGGGATGAACTCAATCGAGTTTATCCCGCGCGCCCGTTATCGCTCTGTCCAGTAACGAAAATCCTGTACTTCAATGGCTATTGATTATCAACTCTCGCTTCGATGACGCTCTGCGTCGCGGTCGGTACGTTCGAGAAGAAATCATAGCCGGTCAGTCCTTCCACCTGGTCAACGCTGACGCGGTACGTGCGCCAGTCGTTGGTCCTGATGCCCTGCGTGTTGGGCATGATGACAGCGATGGTGCGCGTTGAGGTGGTGACGCGCGCCACGTCGTTGCCGCTCAAGTCGGGCAGGACCAGTATTACCTTCCATGTCTGAGAGGGCACGCCGACGTGGCCGCTCGCAACCGTGAAAGTCGTCCCGCCGTTTGAGCCGGAACCGCCTGAGCCGGAACCGCCCGCGATGATGTAGAGTTCATTGCCCTGGCTCTCAAGTGTGCGGCAATAGCTTTCGAGGGCTTCCCACGGTCCCTGATTGTTATCGGGCGACTGCGGCATCATGTTCGACATCAGGAAGGTCGCGGAGTTGTCAGCCACCGTGCTGGTCCTGTCACCGGAGGGGCAGTGATGGCCTCTATCGAAGCCGCTGCCCGAATAGTCTGTAGCCTGCACTTGATACCAACCTGCGGGAAGCGTCGTGTCCGCGCGGAAATCGTTCTGCCGCGCCGCGCTGCCGAGCCAGGAAGCGGACAGATGCCAGCTTACCCAGTTCGGCCTTCCCAAATCGCGGTTATAGGAGATGGCATATTGCGGCTTGTCCAGCAGGTAGTTGGTCGGCTGGCTGACGTTCGCCGTAGCGTTGCTCGGATTGCCCATGGTCAGGTGCTCGCTTGACGATTGCTGCCCGAAGGTCGAAATGGTGATGTTGTCGAAGTTGATGCGGTTCGCGCCGCCGCTGACCTTGCGCAGCGAAAAGCGTATGGCGTTCGGCGTGTTGACGCTGAAGGTGGCCGTCGCCAGTGTCGTCGAAGTGGTGCTGACGGTGCTTCCTATCTTCGAGTAGGTGCTGCCGCCGTCTGTCGAAGCCCAGAGTTCCCAACTCGAACTGCCGTCGGTGCCGAAGATGGCGTGTTGCACGGAGACGGTCCCGGCTCCCGTGACGTTGAAATCCATGCTGATGCTGCCAACGTTGCGGACGCGCGCCGAAGCTGCCCCAGTGCGCCTGTCCGTGCTCAGG
>JAXDFO010000076.1:0-7576 GCA_034665545.1 Blastocatellia bacterium
GCTTTTCTACTGGCTCCTGTCTCCTGGCTTCTGACTCCTGCTCTTAACCGCTTATGAATAGAAAAATTCGCGTTCTCGTTGTTGATGATGACAGTCTGCTCAGAAGGCTGGTGACGGGCCAGCTTGCGCGCTCTGGGTTCGAGGCATCGTCTGCGGCGAACGGGCAGGAGGCGTTGGAGGTCATCAGCGCGACGGACTATGACGTGATTCTGCTGGACATACAGATGCCCGGAATTTCCGGTCTCGATGCGTTGCGGCAGATTAGAAAGATGGAGGACGCGCCGGAGGTCATCATGCTGACGGCGGACACTTCGCTCGCCACCGGCATCGAGGCGATGCGGCTCGGCGCGTACGATTACCTGACCAAGCCTTCGCCGCTCGATGAGATGGAGGCCGTCATTCGCAAGGCAGACGAGAAACGACGGCTCATCCGTCAGAACGCATCACTGCGCGCGGTCGTCGTGCGCGCTCCCGCGACTGACGAAGAGAACCTGCCCGCGATTATTTACCAGAGCGCGGCGATGCAAGCAATCGTCGCCCAGGCCGAAGCCGCCGCGCGCCTCGACTCCACCATTCTCATCACGGGCGAGAGTGGCACGGGCAAGGACGTGCTCGTGCGGCTCATACATGCCAGGAGCGCGCGCGGCGATTCTCCCATCATCACTATCAACTGCGGCGCGCTGCCCGAAACTCTTTTCGAGTCGGAATTTTTCGGCCACGAGCGCGGCGCATTCACGGGCGCGAGCATGCTCAAGCGCGGACTGCTGGAAGCGGCGGACGGCTCCACTCTCTTTCTTGATGAAGTCGGTGAACTCCCTCTACAGATGCAGGTCAAGCTCTTGCACTTTCTTGAGCAGGGCCGCTTTCGCCGCGTCGGCTCGACCAGAGACCAGCGCGCGGATGTGCGCGTCATCGCCGCGACCAATCGCAATCTGGTCCAGGATGTGCGCGACGGTCGCTTTCGCGCAGACCTCTTCTATCGCCTCAACGTCGTCGCCCTGCACATCTCCCCCTTGCGCGAGCGGCCCGAAGACATCAACGAACTCATCAACCATTTTCTGGACCTCTATCGTCAACGCTTCAACCGTCCCGCGCTGGACCTCTCGAACGAAGCCAGGCGACGGCTCGAAAGCTATTCCTGGCCCGGCAACGTCCGCGAGCTTCGCAACTGTTTGGAACGCGCCGCCGCCCTCTCCGCCACAGACATCATCGAAGCCGACCAGGTGCTTCAGTCCGGCGACAGGGGCTACGGCTTAGAGCTTCATCTTCAAGGCCAACCCACTGCCTCCGATGCGCACACTCATTCCGCGCCCGTCACACTCGAACAACTTGAACGCCAGCACATCCTCCGCGTGCTGGATGAAACGGGCGGCAATCGTGACCACGCCGCCGCCATCCTGGGCATCTCCGCCCGCACCCTCTACCGCAAAATACGCGAGTACGAAAGTTAAGCCGCGATCTTCTCAACCAACTCAATTTCCACCTCAGCGACTGACAAAAAGTCAGCACGCCTGACAAAATTTCAGACCGCTCTGTCACGCGCTGTCATGCGCCGCCGCTTCCCGCGTCCTTCGCTCTTAACCTCAACTTCTTCACTCGTCAACATTTAAACTTCGCGCCTGAGTTCAAAAGGCGGGCGGCACGGCGATTGTTATGTCTTTTTTGTGACGGAGTGTCCGCGAGGGCGGGCACGAAGCTTTGCAACAGAGGAAACAGCGAATGGCGAAGGTGATGATTTGTGATGATGACCGGGCGATGATGGACCAGTTGGTCAAGGCTTTACGCGCGGCCAAGCATGAAGCCATCGCTTGCCATCACACGATGGACGTTTTACGCGAAGCCTCGCGCAATCGCTTCGACCTTATCGCTTTCGGACTGGATATGACGGAGTCCGGCGGCGCGAGCGCGATTGATGCGTTACAGGAACTCGCGCCCGGCGTCGCGCTCATCGGAATGCACAAACGCCCTTCCGAGATTATGCGGTCTGAGACGCACTCTCGTCTCGCGGCGGTCCTCCCGCGCCCCGTTCCCGTCAACACTTTCATGTATGCCGTGGCCCGTGCCCTCGAAGCACGCGCGCGCCGTGCCGCTTCAACCCTCTAACGCTCTTGACTCTGCCGCGCGATCCACGGACGCGGCTCTCGCTTATCGAACAAAAACCTCTAGCCCGCCAGTGAAAATTTTAAGGAGACTTGTGATGACGAAGTTAAAGAAGAATTTTGGTGCGTTGCCTCTCTTGGCCCTCGCAGTCCTGCTCATGCTGGGCGGCGCGGCGGCCTTCGCGCAGAGACAGTTCAAGCTCATCGAGCGCACCACCGCCGCCCGGCCTGATGTCAAAGTGGTTCTCTCCGGCACGGTCACGCGCGAGAGCGCGACGATTCCGGTCGAGAAGGCTTCGACGATTCAGTCCGGCGAAGTGATGAATTGGACCATCGTTTCCGAGAACGACGGCAACGCGCCCGCGCATGAGTACAAGGCCGTCGGACAGATTCCCCCCGGCACGCAGTTCGTCGCGGGTAGCGCCAGCGCGGACGGTTCCGCCACGGTCGTCTACAGCATAGACAACGGCAAGACCTTCAGCGCGCAACCGACCGTCGCAGAGAGACAGCCGGACGGCTCCATCAAGCGTGTCGCCGCGCCCGTTTCCATGTACACGCAGCTTCGCTACGAATGGGCAGACTCATTGGCCCAGAACGGCAAGCTCTCTGCCACTTACAAAGTGCGCGTCAAATAATTATTTGGCCCGCGCCGATGATGGAACGACGGCCCGGAACGACAGAGCGCCTAACGTTTATTCTGCTGCACAAACCCTCCGTTAGCACCTGGCCCACCAAAAATTTTAATACTGAGGAATCAAAATGAAGCTCAAAGTCACCCCCTTCAAGACAGGCGCGCTCTCGCGCATGATTGCCCTCCTTGCAATCACCTGCGCCCTCTTCGCGCAAGCGATGGGACAGACCGCCGCCAATACAACAATCCAGAACCAGGCCAGCGCCAGCTATTCGGACGGCAGCGGTGGCTCTTATAGCTCTGTCTCAAACACCGTCACCGTGACGGTCGCCAAGGTCGCGGGCATGACCATCACGCCCGACGCCTCCACGGACCCGACCGTCGTTCCCGGACAAACCGGCATTCTCTACAACTTCCGCGTGACCAACACCGGAAACTTCTCCGACCAGGTGCGCTTCCTGACGGGCGGCGCGAGCGCGTGGCTAGCCGGGACCGCTCCCGCCAGCATCACTCGCGCGGTGATAGACGTGGACAACAGCGGCACTATCAACGCTGGCGACACGGACATCAAGACCAACGCAGCCGACGTGCTTTCGGCCAGCATCGCGCAGAACGGTTTCATCAACGTCCTCGTCGAAGTGAGCGTCGGCGGCGCGGCGACCGCAGGCCAGACCGTGCAGGTTCTACTCGGCGACGCCCTCACGGGCAGCCCGACTTTCGATAACCAGAACCCGGACAACCCTGCAACTCCGTCGGCTCATGAAGTCCGCACGCTCTCAACTGGCGCAGTCAACGGCGTGCGCGAATCGCGCGGCGACCGCAACTCCGTCGTTGACAACGACGCGCAACTCGCTCTCTCTTTGACCGCGCCGACTGGCCCACTGGCTCTCGGTTCAAGCTTCAACTACACCTGGCAGTTGTGCAACACGGGCGCGCGCGTCGCGTCATCCGTCACGCTGACCAACGCACCGGCAGGCTCCAATAGCGGCGTCTTCATCTTCGCGCCTATCCCGACGGGCACGGCCCTCTCCGCGACGCAGACCTACCCCGGCGGCGTCACGGTTCTCTATTCGACCTCGCCCGTTGCGAGCAACCCCATCACCACCGCGACCTGGACCACGACGGCCCCCGCGCCGCTCTCCAGCGTCACGCGCGTGGCCTTCAACGTCGGCGGCACGCTGGCGGCTAGCGCGTGCAGCCCCAACATCAACATGTCCGTTGACATCACCACGCCCGACGCGACCAACTCGATTGTCAACCAGGGCACTGCCTACGCCAAGAACAGCCTCAGCGTGCAGATTACGGCGACCTCGCCATCGCGCACGACGACGCTGCAAGCCGTCGGCGCGGTCCTCAATGGACCACAGGGACAGCCCGGCGCGGTTGGCCCAACCAACAACAACGACGACTACACCAACAAGAGCGTCAGCACAGGCATTGCGGGTGTCGCGCCCGGCGGCGTCACGACCGCCGCAGGCTCCGCCACCTTCATCAACACGTTGCAGAACTCCGGCAACGCCAACGACGTGTACACGCTCACCGTGACGGCCTTCCCCGCAGGCTCGACCGTGAAGGTGACGGTCGGCGCAACGCAGGTCACTGTCGTCAACAACGGCGTGGCGACCGGCACTGCGATTCCGACTCTCAGCATTGCCTTCGGCGGAACGTCCAACTACACAGTGGATGTCACGCTGCCCACGGGCAAGACCGTGCTGAACGGCTACGACACCACCCTTCGCGCCACCTCCGCCAACACCGTGACCGCCACCAACGACACGATTGACCGTCTCTTCACTGGCTTCTTGCAGTTGACGAAGACGGCGACCGTGGCGAACGCAACGGGCGTCGGCGCGGCAACCGACGCTGTCCCCGGCGCGGTCATCACGTTCGCCATCACCTACCAGAACGTGACGACCTCGGCTGGAACCGGCAACGTCAACCTGACGGCGACCAACATCGTCATCACGGAGAACGGCAGCACCGCGCCGAATAACTGGGCCACTTATACGGACCATGTTGTCGGCGCGACGGACACACGCGGCGGCACGATAACAGGTGACGCCTTAGGCTCGACCGTACTCACCGACACTGTCGCTTCACTTGGACCAGGACTCTCCGGCGTCTTCTCCTTCAAGCGACAGATTAAGTAGAACGTTCAGGGCATGAGATGGGCGGCGCATGGTCCATTTGAACGCGCCGCCTGAACGAAAGCGTCGCGGGTGTATTGAGAAGGCAAGTGCCCCGCCCTCTCAACCCACCCGCGACGCCGAAAAGCAAGTCGGAAGTCGGAATGATGAATAATGAAAGAAGAATTATTAAATTTGAATAGCTCGTCTCTCATCCTTCCGACTTCCGACTTCCGACTTTGATTCCGTCTGCCTCTCCCAACTCACTGCGATGCTGATTGCCCCCAGAACAAGACATGCCATCGTAGCTCTCGTCTGCGCCTTCATCATGGCCCAGTCGGCGGGCGCGATGGCGTTCGGCTTTGATGGGCCCACTTCGGCGGGGACGCAGATTACCAACCGCGCCGAAGTCACCTACACGGACGATTCAGGGACGAGCTTCTCCACCGTCTCCGAGACCGTCACGATGACCGTCCTCGCCGTCACGACTCTCACCGTCACGCCTGACGAAACGACTCCCTCCGCGACCGTTGGCCCACGCGAGCAGATTACCAGACTCTTCCGCGCCTGCAATACGGGCAACACCGCAGACACCTACACTATCAAGAGCGCGGACGTGGACTCGCCGGCGACACTGACGGACCTGCACTTCGACACGGACGGCAGTGGAACACTGACGAGCGGCGATGCCTTGATTCATCTGGGCGAAACCGTCTCGCCGCAAGTCGCGCCCGGCGTTTGCGTCGGCATCCTCGCCATCGTTGAGACGAACGACTTCACCCCGCACACGAATCTCACGATTCATCTGACCGCGCTCTCCAACACCGTCAACGCGGCCAACGGCCAGGCATCCGATAGCGGCGCTATCATCAACGATGTCGGCGCGGGCGCGCGGCTCACTTCGCCGGATGATGCCAGCCTGCCTCCCGTCAAGTTGGTCAACGGTAGCTCTCAGGCCGTCGTCGCGCCCGGCAATCCCTTCACCTATACCATCACCTTCCGCAACAACGGCGACACGCCCGCGCGCGGCGTCGTCATCTCTGACGACCTGCCAGCCGCGCTTGAATACGTCGCGGATTCTCTCAGGCTCGAAAACCATAATCTCTCGGACGCGCAGGATGCGGACGAAGGTTACGTGCTCAACAATCGCGTGCTGGTCCGGCTGGCGACGGATGTCGCGCCGAACCAATTGGTCCAGGCAAGTTTCAAAGCGCGTCTCAAGGGGAGCGCGCCCGCCGGAGTCGGACTCATCAACGTCGCCAACTTCACGGGCCTCAACTTTCCTTCGACGCGGAGTTCTGCGGCGGTCGTGCTGATTGACCCGTTCGGCATCGTCTTCGCCGGGCGCGGCGGCAGCGCGTTTCCGATTCCCGGCGCGACCATCGAAGTATTACTGGACCAGAACGGCGCGAACAAATTGCCGAGCGTGCCGGATGTGGGCTTTACGCCGAACGCGCACAACGACAATCCGTTTCAGACGGACGGCCTCGGCCATTTCAACTTCGCGCTCGTCCCTGAACAACTCGGAACTGAGACCACGCCCGCGCGCTACTTCATGCGCCTCACGGCGCAGGGCTATACCACGCGCATGCTCGAAGTGAAGGTGCAGCCATCGCAGGCCGGTCTCTACTCTTTACTGGTCCACGCGCTCGACGGCCAACCGCTCGCGCGCGCAGGCGGCTTCGACCTAGTCCGCGAAGATGTGAGCCTCGCAGACCTCGCGGCCCTCGCCTTCAACATCCCCATGTTCGAGCAGCACGGGCTTGAGATTACCAAGTCGGTTGATCGCCCGCGCGCAGAGATAGGCGATGTCTTGACCTACCGTGTGGAGATTCACAATCCGTCCGCCGCGCCCATCCAGGAGGTCTTGATACAGGACCAATTACCCGCTTCCTTCAACTACGTGACCGGGACCGCGCGCGTCGCCGTTGGCTCCGCGACCGAGCAACCCTTCGAGCCTGAGATAAACGGCAGCGAGCTTATCTTTCGTCTGGGCACGATTGGTCCGGGCGCGAGCGCGCGTTTGATGTACCGCGTGCGAATCGGCGCGAACGCGCGCGAAGGCCAGCAAGACAACGTCGCTGTCGGCACGGGCGTCTTTCCTTCCGGCGAACGCAGCCAGACCTCGCCCGCGCGCGCCAGCGTGATGGTCGGCGCGGGCGTCTTCTCGACGCGACAAGTGATACTGGGCCGCGTCTTCGTTGACACCAACGGCAACGGCAAATTCGATGAAGAGGACAAGCCTCTGCCCGGCGTGCGGCTCTATCTGAGTTCGGGCCAGTCGGTCAAGACGGACTCGCAGGGACTCTATAACTTCCCCTCGCTCGGCGACGGCCCGCAAGTCCTCTCGCTCGACCCCATCAGTCTCCCGCAGCGTTATGCCTTAGCGGACGACGGCACGCTCTCCGCTCGCAGTTGGACCAGGCTCTTGCGCACACCGCTCGGCGGCGGCGCGCTCATGCGACAAAACTTTATGCTCGTCAGCCGCGATGACGAGCAAGAGAATATCGCTGAAGATCATTCTTCAAAATCTTCCGCCACGCGCGGCGCGAAGACGAGTTCTCTCCCCTCTCTCCCCGCAAATTCAGAGGTCAGGAAAACTGCGACGACGCAGCAACAGCCCGCCGAAGCTTCTCATGAAGAGATGCCCCAGGCTTCCGGCACTTACGAGTTTATTTCCACGGAAACGATTGCCCCGGTCCCGCCCGGCGAAGTCAAGA
>JAXDFO010000077.1:0-5321 GCA_034665545.1 Blastocatellia bacterium
GAAGCCAGGAGCCAGGAGCCAGAAGCCAGAAGAAAAGCGATTGAGTGTTCTTCATATTGTGTGTTCTTCATACTGAAAGCTGTTCTCTTCATTCTGGCTTCTGGCTCCTGGCTCCTGGCTTCCTGCATTTCTTATGAGACGCCTTGCATCCTTTACGCGCCACTCCTTCGGCGTTCGCAATCGAGCGCCGTGGCTCTCCATCATCTCTCATACGCTGCACCAATTTCACGATAACGACCTCTTCACTTCAGCCGCCGCGATGAGCTACTTCGGATTGCTGACGCTCTTTCCGGCCCTGCTCTTGATGTTGGCCCTGAGCAACCGGATGTCGGCGGGCAATGAGATGCTGACCCGCATCGTGCAGGTTTATCCTGGGTCCAGTAAATTTTTGCGCGAGACGATTGAATCGCTTTCGAGCCTGGGAATCGGCGGCGTCATCACCTGCTCGCTCGTCGTGCTGTGGGCAGGCTCATGGGTCTTCGCCGTCGCGGAGCGCGCGCTCAATCGCATCTGGGCCACCACCTCGCGCACCTTCCTGCATGGCCGCGCGCTGACCATCGGCATGATAGGCGTCGTGGGCCTGTTGCTATCGGTCTCCGTCCTGGTCACGTCCGTTCTTGTCACTCTTCAACACACGCTCTCAAGACTTTCGCCGAGACAGTTAGAACGACTGACCTGGCTCGCCACCGTCGGCAGCGCGTTCTGGCAAGTCGTCTTCGCAGTGACAAGCATTCTAGTGACCATCGCGTTGTTCACGGTCGTCTATCGTTTCATGCCGAACGCGCGCGTCACGCTGCGCGACACGTTGCCGGGTGCCGTCCTCGCGGGCCTCCTGTGGGAAGGCTCGAAATACGTTTTCGCCTGGAGCCTTCATTATTTTCATTACGACCAGATTTATGGCTCGGTGGGAGCGGTCGTCGCCGTCCTGACCTGGGGCTATGTGTCGAGTTTGATTCTCTTGTTCGGAGCGCAATTGACTTCAGTCTTTCACTACGAACATCCGGTCGAGCCGCTCAAAGCCTCAGCCGCAGACGCCGCCACCGCGCCCGCGCCGTAACCGAAGTGAACAGGTGAAGGGCGAAAGCGAAATTGCATATCTCGGATTTTGATTACGAGTTGCCGGAAGAGTTAATCGCGCAACGCCCGCTCGAAAGAAGAGACCAGGCGCGAATGCTGGTCCTGAATCGCGCGGAAGCCTCCTGGCGTGATAGCCAGTTCGCGGAGTTGCCTTCGTATGTGCGCGCTGGCGATTGCATCGTCGTCAATAACACTCGCGTCTTTCCCGCGCGGCTGGCGGGCGTGCGCGCGCCCTCCGGCGGCAGCGTCGAACTATTCCTGATACGCGAGATTGAGCCTCTCTTATGGGAAACGCTCGCGCGGCCCGCGCGTCGTCTACAAAAGGGCGCGCAAGTTTCTTTCGGTGATGGAAGACTGCGCGCCGAGGTCTTTGAAACACTTGAGAACGGGCGGCGCGTCGTGCGCTTCAGTTGCAACGAATCGTTCGAGTCGTTAATTGATGAATTGGGCCAGACGCCCTTGCCCCCTTACATCAAGCGGCCCCAGGGGACGGGCGCGTTGGACCGCGAGCGTTACCAGACCGTTTACGCGCGTGAGAGGGGCGCTATCGCTGCTCCGACCGCCGGGCTGCATTTCACGCCGCGCGTGATGGACGAGTTGCGCATGCGCGGCGCACAAATTATTGAAATAACCTTGCACGTCGGCTATGGTACTTTTGAGCCTGTGCGGGCGGAAGATTTGAGCGAGCACGCGGTCGCGCCGGAGCACACAGAGATTAGCCCCGAAGCGGCGCAAGCCATCAACCGCGCGCGCGAAAACGGCGGGCGCATTATCGCCGTCGGCACGACGACGACGCGTGCTCTGGAATCAGCGTCGGATGTTGATGGGCGCGTCACAGAAGGAGCGCGATTGGCCCAACTGACCATCACGCCCGGCTACAAATTTCGCGCCGTTGACGCGCTCGTGACCAACTTCCATCTTCCGCGCTCATCCTTGCTCGTGCTCATCTGCGCGTTCGCCGGACGCGACTTAACGCTCGCCGCCTACGAACACGCCGTCAGGGCGCGTTATCGCTTTTACAGCTACGGCGATTGCATGTTAATAATTTAGTGACGGATGACGGGTCGCAAGTGACTGGATAAAATCTTGTTCTTACTTGTCACCTGTCACTCTTCAACTGTCACTGTTTTAGTTATGGCTGTCCTCAAGAAAATTCGTTCGCGTTTGTGGTCACAGGCGGAAGCGACTGGCGGGCAGGTGGCGCAACCTTACGGTGCGCCGCAAGAGGCCGTGCTCGCGCAGGTGCGTTATGATGTGCGGCCCATGACGATCTCGCACCTTGACGAATGCTGGCGTCTGGACCAGCGTTGCTTCGTTGACGGTGAAGCCTACAGCCGCGACACTTTCGAGTATCTACTGACCGCGCCGGAGTCCGTCTCTTATCGAGCCGTGACGCACGAAGGGACGATGGCAGGCTTTATCATAGGGCTGGTCGAGCCGGACCACACCGGGCACATTACGACCGTCGGCGTCGCGCCTGAACATCGCCGTCGCGGCATCGCCAATCGCATGATGGAAAAGGTCGAAGAGGGTTTTCGTCGTCGCAACGTGCGCCTCGTCCGACTGGAAGTCCGTTCGGTCAACACCGGCGCGCAACAACTCTATCGCAACCTAGGCTACATGGTCACGCAAACCCTTCCCCGTTACTACTCGAACGGCGGCGACGGTCTCCTCATGATTAAATCCATTGAATAAAAAAGGTCAGGAGTCAAGAGTCAGGAGTAAGGAGTCTAAAAAGCAACGTGCTTTAGACTCTTGACTCCTGACTCTCGACTCCTGACCTTTTTAGCTCTTGCGTAATTCTGTTAAGACTTGCTTGGCGACGGCCTTGAGCGTGTCGAAGACGCCCGCGCCTGTGGAAGCGACGGCTTCGAGGACGGGTTCGTCCTTGCGTTTGAGCTCTTGTGCGAGTTCTTCGACGGGGATGACGTTGGGCAGGTCTCGCTTGTTGAGTTGCAGCACGTAAGGGATGGTCCGCAAGTCATAGCCTTGCGTGCGCAAATTCTCTTCCAGGTTATAGAGCGATTCGATGTTGGCATCCATGCGCTCCTCTTGCGAGTCCGCGACGAAGACCACTCCGTCAACTCCCTTCAAAATCAGCTTGCGCGAGGCGTCGTAGAAGACCTGGCCCGGCACTGTGTAAAGGTGAAAGCGTGTTTTGAAGCCGCGCACGGTTCCGAGTTCGAGCGGCATGAAATCGAAAAAGAGCGTCCGGTCCGTCTCCGTCGCCAGGCTAATCAGCTTGCCTTTGGATTGCGGAGCCGTGGCGTCGAAGATGAATTGCAGGTTCGTCGTCTTGCCGCACAGCCCCGGGCCGTAGTAGACGATCTTACAGTTGATCTCGCGTGAAGCGTAATTGATGAACGTCATATTAGGTCTTGTGACAGTTGACGGGTGATGGTTGACGGGTCAGAACAAGTTTTCATCTTGTCGCCTGTCATCCCTCACTAATTAAAGAGGCTTTCTATATCCTCGTCAGAGATTTCGGAGAAGATGGAAGGGGTCGCCGGGTCTCTTCTGCTCGACTCGCGTATCATCTCCTCGAAGATAGTGGTAAGTTCGTGGGTCGCCTGCTTGACGCGCAGTTTGACCAGTCCGAGGCTGGAACGGTCATCGAAAACGACGATCAGCAGCACGCGCCCGATGACGCAGATGTGTATGCTCTCGCGCTCGCCTTCGTGCGACAGCGTGGGAAACTCTTTCTCGCCTATCAATTGGGCCATCCCGCCCGTCGCCGCGACGTTGCCCGCCGCCAGCGACGCGAGGCTCGTTGTGTCAAGATTGCCCACTTCGCCGTGGACGGCGATTTCCTGGCCGTCCTTGTCCACCAGGAAAGCCACACGGGACATAGAGTCTAAACGTAGCTTAGCAAGAACAGCCTTTATCTGATGATACTGCTGCTCGCGCATTAAAATGGGAGTGTCCGCCATTAGTACGCTTTCTTTAAGGGTTTTTAGAGCGGGCGAGGTGGGAGGCGCGAGTCTCTTCAAAAGAGGCCCGTTGCCAGGTGCTAAGCCAACTATCCAAACAATTTACCCGCTACTCGCGCCGGTCGCGCGTGGGGCTTTAGTGTGGCCCGCGTGAAAGTCCGTCGAGCCGCGAAACCAAGACGCACTTTAACACAGCTAGTTAATGACTTCAACTGTTTTTCTTTGTTTTATTTCGTCGGAGATGGTTTGCCAGTGTCTCCCTTGTACCCGCAAACCCTCTTCTCACGTTGATTTAGGCAAAAACATGTGTTAAGCTGCGGGAAGTTTTAGTGGCTGCTCTTTTTCTTCTTCGGTTGAGCGCCTTCTGGAAAGTCGAGGCCATTGCATGAGCGATCCTAGCCTGAAGGGTGTCAAACGGACTCCCGCACGCCCAGCCTCGCGTCATTCTTCTACGTCGTCTCAGACAAAGAACCGCACGCTGGCGGCTAAATCCTCGCGCCCCAAACCTTTGGTCAAGCATACGAAAGCCGAAAAAGCACCCGCGCGTAAGGCCACACAATCGAGTCCTGCCTCTGCTGCCAGGAGCAAACAGGCGCAGAAGACCGGTAAGGGTGCGACGCCGACGCGCAAGGCCGCGCCATCCAGGACCACGACTCCTCCGGCCAGGAGCAAGACGGCTACGCGCAAGCCCGTCACTACTACTGCGTCCACGGCTAAGTCACAGCCCAGGTCATCCGCCAAGAAGAGCGCGCCCGTCGCCTCCAAATCTCGCACCGCGCCGCATAAGGGCGCGGCCTCGCATCCGGCGCGAAAACCTGCGGCCCCCGCGACGCACGTCCCACGGCAGCCAACGATTGACGAGGCAGCTGCCCTGCGGGCCTTCGAGAGGGCGCATAAAGAGTTCGCGCGGGGTCGTTTTGGTGAGGCACGCAACCAGTTTCGCGCGCTCATAGAAAGATACGCGAGGGTTTCTGAAGTGACGGCGCGCGCTCGCACTTACATGGCGATTGCAGAGGCGCGGCTTCGCACGGAGAGCACACTGCCGCGCGATGCGGACTCGCTCTATGATCGCGGCGTCATCGAACTCAATCGCGGCGACTACGTTGCGGCGCAGGAGTTATTCGAGCGCGCGCTCAAGCGCGAGCCGGAGGCGGCTCATATTCATTACGGGCTGGCGGCGACACGCGCCCGCCTGGGTTCCATCAACAGCGCGCTCGAATCGTTGCGACACGCGCTGGGCATCCAACCTAACCTTCGCGTGCGCGCGCAGCATGACCTGGACCTCTCCGCCCTGCGCAACGACCCTGAGTTCGA
>JAXDFO010000078.1:0-5571 GCA_034665545.1 Blastocatellia bacterium
ACCCAGCAATTCTTGTTGCGCCCCTCTTCTTGAAAAAATATCGCGCCCTTCTCCTTCATCAACTCGAAGGCGCGGCCCCACAGGTTGAGATGGAGAATCTCCGACTCGCGCGGCAGCACGTCGTAACGTATGCCGAGTCGTTCCATCGTCTGAAGAATGCGCTCGACGTTGCGCGTCGCCACGTAATCGGCGAGCAGGGCCGTAGGGTTGTTGCCCTCCTCTATGGCGTGCAAGGTTTCGGCGCGCAGGCGCAGGCGTTCCTTGTCCGGCTCCGCGTTCGGGTCATCGTTGCGATAGAACAGGCCGACGCGCGTATATAAATCCCAGCAGTAATAATCGAAGGGGCGTTCGGGCGGCAATTGATGGTCCAACGCCTTGATGTCTTCGAGCGTCATCTGTTCCAGATGTATGAAGCCGACGACGACATCCGCGACCTGCACGCCGGTGTTATCAATATAGTTTTGAACTTCGACGCGCTCGCCCGCAGCCTTGAGAATCCGCACGAAGGTATCGCCCAGGACGGCGTTGCGAACGTGCCCGATGTGGGCGGCCTTGTTCGGGTTGATGCTGGTGTGCTCGACCATGCGCTTGGGCCTGGTCTCGTCAGAGGCGTCGAAAGTTTCCGGTCCAATCGCGGGAGCCTGTGAGAAGCGCACGAGAAATTCTGTCCGGTCATAAAAGAGGTTGAGATAGCCCGCGCCCGCGACTTCGACACGCGCGACGCCTTCGGTCGCCTCAAGGGCCGTCTTGAGTTGTTCGGCGATGGCACGCGGCGCGCGTTTTTCGCCCGTCGCCGCCTTGATGCGCTTCGCCAACTCGAAGGCGACCGGAAAGGCCGCGTCGCCCAACTCCGTGCGCGGCGGTACCTCCACGCTCAACTGTTCGAGCGTCACGCCGAACAGTTCGCGCGCCGCCTCCATCACGCGCACGCGCAATCGCTCCTGCTGGTCTAGCAAACTCACGCCTTATCTCACCCTCTACACAAAGAATCAAACAGCCTCAGCCGCAAAAGCAGACAGTATAGCTTAGCGCGCATGCGCGAAGCCAACCCGGACCCGCACACCGCCCCTTCAGACACACGCCCTGACGCGCCAGCCGACAGCGTTCGCCGCACCGGCAGGAACCCCCGCACGCCCGTCAATGCCCCTGACAGCCCCGAACATGCCATTTACAGCCCAAACAGCGTCTTTTACACGCCTGTCAATGACGTTTACATGGCTGTAAATGACGTTTACACCGATGTAAATGGCATTGTGAAGCGTGTAAACGTCATTGACAGGCGTGTAAACGCCATTGACAGGCGATGCGGCGGCCTTGTTATCGCAGTCATGAATGTTGATTGAGCAAGAGATTCACCACAGAGACACAGAGCACACAGAGCGCGCACAGAGAAGGTTAAATCTGCTCTGTGCTACCTCCGTGTGATCTGTGTCTCTGTGGTGAAGGCTGCTCTCATCTCACTCAATATCAAAACCCGACCTGTTGCCTGCCTGTTGATTTGCTTGACACAATCGGCGTGCGCTCTGTTACCATTTAAAGCTTCATGAGAACTCTCTACTTCGACTGTTTCGCGGGCGCGAGCGGTGACATGATTCTCGGCGCGCTGGCGAGCGCGGGCGCGGACACCGTTGTATTGCTGGACCACTTAAGGCTGCTCGGCGTCGCTGGCTACGAAGTCGAATTCAGCACCGTGGACCGTAGCGGCATCAGCGCGACGCGCGCAGATGTCCGCACGACCGAAGAACGGGCGCATCGCCACCTGAGCGACATTCTCAAGATTATCAACGACGCGGGCCTGAGCGATGCGGTCAAAGAACGCGCCTCTCTCATCTTCACGCGGCTTGCAGAAGCGGAGGCGCGCGTGCATAACATGCCTGTCGAGCGCATACACTTTCATGAAGTGGGCGCGCTCGATGCGATTATAGATGTCGTCGGCGCGTGCGTCTGTTTTGAACTTCTAGGCATCGAGCGTTTCATCTCATCCGGCCTGCATGTCGGGAGCGGGATGGTCCAGATGGCGCACGGCCTTTTCCCCGTCCCGCCGCCCGCCGTCGCGGAACTCTTGAAGGGCGCGCCCGTCTATTCTTCGGACATCAAGGGCGAGCTTGTGACCCCCACGGGCGCGGCGATTATCAGCGCGGTGTGTGAAGAGTACGGGCCGTTGCCGCGTATGAGCATTGACGCGACAGGCTACGGCGCGGGCGGGCGCGAGTATGAGAATTTCCCGAACGTCCTGCGCGTCATCATCGGTGAAGATGCGTTTGAAAAAAGCGCGGGCGCGGCGATTGATGAACGACTGTTGATGATTGAGACGAACGTGGATGATATGTCGCCGCAGGTCTTCGGCTATTTAATGGACCAGGCTTTCGAGCGCGGCGCGCTCGACTGTTATTTGACGCCTGTGCAGATGAAGAAGAATCGTCCGGGCGTGCTCGTCTCAATCCTGTGTCGCCCGACAGAGCGCGAAGCCTTGAGCGCGCTCTTGTTCAGCGAGACGACGACGTTGGGCCTGCGCTGCTACGAGGTGTCGCGGCGCGCGCTTGTCAGAGAGAGCGTGAGAGTCGAAACCACTTACGGCAGCATTGATGTCAAACTCGCGCGCTTCGATGAGGGCAGGGTCAAGGCCATGCCGGAGTATGAACAGTGCCGCGCGGCGGCGCGTGCGGCGGGCGTGCCCTTGCGCGAAGTTGAGGAGGCTGCGCGCGCTGCCGCCGCGAGTTTAAAGTTAGCGTCCGTCAAGGGTGCATGAACGAAGTGAAGGGGAGCAAACGAATGGACACGGAGACCTCCGCCACCGAAGCGGATGAACAGAACGCGGGAACGCCGGGCGCGAAATTGGACCTGGAATTAATCGCGCGGGGCGTGCGACTGATTCTCGAAGGCATCGGCGAAGACCCGCACAGAGCGGGCCTCCTGGAGACGCCGCGCCGCGTCGCGGAGATGTTCGCGGAACTCACCGCCGGGATGCACGAAGACCCGCGAGAGCATGTCGTGCCCTTGCCCGGCGATAAGCATGACGAGATGGTCATCGTGAAGGACATCAGCATCGCTTCCATCTGCGAGCATCACCTCGCGCCGTTTGTGGGCAAGTGCCACATCGCGTACATTCCGAAGGAAGGACGTATCCTCGGTCTCTCGAAACTGGCGCGGCTGTCGGAGACCTTCGCGCGCCGGTTACAGGTCCAGGAACGCCTCACCACGCAGATTGCCAACACTCTTTACGAGGGGTTGAAGCCGCTCGGCGTGATGGTCGTGATAGAGGCCGAGCATACTTGCATGACCTTGCGAGGCGTTAAAAAATCCGGCGCGATAACCGTCACCTCCTGCGTCCTCGGCGGCTTTCGCAAAGACCCGCGCACGCGCGCCGAAGCGATGGCGCTCATCAAGGGAAGCATTTGAGTGAGAGCCGTGATGCAGTTGGCCTTGAGCAAGTATGATGTTGAAGTTCACCACAGAGACACAGAGCACGCGGAGGATACACAGAGGCTTGAACGCCTTTCTCTGTGCGTTTTCTGCGCCCTCTGTGCCTCTGTGTTGATTAACAACGTCCCACACACTCTAGTATTCAATAAAGAGAGGTCCGGCATGAAGGCATCGAAAATCTTGTTCGCAGCATTGTTCGTCGCATCGTCGCTGTGCGGCGCGTTGGCCCAACAGCGCGCGGGCGGTCCTGGGTTGATTGACGAAAGGGCTTTGCGCGCTCACATCAAGTATCTCTCGGACGACTTGCTTGAGGGACGCGGGACCGGGGCGAGGGGCGGCGAGTTGGCGGCGAAATACGTCGCGGCGCAGTTTGAAGCGTTGGGCCTCAAGGGCGCGGGCGCGAACGGGAGTTTCTTTCAGCCGGTCGCGCTCGTCGGCGTCAAGGCGGACCCGAACACGACGCTGGACGTTTCCGGCGGCGGCGCGAAGGAGTCTTTCAAGTTCGCGGACGAGTTCGTGGCCTTCACGGGCGCGCAAGTTTCGGAAGTCAATGTTGACGCGGAGATGGTCTTCGTCGGATACGGCATTGATGCGCCGGAGCAACGCTGGAATGATTATAAAGGCGGCGCGGATGATTACAGGGGCAAGGTGCTCGTCATGCTGGTCAACGACCCGCCCGCGACGAGCGTTGAACCGAACCTCTTCGGCGGGCGCGCGCTGACTTACTACGGACGCTGGACCTATAAATTTGAAGAGGGCGCGCGCAAGGGGGCGGCGGGTGTGATTCTGCTGCACACGACGGAATCGGCTGGCTACCCGTGGAGCGTCGTGCGGACTTCAAATGGTTCCTGGCGTTTCGACATCGCGCGCGGCGAGGGCGATAAGACTCCCTTTCTCAAGTTTCGTTCGTGGATGACGGACGAGTCTGCACATCGCTTGATGAGAGCGGCGGGGCAGGATTTGGACCAATTAAGAAAGCAGGCCGCGTCGCGCGACTTCAAGCCCGTCAAGCTTAATCTGAAGGCCGCTATCAATCTCAAGAGCGAGGTCAAGCGGGTCGAAGCCCCGAACGTGGCGGCCATTCTCACCGGGCGCGATGCTAACTTGCGCGATGAGTACGTAGTCTTTTCCGCGCACTGGGACCACCTGGGCATCGGCGCGCCCGATAAGAGCGGCGATAATATTTATAACGGCGCGGTGGATAATGCTTCGGGCGTCGCCAGCGTGATTGAGATTGCGCGCGCGCTTGCCAGCTTGCCGGAGGCGGAAAGGCCCAAGCGTTCGATTCTCTTTCTCATCCCGACCGCAGAAGAGCAAGGGCTGCTAGGCGCAGAGTGGTACGCGCGCCATCCTTTAGTCCCGCTCAAGAAGACTGCGGCGGACGTGAACTTGGATTCGATGAACATACACGGCTTGACGAGCAACTTCGTGCCGCTCGGCGCGGATCGCTCAACTCTCAAGACGGTCGTCGAAGCCATCGCGCGCGAACGCGGCATGCAAGTCTCGCCCGACCCGCGACCCGAACAGGGCTCCTTCTATCGCTCGGACCATTTCCCGTTTGCGAAGGTCGGCGTGCCCTCCATCAACCTGGAAGCGGGCGACGAGTTTACAGGCAGGCCCAAGGGTTGGGGCCAGCAGCAGTTCGACGCCTACAACACGGCGCATTATCACCAGCCTTCGGACCAGTTCAGCGATGAATGGGATTTTCGCGGCATCATACAGGAAACCGACATCGCGCTCGCCATCGGTCGCCGCGTCGCAGACTCCAACGAGATGCCGCACTTCAACCCCGGCGACGAATTCGCAAAGGCACAACCAAACAGAAAATGATTCTCCACCGACGATGAAAACCTTTTACGTTACAACGCCGATCTATTACGCGAACAGCGAGCCGCATCTGGGGAGCCTGTATACGACCATCGTGGCCGATGCCCTGCGTCGTTTCCAGAGACAGCGCGGCTGTGAGACCTTTTTTCTGACGGGCACGGACGAGCACGGCATTAATATCCAGCGCGTCGCGGCGAGCAAAGGCCGCTCTCCGAAAGAGCATGTTGATGCGGTCGTGGCGCAGTTTCAGAGCATGTTCGCCATGTTTGAATTTGACGGGTCTCACGGCTGCAACGACATCTTCATGCGGACGACCGCGCC
>JAXDFO010000079.1:0-4001 GCA_034665545.1 Blastocatellia bacterium
AGACCGCGCGCAGCACGTCCGCACGCTCCTCAGTCCCGCGCTCGCTTCGGGCCATATCGTACTCTCGGATCGTTACGCTGATGCGACCGTCGCCTACCAGGGCGCGGGACGCGGCTTCGCGCCGGAAGTGATAGCGGATGTCGTTGCGCTGGCGACCGGAGGACTCAAGCCGGACCTCACGCTCATCTTCGATGTCTCCGTCGCGGCGGGCCTCGAACGCTCTCGCCAGCGCGCGCAAAAGGGACGCCAGACGGACCGGCTAGACACGGAGGACGCGGCCTTTCACACGCGCGTGCGCAACGCCTACCTGGAACTGGCCGCCGCCGAACCGGGCCGCGTGCGTCTCATTGATGCCACAGGCTCCGTAGAAGAAACGCACGCGCGCATGATGGAAGTCGTCACACCGTTTTTGGAAAGGCTGAAGCCAGGAGCCAGGAGCCAGGAGCCAGAAGGAAGAGCATGAAGGGCATGCTATCGCTTTTCTACTGGCTCCTGGCTCCTGGCTCCTGACTCCTGTTTTATGTTTGACCATCTGTTAGGCAATCAACGAGCGAAGGAGACCATCCGGCGAATGCTTGAAGCGGGGCGTGTGCCCGGCGGGTTGTTGTTCGCGGGCGAGGATGGTGTGGGCAAGAAACTGTTCGCGCTCGAACTGGCGAAGTCGCTCAACTGTCGCGCCCGCGTCGGTGTCGAAGCATGCGGGAAGTGTGCTTCATGCCAGCGCATCATGCGCTTCGCGCTTCCGGCGGCGGATGACAGGGAGGCTCATAAGAAGATTATCTGGAGCGAGCACCCGGATGTGGGCATGGCTCGCCCGTATGGCCGGGCCATCTTAGTGGACCAGATGCGCGACCTTGAGCGCGAGGCCAACTTTCGTCCCTTCGAGGGCGCGGCCCGCGTCTTTCTGATAGAGGACGCGGACAAGTTGAACGACGCTTCATCGAACGCGCTGCTCAAGACGCTGGAAGAACCGCCCGTCACGTCTCATCTGATACTCATCACCGCGCGCCCGGCGTCCCTGCTCCCGACGATACGCTCGCGTTGTCAAGCGCTACGCTTTGCGCCTCTCTCAGCGCAGGAGATTGAGGCGCATCTGGCGAGAGAGAAAAATCTTTCGCAGAGGGACGCGCGCGTGCTCGCGCGGCTGGCGCAGGGCAGCATCGGACGCGCGCTCTCGGCCAACCTCGAAAGCTATCTCGCGCGGCGCGAGGCGATGCTCGAAGTCCTCAACGCGGCGGCCCTGACCGGAGACCGCTCGCGCCTCTTGCGTGCTGCCGAAGAGATGAACGATGCCAGGCGCAAGGATGAGTACGAGCCGCGCCTGGACGTGTTGGAGATATTGATACGCGATATCTGGGCGCTCGCCCTCGGCGCGCCCCCTGAGCAACTCGTCAACGATGACGTGCGCGCGCAACTCTCCCAACTCGGCGCGCGTGTGGAGAGCCGTCGCGCCGCAGGCTGGCTCACGTTGCTGGAAACTCTGCGCGGCCAACTCTCCGTCAACATCAATCGTAAGGTGGCGACCGACGCGCTCTTTCTGGCGATGGCGAGGCCGCAGTAAAAAGTTATCTGGAAAGGTAAGTTAATGGCTAAGAAGATTCTGGTCGTGGACGATGACCCGACGCTGCTCGACATGATTCGCTTCGTGCTTGAACGCGAAGGCTTTGAAGTGTTGGAGGCCGAGAACGCCTTCAAGGGTCTGGACATCATCGCGCAAGAGAAGCTGGACCTGGCCTTGCTCGATGTGATGATGCCGAAGATGGACGGCCTCACCATGCTGGCAGAGTTGCGCAAGCATGATGAGGATTTGAAGGTCATCATCATGACGGCGGTCTCGACGCCGGAGACGGCCATAGACGCCCTGCGCGAGCAGGCGTGCGACTTTCTCGCCAAGCCCTTCGACGTGACCGAACTGCTCTCAGCCGTGCGCGCAGCCTTTGACCTCGGCGACCGGGAGATAAAGATCGAAGTGCTCTCGGCGCGTCCCGAATGGATAGAGTTGCGCGTCCCTTGCGACCTCGCCGCGATTGACCCGCTCGAACGCATCATGAAGCAACTTGAGACGGACATCCCGCAGGATACGCGCGACAGCGTGACCTATGCCTTCCGCGAAATGCTGCGCAACGCCATAGAGTACGGCGGCAAGAATGACCCGCAGAAGCACGTCGAAGTCGGCTTCCTGCACACGCCCCGCGTCATCCTCTACCGCATCAAAGACCCCGGCGAAGGCTTTAGTCTCGAAGCCCTCTACCACGCCGCCATCCTCAACCCCGAAGGCGACCCCATTCATCATGAACGAGTGCGACAGGAAAAGGGCATGCGCTCCGGCGGCTTCGGCATCCTCATCGCCAGCAACATGGTTGACGAAATGGTTTACAATGAACGCCACAACGAAGTCGTGCTGATTAAATATCTCAACGGCGCGACTCCTGTATAGAAACGATGAAAAGCGAACCTGTCATCAACCTTTGAACAAGGATGAGCGAGAAGTGAACACCGTAAACTTCATTACTGGACCACTCAACGCAGGCACGCGCCAGCGCGTCCACGCCCTTCTGTTTGTCGGCGGCACGCTCGTCGCGCTTCTCTTCCTGCGCCTCTTCAATCCGGTCGAATCCGGCTTCTACCCGCCCTGCATCTTTCACAAACTGACGGGCCTCTATTGTCCGGGCTGCGGCGCGACGCGCGCCCTCTATCATCTGGTCCACGGCCACCCGGAGGCGGCCTTTGCGATGAACCCCCTGCTCGTCATCCTCCTGCCCATCATCCTCTACGCGTTTCTCTCTTACGCGCTCCTGGGAATACGCGGTCGCGGCCTGCCCGGCATTTTCGTCCACCCCACGCTCATCAAACTCATCTTCTGGACGGCCATCGCCTTCGGCATTTTAAGAAACCTTCCCATCTATCCACTCAACCTTCTAGCCCCGCACAATCTTTAAGTCGGCCATTTGCCCGCCCCAATGGCACTTTTGTTCGTCCATTTGCTCGAAACGTCCTGGCATTTGCTCCAAACCATCGAACGTTTCCTCGGAACGAGAGGCCGCTTCGAGCAAATGAACGCCCGTTTGCTCCAAACCATCGAACGTTTGCTCGAAACGTTCGATGGTTTGGAGCAAACGACGCGACGTTTGGAGCAAACGACGCGATGTTTGGAGCAAACGGCCTCTCGTTTCGAGGTTTTGTCCTGGCATTTGCGCGAGGTGTCCGAACGTTTGCTCGTTTCGGCAGGCCACAAGCAGCAAAGGCCGCCCCTCGATTGGGAAACGGCCTTTGAGTAGTGCGCTGGCTCTCTGGTCCTATCTTGAGATTGAGATTAGTTCCGGCTCTTCCTTTTCCTTATCCTTGTAGTTCCCTTCAGCGAGCAGCTTTTCCGTTTCCATGACGAAGGCTTCGACGATGTCTTCGCCCGCGACCTTGCGCAGAGGGACGCCGTTCTTGAAGATCATGCCGACGTTGCGACCGAAGGTGACGCCGAGGTCCGAGTCGTGGGCCTCGCCTGGTCCATTAACGGCGCAGCCCATGATGGAGAGATGGAGAGGCTCTTCGACGTGGGCCAACCTGCGTTCTATCTCCGTCACTATCTCAACGAAGTTATCCACGTCGAGGCGTCCGCACGTCGGGCAGGCGACGACCGTCACGCCGCGCTTACGGAGTTCGAGCGACTTGAGAATTTCCCAGGCGACGCGCACCTCCTCCTGCGGCTCTGCGGCGAGCGAGACGCGAATCGTATCGCCGATGCCTTCGTGCAGGAGCACGCCGAGACCGATGGCGGACTTGATAGTGCCGCTAAAGGCCGTGCCCGCTTCGGTCACGCCGAGATGCAAAGGGTAATCAACTTTCCGGGCCAGTAATCTGTAAGCGGCGACCGTGCGATGCACATCGGATGCTTTCAGTGAAACGATGATGTCTGTGAATGAGAGGTCTTCCAGAATCTGTATGTGACGAAGGGCCGATTCGACCATCGCTTCGGGCGTCGCCGTGCCGTACTTTTTGAGTAAATC
>JAXDFO010000080.1:0-20374 GCA_034665545.1 Blastocatellia bacterium
AATACATCGTCAGCTTCGACATCAACCGTGACACGGACGCCGAATACAGAAAAGCGCACCAGAATATCACCAAAGCGCTGAGAAAGATGAGAGGCGTCAAACTCAATTACTCAGTCTGGGTCATAGAAAGCAAGTATGGCCCACGCGCTGTCTTTCACTGGCTCAGTAAAAAGTTGGATGACAACGACAGCGTGATGGTCTCTGTGTGCCCGCAGTCACTCTGCTTCGTCAAAAATCCGCTTGAGCCTTTTGCGACGCCCGCGCATTTCGGGTTTCAAAGATTGCCCTTCCTGCTCCCGGCGCAAGACCCGGAATAGGACGCGCTGCTCAGGCGCGCGCTTTCAACCAACCTTTAATGAGGCATGGGGTGCGCGCGGAAAAAGTCCAGGACGAGCTTGGTGGCGATAAGAGCATCGCTGCCTGGTCCAAATAACGGCTGGTCTATCACCTCGCCGCCAGCCCATTGATGGCCCATCTGTTCTATTGTGCAGAGCGTGACGACCGTTCCCGCCTGGCAGTCAGGATGCGTCACGCAACTCGCCGCGCCATGATGAAAGCTGACCTGCGTCTGGTTCGTGCAGCCGTTGCGTGCCAACCAGAATTCTATCGTCGCCGGAATGGAGGGCAGGACGCCCACGTTAGGGTCAACGCTCGGCCCGCCCTCGAAGGGCGCAAAAGTATCCGCCAGGCCGTGGACATGCAGAATCGGCACGGGTCTTAGCGGAGTGCAGGGCGGAAGGCCCGTCGCTGTAGAAACATTCGGAGGCAGGTCCAGCGGAGCGGAACTGACGGCGATGGCGGCGATGCGGTCTGACATCTCGCACGCGAGACGATAGCTGAACATATCGCCGTTGGAGAAGCCCGTCGCAAAGACGCGCTGCCCGTCAATCTTCAAGACGTGCCCCACGTCCTTCAAGATGGCCCTCACGAACGCCACGTCGTCTATGTTTCCAGCCTGGGCCGGGCCGCAACAGTTCCCGGCGTTCCAGCTATTGCCGAAGCCCTGCGGGTAGGCCACGACGAAGCCGGACTTTGCAGCACGCTTGCTCAGGTTGGTCATCTGCGCGAACTGACTTGAGTTTCCGCCGCCGCCGTGAAAGGCCAGAATCAGTGGAGCAGGCGTGTTCTTGCTGAGACCCTTCGGAATATGCAACAGGTAAGTACGGTCAAGGCCGCCCACATGTACATGTCTGGTGGAGCTTCCCGCGCTGACTTTCTTGCGGAAGCGAGTGCGCCTGTGCGTGCGTCGGGTTCCCTCCGCTAAGCTCTCGCTCGAACAGAGCAGCAGCGCGGATGCCAGGACCAGTAATGCCAGGCAGCGACTCTTCCGTGGGCTCATGCCCTTTCTCCCTTGTTGAATATGGAGACGATGAAATCGAGAGCCTTGCGCAAGTAACCCTGCTGGCGCGGCTGCATCGGATGCGCGCGGAAGAACTTGATGACCATCTCTGTCGCGGAGATGTCGTTCGTGTTAGCTCCCATTTCATCACCCTGCACGGTCCTTCCGCCGGGCCACTGGTGGCCCATGCCCTGGACCGTACAGAGGGTCACGTCCGCGCCGTCTCTGCATCTGGAATAGGTAACGCAGGTCGCCGCGCCCGACTGGTAAGTGACCTTCTTATCTCCCTTGCAGCCGCCGCGATTCAACCAGAGGTCAATCGTTTCGGGAACGGAGCGTTGCTCGCCCGCCAACTCGCGGACGCTGCGCCCGCCCTGAAACGGCGCGTACTTATCCGCCAGCCCATGAAAGTGTAGAACGGGCATCGCACGCGAGGGCTTGCATTCAGCCGGAGGGATGGAGATGCCCGCGCTGACCGTGGCGATGGCGGCGATGCGGTCTGACATCTCGCACGCGAGACGATAACTGAATTTGCCGCCCGTCGAAAAACCCGTCGCAAAGATTCTTTGCTGGTCCAATTTAAAGACCGTTGCCAAATCATCCAGCACCGCCCTCACGAAAGCCACGTCGTCAATCCCTCTGCGCTGCGCCGGACCGCAACAATCCCCCGCGTTCCAACTCCGACCGAAGCCCTCCGGGTACACGACGACGAACCCTGCGGCCCCCGCCTTCGCGCTCAGGTCCGTATTCTGCGCGAAAGATTCGGGCGTCCCGCCGCCGCCATGAAAAGCCAGGATGACCGGAACGGATTGGTTCCTTTCCACACCCTGCGGGACGTGCAGCAGGTACGCGCGCTCCATCCCTTTGACAGAAACGCGGCGCGTGTAATCACCGGGTTGTAAATGCTGGTCCTCTGTCGTCACGGTCGGGCCGCCGTCGGGTGGCGGCAGAGAAGAACGTCGAGCGCAGGGGCCTATGATAGTCAAGAGCAATACCAGAGCGACGGAGAAGTATCTCGTCTCGTGCGTCAGAGAAGTGTCAAGAGTTTCCTTCATCCTCATAAATCCTCACGCGGCTCTCTCTTTCTGAGAAAGCATCAAGAATTACAGGACCAGAGGAGTTGCTTACCAGCTTTCGGGCGAAGCATGACGATTCAGGAAACGGGCCAACCGACGTTGTACTACAGGGTCGTCAATAACCACAAGTTCACCCGTCAGACGCGCCGTCGCGGGGCTGCACAGCCAGAGCAATAATTGGCCCAACTCAGAGGGGTCGCGCGGCTCGATGCTGGCCTCCCTCTGCGCGCGATTTTTAGCGAATATCTTGGCGCGAAATTTTTGCAGCCCTTCCGTCTCGACGATACCCGGATAGACCATGTTGACCGTCACGCCCGTCAACTCCAACTCAGCCGCCAGCACGCGCACTAAATGTTGTTGGCCCGCCCTCGCCGCGCAGTACGCGCTGGCCGTCGGCAACACACGTTCACTGAACGGCGACGAAACGAAGATGAGGCGTCCGCTTTCCTGGTCCAGCATCAACGGAATAATCGCCTGGCTCAGATGAAAGACGCCGGTCAGATTAACCTCTATCGTCTCCCACCATTCGTCCGGGTCCGTTTCCCAGGTGAGTTGGCCCAGAGGGCCGAGCGACGCCGCACAGTTGATGAAAAAATCTATGCGTCCAAAATCATCTATCGTGCGTTGGACTAGTTGGCCCACCTGCGCGGCGTCCGCGATGTCCGTCTTGACGGCGAGCGCGTGATGACCATCAAGACGAATGCGCCGGGCCGTGGCGTTGAGTTCCGAAGCGGTGCGGGCCGCGAGGACGACCGCCGCGCCCGCTCTTGCGAGTGTCTCGGCGGTCGCCGCCCCTATGCCCTTGCTGGCCCCCGCCACGACCGCCACCTTCCCGCGCAAGAGTTCGCCACTCATCGCCATAGACGCGCGCCTCTTCCGCGAAGCAGCCGCGCCGCGCCGCCGAACCCACGCCCGCCGCCCGCGCCCGGCGGCTCCTCTCCTCCTCCGTTTTGCTCCCCGCCGCGCGGCTCGTCTTCACCTAGGACCGCCGACACCATCTCTTCCAACCCCTCGCGCAAACTGACCTTCGGAGCATACTTGAGCAGAGACTTCGCCTTTGTCAGATCATACCTTTGCAAGTCCCGTCTCTGTAGATTGGGAAGATGGCGGGCGGGCCATTCCGCAGGCGGGAGGCCGCGCCTGAGCCGCGCCGCTATCATCTTTATCATCAACTGAAGCTGCGCTTCCGTAGCGGCCTCTGCGCCCGCCACGTTGAACTCCTGATTCGCCGCGCGCGCCTCTGTGCCCGCGAGCAAGAGCGCGTCCACCACGTCATCCACATGAACCAGTTGCACAGGTTGGAATCTGCCCGCGCCGCCCGCAGACCATTGCGCGCGCAGGCTCCTGCGGACCCAGTCTTCCGCAAACGGTGCGCCCGCGCCGTAAACGATGGCGGGTCGCAGAATCACATACTCCAGTCCGTACTTGTTTGAGAAACGACGAATCATATTCTCGACTTCAATCTTCGGCTCCGTATATTGCTTATGAATATTACGACCGCCCTGCCCTTCATGGGCCAACGGGTGGTCCTCGCTTATCGGATGACCGTTCTTCAAAGAGTTGTCGTAGACGGAGACTGTGCTGGTATAGATGAAACGTCGCGCCTCGCTCGTCACGCTCGCGCGCAGCAAGATGCGCGCGCCGCTGATATTGGCCCTGACCTCTTCGGCCTTATCGCCCTCGGAAAGCTCAGCCGCGTTGCGCCGGTTGGATTGCCACGCCAGATGATAGACGGTGTCAACCCCGTTCATTGACTCTGCCAAAATCCTCGCATCGGCCAGCGTGCCGACGACCGTCTCCACGTTGCGCCGCCGGGAAAACTGCTTCGCCTTTTCCGGTCTGACGAGCACTCGCACGACGTGGTCCCGCGCGAGCAGTTTCTCAAGCAACCGCGCGCCTATAAACCCTGTTCCTCCCGTCAACAAGACCAACATGAACTGCCCTCCTGTTATGCGTAACCCAACTGCCGGGCCAACTCTTTGACCTCCGCGCTGAACCCCGCGCCATCCTCACGCCACGCCAGCTTACCCTTCAAGCTCTGCGGCTTGCCCTGGCCCTGGCGCAAGGCAGGCTCCTTGAAAAATTTCGGATCGCCGCCGAGCAGCGCGTTGCGCGGCCCGAGCCGTGCGAAGGGCGAGCGTTCAGGGCGCTTCATCTCTTCAATGGCGTCTTCGTCGGCGCGCAGGCCCATCCACAAGGCTATCTCTCGCAGGTAACGATCCGGGTCGGCCATCAAATCCTCCCCGCGCAACATCATCTGTTGTTCGGGCGCGACGCTCTCCAAAAAAGTGAGTATCCTCGCGTTGACTCTCAGCCAGCGCGTCTGCGGGTCGAGCGTCGGCGGGTTCGTGGTCCGGTCAGTAATCCTCGCGTAGAGCTTTTCCATCGCCAAGGGACGCATGCCCTTCGACATCTCTTCCAATAGCTCAAGGTACGACTTGCAGAAGCCGCGCGGGTGTCGGACCAAGTGAAGAAACTTCGCGCGCGGAAAAATCCGGCTCCTCCGCTCAAGGCTCTCCACGATGTCTCTGTGCTTGCCTTCGAGCGGGTTCTTCTCGACCATCACGCGCGGGGCTATCTGGTCCACTAATTCCCACAGCACGTCTTCCGTGGTCCAACCCCTGCGCTGCCAGAGCCATTGTTTCGCCTGCCTGACGGTGGCCTCCGTCTGCCCCTCGAAGATGACTTCGGCCACGGCCCTGGAGAGGCCCGCCGCATGCGTGTGCCCGAACCTCATCCACCACTCGCCCATCGTCTCCACCAGAAAGAGATTCATCTCCGGCAGCCCGTACATCTGCGGGTGCTGTCCGAGCATCGCGGAAGTGATGGTGGTGTAAGTGCGTGGTAAAGCCAGAATGATAAGCGGGCCATCCATTGCCATGATCGTCTTCGTAGTTCAGTGGTAAATGTTCACCGGCACGCCGCAACGTCTCTCGACGCTGCTAAAAAACTCAACGCACAAAAGAGACCCTGCGTCTCTCAAAGCGAGCGATGCGACGTTGCACTAAAGGATCATAAATCCGCACAATCTGACCGGACATTCCGGCGGTGTCCGTACTGCACAACCAGAGAAATAAAGGCGTCACGTCTGAGACGCCATGTGCGCTCCTCAGAATGGGCGGGTGATTTTCAACAGCATCATCGCCGGGAGTTTCACCGTATAGCTCTGTCTTGACGACGCCGGGATAGACTGCGTTCGCTAATATTCCCGTGCCTTGCAACTCGGCAGCCAGGACGCGCGTGAAGTGGTTGACGCCAGCTTTGGATGTAGCGTAACTGCTCGTATGACGCGCGACCATTTCGCCCAGTCCAGACGAGACATTCAGTATCCGTCCCGCGCCCCGCTCAAGCATCAACGGGATGACTGCGTGACATGTCAGGAAGACGCCGAACAGGTTGACCTCTATGGCTTGCCTCCAGGCTTCCGGGTCCGCTTCCCAGACCGGCAGGCTCGCGGGTCCGGCGACGGCTGCGCAGTTGATGAGAAAATCAATCTGTCCGAAGGCGTTGATTGTGCGCTGGACCAGGCGTCGCACTTGCGCCTCGTCGCTGATGTCCGTCTGGATGGCTTCGACTTCACCGCCAGCCTTGCGTATCTGTTCCGCCGTCCGTTTGATTTCCGATGTCGTGCGCGCGGCGATTGTGACCGCCGCTCCGGCTTGGGCCAGTGCTCCTGCGACCGCCGCGCCGATGCCTCTCCCGCCCCCGGTGATAATGGCGACGGTGTCGCTCAACAAACGTCCTCTCAATGTCTTGCCCCTCTCCTTGTGATTAACTGGCGGACGCGCCCCTACCTTCGAGGCTTACGACGTGGGCCAACGGCTAACTGCGCCCGATGCCCTCCTGCGGCTCTCTCTTCACCGGACGACGCCTGTCGAGCGGGCACGCCGACGGCGTGTCTACGGGCATGTAGGCCGAAGCCTCCCCTTGCGCTTTCAGACTCCTGCCCGGCCATCCACAGTTTGTGATGGTCCATCACGGCCAGCGATTTCTCCAACCCCTCCTTCAACCTCACCTGCGGGACATAGCCGAGCAGCCTTTGCGCCTTCGTCAAGTCGTAACGCTTCAAGCGCAGGTTGCCGTGGTTGCCCCTGAACGCGGCCCTCTGCGACGGTCGCGCATCCTGCTTAATCTCTTGCACCGTCGCGGCGAGGCTCCTTGCCGTCATCAGTTCACCGCCCGCGATGGTGAAGACCTCATTGGCTGCCTTCGCCATCGTTCCCGCCAGGACAATTGCATTTGCCAGGTCGCCAACGTAGACCCACTGCATCCCTCCCCATTGCGCGCTATAGGCGGCGACGAGGTGCGGATGCTTCGTCATCTGTAACAGGAGTTGTTCGAGGGCGCGGTCGCCTGGGCCATAGCTCGTCGTCGGTCGCAGAATGACATACTCGAACCCCGCGCGCCTGTGATATTCCTGGACCAGGTCTTCGGCATCAATCTTGGTCTGCCCGAAATTTTTCATGTGCTCACTGCCGTGGGCCATGCGTCCGGCGTCCTCTCTGATGGGCCACATGTGCGGCGACGGATGCGGGGTATAGACCTGCACTGAACTATGGAAGACGAAGCGGCGGACCTTCCCGGCATCTTCGCAGGCGCGCAGGAGATTTTCCGTTCCCTTGACGTTGGTCTCAATCAGGTCTGGCAATTTTCTGCCGGGGACCGGAGCGAGTTGGGCCAGATGATAGACGACCTCCACATTCTTCGTCGCGCGTTCCAGCACGTCCTTATCAGCGAGGCTTCCCATGAGCACTTCCAACTGGTCGCGGTAGCGCATACGTTCAAGCGTTTCCGGCAGCACCAACGCTCGCACTTTATCGCCACGCGACAGCAATCGCTCCACCACATGCCTCCCCGTGAGTCCGGTCGCACCTGTGACTAAGACACGCATTCAATCCTCCTTGAGAGCAGTTGCGGCAGCGCGACGGATAATCGCGCCGCCCAACGCTAACGGACAGTGGAAAGTCTTACCGGAACCTGTTTGGAAAACGCCTGCGAAAGCCTCTTCGCGCCATCCGGTTGAATGGGCTGTGCTGGACGCCTTCATGCGGGGCGCGCGGCTTAACACGTTTCTGACCGTCCCTTGCGGCCAACAATTCGGCCATCCCTTCCTGCATCGCCACGCGCGGCTTGAAGTCCAGTTGCCTCTGGGCCTTCGTGACATCGTAGGCGAAGCGGTAGCGTTGCCAGATTCTGGACCTGTCCGGCAACAGCATCGAACCGTCGGTCGTTCCGGCCAGTCGCCGTATCAAAGCGACGATGTTGCCGTAGGTGTAAGCCTCCGTCCCGGCCACGTTGAAAATCTCGTTGGTGGCCTCTGCGCGCGACGCCGCCCTGGCTATCACTTCGGCCAGGTCTTTGACGTGAACTAACTGAAGCGTCATGCCAGATGCTCGCCCATGATTGAGCATTGGTGAAGCGAGCGCGCTCTGGACCAAATCTTCAGCATACTTGCTACCGATGCCGTAGCAGGTGGCCGGGCGTAGAATCACATATTCAAAACCAAACTCTTTGGCGTATTGCCTGACCAGATTTTCGCCAGCCATCTTTGACCGGCCATAATTGCGCAGGTTCTCCGGCCTCGCCAGACCTTGCGGGCTGTTTTCATGCAAGGGCCATTCATCCGGCTGAAACGCTCCGGCATAGACCGCCACCGAACTGGTGAAGACGAAGCGACGAACCGTCCCGGCCTCTCCGCAGGCTCGCAGCAAATTTTCCGTCCCCTTGACATTGATGCTCCGCAAGTCAGTTTCCGAACTTCCCGGCAGCAACGCGGCCAGATGATAGACAGTCTCTATGCCTCGCACTGCTTGGCCCAAGCTCGCTTCATCTGTCAAATTTCCGGCGACGATCTCCACTCTCTCCGGCTGCTTGACGTTCTTCACGGCCCCCGGCAAGTCGAAGACGCGGACGCGTTCCTCCTGTTCCAATAATTGGTCCAGAACGTGCGAGCCTATAAAGCCGCCCGCGCCTGTGAGCAGGACGCGCGGAGTTTTGGCCGCAGACTTCTTCGCAGACTTCTTCGCAGCTTTCTTCGACGCGGCTGCGGCCTTGCCCTTTCTGGATTTAGCCACGGCATTGGCCGCCCCGCGTCCCTGACGTATCACGATGGTATCAACCGCTCCTCTCCCGTTCATCAACTCCTTCAACTCTCGCCCCTCAAGCTGGTGTTGACCGGCGGGACGACCAAGCCACACCTCCGCGCCTCCGTCCGGGTTGGGAATATAGACCGCGCCCGTAGAAATCTTCGCCGCGACTTCAGGCCCGAAAGGATTGGCCGTGCCGACGAACAGTCCACGCGGAGTCGAGACCAACGTCCTCGCCCCGTAGTTATAAGGATTGCCCATTCCGTTCTGCGTGACGGGTATCCAGTTGATGCCGTCCTGCGTGCGCCAGAGGTCAAAGCCGCCGCCCGTCTTCACAATCTGGTCCACGCCGAGGCCGTGCATCATGCGCTTCGCCGTCCTGGAGGGCCGCCCCGCGTATGGCAGGAACACGCTCCAATCGAAGGTAGAGGTGTAGAGCCAACCGTCATGCACCGTCATGCGCCAGATGTAACCCGCGAAGACGTTGTCGAATCCCGGTCCTAATCCTGAGAGCGGATACTTCATCCCTTCCGGAGTCTGTCGCGGAGTCCCGACCAGCAGTTCCCATGAATCGTCGGGATACAGGCGTATCACTTCTCCGGCGGCTGGACCGACGAAGTTATATCTATCGAAGCCTCCGTTCTGAATCGCGCTGCCAACGTAGAGCGCGCCGTTATGCACGCAGAGGCTCATCGCAATCTCATTGAGGCTGCCGCGATAGGCTCCGCCCGCTATGACTTTGGTCCAACGACAGGGCTTGCTGCCCGTCGCGGGCGTCTTCCAGATTTGATAGCCGTGAAAGTGATTGAAGGTTCCAGCGTAGAGATGCTCGTTGAAGACGACCATCTCGAAGATTCCGTAGTTGGTCGGGTCGCCAAAGCCAGGCTCGCACGCAGGCTCCCACTTTTTCTTCAGAGGGTCCGCGCAACGCATGATGACGGACGCCTTGTTGCTGTTGAAGGTGACGCCCTCGCCTGCGGGCGGCGCGAAGAGATGATGGTCGAAGACCGCGAGCGCGCGAAAGGTCGAGATGTTCGGATTGCCGAGTCCCGGCTCGGAGACGACCTCGAAATTCACGCCGTCCAGCGACCGCAAGATATGGGCCGCCGTCCCTCTCAAGACCGTAGATATTGAGGCCACGTAGAGAGCAGGCTCGCGGTCGGATCGTCCCTGAAAGACGGCCATGCCTCTGTATCCTAAATCGCGCGGAACCTTCTTTCCGTTCTTCCCCTTAATCTCAGGCGAGACGTGTATCTTCTCAAACTTACCGTCCTTAACCTGGCAACGCCAGATTTGCCCGCGCATGTCCAGGTCTTCGACGCTGCCCGGAACCTTCACGGGCCAGGGGTCCATCGCGGGCGGAGCGAGCGGCGGGAAGAGCTTGAGCAGGGCCATCGAATGGCGCGAAGTGCCAGCATAGATTTGATCGCGGAAGTAGGCCATCGAGTGTACGTAGGCGTTCTGCGGCTCGCCAAAACCGTTGGCGGCGAGACGCGTGAAATCCGCCGCGCTCAGCCCGGAAGAAACATTGGCCCCTCTCCCCTCAACCAGCTTCAACATACTTTTTAAGAGACCTCCTCTATGGTCCATTAATTCTCCTCGGACATGCTGCTCTAACTTTTATGGCCCAGAATAAACGGCCTCAGATTTTGCACGAACGACTTGGGCTTGATGACCGGATGAAAGTGGCCCACGCGCGGGACGATGACCTTTTTGCAATTAGCCATGTTCTGCTCAAGCCCGACGAGCGTCGGCAGGCAACTCGAATATTGCCCGAAGACCGCGAGGGTCGGAACCCGCACCTCTCGTATGCGTTCAATCGTCAGGTCGCTGACGGCCCCCAAATCTTCCGGCGCGGTCGTCGTCCGCATCAACTGCGACCAACGCTTTGCCAGCAGAGAGTTGCTGTTCCAACGACCGAGCAGCGTCGTCGTCGCGTTCAAAGAGCCGGAGGCGGACGCTGGCTTCTGCGGCCTGTTGTTCGCTCGCGCCTGTGGCTGCGGCGGCTGTGGCTTTCTGCGCCTGGTGCGACGATTTTGCAGTCGCAACAACTCTTCAAAAAAGCTGTAGGCGACGCGCGGCAAATCTTCCGGCACGTCAATCCCGTGTTGTCGCAACTTGGCGTTGAGGACTTTCCAGCGACGCGCGTTGCGCGGCGGGAAAGCCGGTTGCAAACTCGGCACGCGCGCATCCGCCAGCGTCAGCGACGCGACGCGCTCAGGATAGAGCGCGGCGTAGTGCAGCGCAACAGCCCCGCCGAAACTGTGCCCGACGATGTGCGCCCGCGAGACATCAAGGTGGTCCAGAATTGCGCGCAGGTCCAAGGCCATATCGTTCGTCGTATAACCGCTCGGCGGCATGTCGCTGTAGCCATGCCCGCGCAAGTCATAAACGGTCACGCGAAAGTGACGCGCCAGCGCCGGGAGCACGCTGAAATACCAGAAGGCCAGATTAGCGAAGAGACCGTGGACCATCACCATGTCGCGTCCCTTGCCCATCTGCTGGTAATGAAAATTCAGACCGTTAATATGCGCCTTTGGCACTCGCTTACGCCTCTTCTGAAGTTGAAGCCAACCGTAAAGTAAAGCTGACTGACGAAGTCAATCTTGACTGTTATTCAAAGTAACCGAGAACTTTCAGACTCTCTATAATCCGCGCCTCCTCATCTTCGGGCAGCAACTCCCCTTCCAGCTTATCCTGCGACGGCGATTGAGAGAGGCTCAACGCCCCCTTCATCACGGGATGCGCATTGACGAACGACGCCTCGAAGGCGTTGAGGTTCGGCGCGCCCTCCATATCGCCGGGCACGGGCAGGCCCAGGCTATACAACAGGGTCGGAGAGATGTCCACGATGGAGAACGAAGGAATCTCTTCGCCTGCGCGAATTCCTGGTCCACGCCCGAAGAAGATACCGTGCGGATGATGCGTGCCGTAAGGCATGGGCCTCGGCTTGAGCGGCGCATCGGCGCGCAGCACAGAGAGAAAGCCCGGCTCGCGCAGGACCAGCGTCAAGTCAGGAGCCTGGTCCATGTGCTGGCCCGGAAACGCCTCCTCGCGCGTCATGACCTGAGCGATGACGGGCTCGCCCGTTCGCGGGTCCGTAAACTCAAGCAGGGATTTCACAAGGCGTTCGCGGAACGCTTCGTAATCTGCGGCGGGCACGCCCGGTTCATCCGGCACTTCGGCCTGACGTATAAAAATCGCGTTGCTGCTCGAAGTCAAAGCGAAAGCCTTCGTCCTGGACCAATCGAAGAGCCTGTTGGATTCCGTGTTGTCATCGAGCGCGAGACGCCCCTCTTCATCAACGGGCACGCCCTCAGCCCATTCCAGATAGCCATGCTGTTGCAGCCAGGTGTTAGCGTAAAAAATCTGGTCGCCCGCCACCGTGAACCCGTGGTCGGAGGTAATGAAGACTCGCGCCTCTGGACCAGCCATAGAGACTATCTCTCGTATGTAACCATCCACCTGCCGGAAATAATCAAGGCAGAGATTGCGCACATGTTGCGCGCGCGCGCCCGTGGCCTGCGATGCCAGGTACGGGTCTATGAGGTGGAAGCAGAGATGTTGCAACCTGTCCACGCCGTCGAAGAGCACGGCGGTCAGGTCGCATGGTTCTTCGCGCATCAGAAATTTTGTAATCTCGAACCAACGCTGCTCGCGCACGACATGAAACTCGACCCATGATTGCAGGTCGTCCTCCGGCAAGCCCTGCACGGCCTTGCGCTCAAGATGCCAGTCAACCGCAAGCTCGCGCGCGTTGAAACCTTGCTGCGTCTTGAGCCGCGTGTACAACTCGCGCGGGTGGACCGCCCGCGATAGATAACTCCACGGCACATAACCCGGAACGACGAACCCGTTAATCTGCGGCGGCGGAAACATGCAGGGGAAATTGAGCGCGGTCACGCGACAACCTTCGCGGCTGGCGATGGACCAGACTGTCTCGCACTGTATATCTGCGGATGTCACCAACGTATAAGTGGGTTCGTTGCGCTGGCGGTCCACCCGCACGAAATCGAAGACGCCGTGATTGCCAGGAGTCCTTCCGGTCATCAGCGAAGCCCACGCGGGAGGCGTCAAAGGATGCGCCGTCGAACGCATGATTCCGCGCACGCCTTCGGCGGCGAACTGCTTCAAGTAAGGCATGACGCCGTCTTGCATGAGCGGGTCCAGGACCGAGAAGGTCGCCCCGTCGAGACCGATTAAGACCGTGCGACTGCGCGCCTCCCGGGTCATAGGCTTCTCCCCTCTGCGCCGACTTTTGAAGGAGACGCGAGTTCGTTGACGAGGTCCACGATGTCCGCCACGCGCAGCAGCGTGATGTTCACTTCGGCGGCCCTCAGTCTTTTGAAAAGCAGGTCGCGCAAGTCGTAGTGCTGCTGTATCTCCGCGATGAGATAGACGAGGCTGATGGATTCCAGGCCCAGATTACCCAGGCAGGTCTCCGCCGTAATCTCCCCAACATCCCAATCAGTTGTAATCTCCCGCAGAATGCCCACTACATATTGTAGAATCGCTTCCCTCTCCATACTCCGCTCTCCATCCTCCATGACTGCACACTCTCTCCTGTTGGCCCATCATTTAAACAATCGAACTCGCGCACACTAACCCGGCCTCAACACACGTATATGCCGTCAACTCTCTTCCGGCAAGGTCCGGCAATTCCCTCGCCAACTCTCCCGCCGTGACCAGCGAGACTTTTCCCGTTCCCGCATCCAGGCTCAAGACTTCCATCCCCATTGGTCCAGTAATCAGACCGCGCCCCACGGCCTTCGAGGTCGCTTCCTTCGCACACCAGAGCCTCATCATCCACTCTTCCCTCGCTCCGTCTTTAAGCGAAGATAAGAGGCCGCGCTCTGCCTGTGTGAAAGCGAAGGCCGCGAGGTCTTCCCGCGTGACGGCGACGCGCTCTATGTCAATGCCGATGCCGCCGCAACGCCCGTCATCGCCCGCGAGGGCCACGGCGACGCCGTCCGTATGAGCGATGGAGAGTGCGGGCAGGCGTTCTAAATTTTTGGTCCAATTTCCGGCGACGAAGGGCTGGCCGTGCTCATCCTGCGCAATCTCTATGTCAGCCGGGCAGAGTTCGATTTTATGTCGGCTCTTCAGGAATGAACGCACGGCGTCCTTCGCAGCCGCACGACCGAGCAGCCATTCGTTGCGCCGTTTCAAAGGCCCTTTCAGGTTGCGCCACGTCTCGCGCTCGCGGCGATTAAGGACGAGGTGGGCCAACGTGCGCTGCCATATTTTTCCGTGCGCTTCGAGGAACTCATGCGAGAGTTCATCGAGCAAGCAACAGCTAAAGGCATCCGGCGTCTCGCATCCCTTGAGTGGATTGGACCATGAATGGGCCAACACGAATTCGCGCGGCGAGAGACGAATGCGAAAGAACCTGTCCGGCAAATCGAAACGCTTGTCCCACCATCCCTCTATCCTCGTCTGTAAGCGACCGTCCGGCCCGATCACGTCAATGTCTGAGCGCACCTGGTCCTGGCCCACGAGGGCGATTCGCGCGCGACATTTCGCCAGTTCGGAGGGGCGCAAATTTGGTCCATAAATGTGCAACTCTTCGACGCGGAAGGGGAAGACATGGAAGCCTTTCGAGAGATGTTCGGCGGTCCAGTAGCCGACGAGTTGGCCCGTCGCATCGAGCGTCACGGCGTCCGAAAGAAACTGCGGCTCAGGCACGGACTTGAAAAAATGGTCCAACGCGATGCCTCGCAGAGTGCCCTCCGTGCCGTCCTCCCCCCAGCGTTCCACGGAGGCCACGCCCTGAAACATCGGACCATGAAACATCAACTCAGAGTAAAGCTGTTCAGGCTTCCACTTTGAAGGATGCTCGGCGCGCAAGCGGAACTCTCCGACCGCAGGCGGCGCAGGATACTCGTCGCCGAAGATCATCGTTCCCTCTATGATGTTCGGAGCCTGCACGGGCGTCTCGGTTGGCGAGGCCGCGTCCACTTCCTTAATCTGGACCAGAACCTCTTCATGCGCGCCGTTGTCTGAAAGGTGACGCAGCGCGATGAGTTGCAGGGTCAAGCATTCCTGGTCCAGCGCTATCCAACGATAAGCGCGGACTTCTCTCATACCGATGAGACGCTTGCCCGGAAGCAGGACTGACGCCGCTTCGGCCAGCATCTCCATGCTCAACGTCAGAGGCACGACCGGCAATCCGGTCAATTGCTCGTCCGCCAGCGAAACCGCACGGCCCAGCGTATGGTCTAGAAGAAAAGCATCCTCTTGAATATCAATCCGTCGCAGGGCCACCAATTCCTGGCCCGGAATCAGAGAAATCACTTCGCCGATGAAGGGCAAAGCCCGAACAGTTTGAGAGACATGCGATGGGCCCATGAGAGCCTGCGTCTCGCTCCTCTCTTGTGAGCTTTCGGGCAACAATGGCGGCTCAACGGGCGCGGCCTCGCGCGCTTGAAGGGGCTGAACGCCGTTGCGCGCGCGTTGAATGAAAGCCTGCATGACTTCGCCTTGCATGTTGAGAAAGCGTTCCATCGTTTGCATGTAGCCCTGCATGATTTGCGCGCGTTCGCCGTTCGCGCCAGCGCGCGGCGGAGGCTGGACCAACGTTTCGTTTGAGAGCATCGCCGGATGATTCGCGCTCGTCTCCGCTTTTAAAGGAGCGGGAGGAGGAAGCGACGAAGCGGGCGCGGCGGCTGTCTTTCCGTTCGCACCGTTCGTGCCGTTCGCGCCGTCGCGTTGGAGGCGCAGGGGCTGCAATCCCATCTTGAGTTTGACGGAGCGCGCGGACTCGTTCGGCTTCGCGGTCTCCGCGCTCTCCTTCTTGAGAGAGAATTTTTGCGGGGCGCGTCGCGCGTAAAGGTGGTCCAATTGCAGGGGCACGCCATGCGCCGCGAGCAGCCCGACCGTATGATTGAGTTGGGTCAGGCCGGAACGGTGCGGCACGTTTGAAGCGAGCGCGAGATAAGGCTTGCCGCGCAGGATGTCATCAACAAAGGCCGTCAGGTTATTTCTTGGTCCAACTTCCAGAAAGATGCGGACGCCCGCTTCGTACATCGCCATGATGGTCTCGCGGAAGCGGACGGGGCGCGCCCATTGCTCTGCGGCGAGGCGGCGAATTTCGTCCGGGTCGCGCGGGTAGGGTTCGGCAGTGATGCAAGAGTACATCTCCGTCTGCGGCTCTACGATTTTCAACTTCTGAAAGAACTCGCCGAGGCGATGACAGAAAGGCTCGAAGAGCGGCGTGTGATACGCGCGGTTGAAGGGCAGCGCGGTGCAGATAGCTCCCTTCTCACGAAGCTCCGCCGTGACCTGGTCCATCGTGCCGTTGGTCCCGCAGAGGACCATCTGGTGCGGGCAGTTGTCCATCGCCAGATGCAGACCCTTGTAATGCTGGACCAGCGACATGACGAAATCCCTGTCCGCGCCGCCGACCGTCAAGAGGATGCCTTCCGGGATGCGCCCTTCCCTCGCCAGTTGTTCATAAAAACTGTTGAGGCTGAGAATGTCTTGAGTCAGTTGCTCGTCATCTTCAATCGGATTCGCGCCGGAGGCGACGAGCGCGGAGTATTCGCCCGTGCTATGGCCGACGACCGCGTCGGGCCGAATCTGCAAACGATGAAGGAGCGTGAGCATCGCCTGATTGGCGGTGAAGATGGATTCCGGCCCGCAGTCCATCTGCCAGAGACGCTGTTCCAAAGTCTCCTGCGTGTGGCCCGTGCCCGTCGGCGGCGGAAAGATGACCTGGCTCGGCAAGTACTTTCTCTGATGTGAGAGAAAAGCCCTGTCAATCAAATCGAACCAGCCGCGCACTTCAGGGAAATGCATGCAGAGGTCCGCGAGCATGTTGACATACTGCGAGCCTTCGCCCGGAAAGAGAAAGGCGAGGCGGCCCTCGCGGCTCAATTGCTGCTCGAAGAAGTAGATGCCGTTTTGGTCCTTGATGCGCTTGCAAGCGGGGTCAGCGAGACGCTTGAGCGCGTGCGATATTTTCTCCGACGCGTCCTTTAAAGATGAAGCGACAATCGCCAGCCCGTGCGACGTTGGTTGGTCCAATTGAGAATTTAAGGTATAGGCGAAATCCTTGAGCGTGATGAGAGGCTCGCTATCCAGATAGTCTCTCAATTCTTGGCCCAGCGTCGTTAGTTCCCGGCGAGAGTCGGCTTGCAGGACGCAGACTTCCGTTTCCCATTGATGTTGAAAGCAGGGCGATTCGCTCTCGCGTTCGTCCCTGTATTCTTCGAGGATGACGTGGGCGTTGATGCCGCCGAAGCCGAAGGCGTTGACGCCCGCGCGTCTGGGCGTGGGCGAGCCGTGAATCCACGGGCGCGTCTCTGTGTTGAGATAGAAGGGTGTCTTTTCGAGTTCGAGTTTAGGGTTCGGCTCGTCGAAGTTGAGCGTCGGCGGCAGGACTTTGTGATAGAGCGCGAGCGCAGTCTTAATCAACCCGGCGATGCCGGACGCGGGGATGAGATGGCTAATCATGGATTTGACGGTCCCGACCGCGCACGTCTGCGTCTCTCCATCTCTTGGCCCAAAAATTCTGGTGAGGGCTTGTATCTCCGCGAGGTCTCCGACGAGCGTGCCCGTGCCGTGCGCCTCTATCAATTCGACTGTGCGCGGAGAGATGCCCGTCGCCTCGTAGGCGCGACGAAGGGCCAACTCTTCGCCTTCGACGCGCGGGGCCAGGAGACCAAGTGCGCGCCCGTCGCTCGCCGTTCCGAATCCTTTGATGATGGCGTAGATGCGGTCGCCGTCGCGCAAGGCATCATCGCGCCGCTTTATCACGATGAAGCCCAACCCCTCACCGAGCATCGTTCCGTCCGCGTCCTTATCGAAGGGACGGATGCGCCCGCTTCTTGAGAGCGCGTTGAGTTGCGAGAAGATCATCAGAATCGGCGCGGGCGTAGAGCAGTGGACGCCGCCGATGAGGGCCATGTCACACTTGCGGCCCAGGAGGTCTTGCATCCCTCGTTCGACCGCGATATGCGAAGAGGCGCAGGCCGCGTCAACCGTATAGTTTGGGCCCATCAGGTCCAGGCGGTTGGCGATGCGACCGCTCATCACGTTAGGGACGAGCGCGGGCGACATCTCCGCGTTGAAGGGCGGGAGGCTGGCCTTGAGTTCGCCCTTGATAATTTCGAGCTCCGCTTCTGTGTGTTCAGGGTGAAGCTGCTTGAGGATTTTCAGAACCTGATTGACGACAATGCCATGCTGGACCACTGTTGTGAATCCGCGATTGATGTAAGTGCCGCGACCTATGATGACTTCAACGCGGGTCGGGTCCGGCAGTTTGTGGAGGTAGCCAGCGTCTGCGAGCGCTTCGTGCGCGACGCGCAAGGCTAGAAACTGGTCCGGCTCGCCGCCGTCAATCGAGTTGGGCATGACGCCGTACTTGAGCGGGTCGAAGCGCGCGAGGTCGCCCAAGTATCCGCCGCGCTTGCAGTAGGTGCGGTCGTTGCCATCGGTCGTCGGGTCATAGAAAAGGTCTGCCTCCCAATCTTCCGGCGGGTCGCTGATGGCGTCAACTTTATTGACGATGTTGTGCCAGTAGGATATTACGTCAGGCGCTTTGGGGAAGATACAGGACATGCCTATGATGGCGATGTCGCCATCAAGGGAGGCATCGGTCGGTTCGGGAGAGATGTTGCGGTCTCGCGTCTCGCTCATAATTCACAGCCAGCATTAACTTGAAAAATTTTTGGACCACTCGCTTCTTCATTGTTAGTCTCCGCTGAGAGCAGAGAGCGACATGCCTCCTAGAGTTGATAAGGGAGCGGCTGAGTTGAACCTCTCTCGGTCTTCGACCAGTTTCCAGGGACCGCCGCCGAGCACCACTTCGACCTCGCCCTTGCGTCCATAAATGATTTCCGCAATCGTCGCCCGACGCCCTGCATCAAGCTTGATAATCTGCACGGCCCTTTCCGCAAACTGTTTTTGGACCTCCGACGAAGCCATCCCCGTCTTCTCCCACGGACCCCAGTTGAGCGCGGCGACGCGCCCCGGCCAACGCCCGTCCAGATATAACGCGAGCTTGTTCATCAACTCGTTGGCGGCAGCATAGTCGCCCTGCCCGCGATTGCCGAAGCGACCGGAGATGGAAGAAAAAAGGACCAGAAATTTGAGCGATGCGGGCCGCAGTTTGCGGCTCAGGATAAACGCGCTGAGAGCCTTCGTTTCAAAGACGCGGTCGAAAGAGTCCGCCGCCTTATCTTCTATTAGCTTGTCTTCGATGACGCCCGCGCCGTGAATCACGCCGTCAATGCGCCCGTAAGTCTCGTAGATATTATCAATCAGAGAGCCGAACGCCGCTTCGTCCCGCACGTCCACAGGGTAATAACGAACCGTCGCGCCAGCACGCTTCATGGCCGCGACGTAAGCGCGCATCTCCCTGTCCTGCAAGAGTCGCGCATAGGCGGCCTCGACAAGCGCGGGGCTGACCGCCTGACCGTCTCGCTGCATTCGTTCCATCAACGCGGCCTTCACATCGCGCGGCGCAGTGAGCGCGGCGGTCTCCTTCGACTCTTCGCCTTCGGGCATCGGCGAACGCCCCGCCAGGAGAATCGTCGGCTGGTATCTGTTCGCCAGTTCGCAGGCCACTTCGGCTGTGATGCCGCGCGCGCCGCCCGTCACCAGCAGGATGTCGCCCGCCTTGATGCTCAGAGCGGCTTCGCTTTCCTGGTCCAGCGAAGAGACGACCGAGCGCAGGACCAGCCTCCGCGCTCCCTTGTAACCGACCTCGACATCTTCATCCTGAGATGTCATCTCGGCGAGCACGCGTTGGGCCAACTCCGGCGCGGGCGCGTTCGTGTCAAAGTCTATGACCTTGTGATGCACGCCGGGCCATTCGGTCGCTAAGGTCTTAACGAAGCCGCCGATTCCACCCTGGCTCGGAATAAAAGATTGAGTCGCGTCATGGCTCGCAAACGTCCCGCCCATAGAGGTCGCAGCGATGAGCCAGCCACGCCCTTCGCGCGTCGCTCGCTTGAAGTCTTCGCCCGCCGCCCTCGCCAGCAGAAACAGGCTCTTGACTTCCAGGCCCAGACGCTCGCGCCAGCCCGAAATATCCATACGCTCAAATGGCTCTCCCTCCATCAACGCCGCCAGATGCACGACGCCCGCGAGTGGCCCATGCTGAAGTCGCACCTTGCGCATCAGGTCCGCCACATCCGATTCGCCAGACAAATTCGCGGAGTAAGTAAACTGGTCCAGCACGCCCATGCTATGGGCCATGCGGACGATGACGGCGCGCGCGCCCAGACTTCTCAAAGCATCCGCGAGCGATTGGGCCACTCCCCGCCCGTCGTTCGTAATCAGAAACAGGCTATCCGGCGTTATTCGCAAAGATTGGTCCATCAACGGCGCGTCAACCGCCGTCAGCAGAAAACGCGGCAACGCGGCCTCATCTTCAATAGCTCTCTCTTCATCATCCTTCAAAGCTGATGAGTCGAGCGGCGTCTTAGATTTCCCGTTTGGTCCATTTATTGGTCCAGGCGGCGGCTCGTGTGAATCAAGAGACGATTGAATCGCATCCAAGATTGCGCGCAGGGTCTTGAGGCCCGTCAACTTCTCCATCAAGAGCCTGGCCTTTTGCGCGTCGTCCGCGAAGCAGGCGCGCTGGAAAGTGCCCAGAATCTCGACGCGCTTAATCGAATCAATGCCGAGGTCCGCCTCCATGTTGAGGTCCAGGTTGAGCATCTCCGGTGGATAACCCGTCCGCTCGCTGACGATTCGCAAAAGTTTTTCCGTCAAGTCCGCTTTCCCCTGCGGAGTTGATGACGATGAAGAGTTTGCTTCCGCAGCAGTTGCTGGACCTGCGTCCGCGCCGGGACGAGCAGAGAGGAAATCAATGAGCGATCGGAGCGTGCGCAGGCGACTGACCTGCTCCATCTGCGACCCTATGA
>JAXDFO010000081.1:0-8353 GCA_034665545.1 Blastocatellia bacterium
TGCGCAGGTATTGATAATCGAAACGCATCGCGCCCAACATCGCCAGAAAGCCTATGCCCGTCCACATGCCCTGCTTGATGACGTAGTAATACTGGTTATGATTCTCCTGAGCGGCCATCACGGCGGACGCGCTATAGACCATCACGACGCCGAACAGGGCCAGCCCCGCCGTCGCCGCAAACAACCATTTATCCGCCTGTAACTTTCGCGCCATAACTCAAAACTCAATGATGAATGCTAAGAGAAAAGCTATCGCTCATCGCTCATCTTTCATCGCTCATCTTTCATCACTCATCGCTATCTTTCCGACTTCCTCTTTAAAGACTTCCCCTCGATGCTCGAAGCTCTTGAACATATCGAAGCTGGCGCAGGCCGGAGCGAGTAGGACTATGTCGCCAGCCTCAGCCGCCTTGAAGGCGCGGCGCACGGCGTCCGCCATGTCGCCCGCGCGTTCTGTGGCCGCTTCCTCTTTCAACTCTCGCTCAATGGTCAACGCATCCTCGCCTATCAGTATGAGCTTGCGCGCTCGCTCGCGTATGAGCTTTGCGAGCGGAGCATAGGGAGCCTGCTTGCCGCGACCGCCGAGGATGAGAACTATCTTGCCCTGCTCGTCCGCGAAGGCTTCGAGAGCCTTGAGGGTCGCGTCAACGCTAGTCGCCTTCGAGTCATTATAAAACTTCACGCCTTCAATCTCCGCGACATGCTCAAGGCGATGCTCTACTGGACGAAAGCGGCGCACGGTCTCGCGCATCGAATCCGGCGCGGCCCCGCAGGCCAGCCCCGCCGCCAGAGCCGCCAGCACATTCTCCACGTTATGCAGACCGCGCAATAACATCTCTTCACGATTCAAGAGCACTCGCTCCGCATCCTTCGTCCGCGAAATCAACTCGCGGCCATCGCGCAAGAACAATCCTTCATCCAGTTCGCGCCGCACGCTGAATTGGACCACATGCGCGCGCAAGCCCTCGCCCCAGGTCGCCACCGTCTCATCATCCGCGTTGAGAATCGCCACGTCGCCCGCCTCCTGATTGCGAAAGATGCGATGCTTGGCCGCCGCGTAGTCCTTGAATAATTCGTAGCGGTCCATGTGATTCGGCGTCACGTTAAGGACGAGCGCGACCGACGGATGAAAGTCCACAATCGTCTCCAACTGAAAACTCGAAACCTCCGCGACCGTCCAACCGTCTTCGCGCGATGTTTCGACGAGCGAGATGAGCGGCGTTCCTATGTTGCCTCCGACCTGCACGCTCAGCCCCGCGTCCTTCAACAATTCTCCGACGAGCGCGGTGGTCGTCGTCTTGCCGTTCGTGCCCGTGATGGCGACGATGCGCCCGCGCAGGAAACGCGACGCGAGTTCTATCTCGCCTATCACTAACGCGCCCGCGCGTTCCGCATAACGCACCGGAATACTCTTGACGGGGACGCCCGGACTAATCACGACTAACTCAGTCTGGTCCAATAACCAGGACGGCGCGTCTCCCGCCAGGAGGCCCACGCCGAGAGCTTTGAGGGCGTGCGCTTCATCGCCCCACTCTTCCAGGGGCTTGCGGTCATTGAGCGCGACGATTGCGCCTCGCTCAACGAGAAATCGCGCGCTCGCCACGCCGCTCCGCGCTGCCCCCAAGATTAAAACTTTCTTTCCCGCGACTTCCAAAATCTCTTCGTCCTTCAAAGATCAAATAGCTCAACTGTCAGGCACGCTCAACGCAGTTTGAGCGTCGAAAGACTCAGGAGCGCAAAGAGGATGGCGAGAATGATGAAGCGAAAGACGACCTTCGATTCGCGCCAGCCCTGTAACTCGAAATGATGATGGAGCGGCGACATCTTGAAGATGCGCCGCCTCGTCATCTTGAATGAAGCCACCTGCAACATCACAGACATCGCCTCTATCACGAACACGCCGCCCACCATCAACAACACGAACTCCTGCTTGGTGAGCACGCCGATGGTCCCAATCGCGCCGCCTATAGCGAGGCTCCCCGTGTCACCCATGAAGACCTCTGCGGGCGGCGCGTTGTACCAGAGAAAGCCTAAGCTCGCGCCCGCCATCGCCCCGCAGAAGACCGTCAACTCCGCGACCTCCGGCAAGTGTGTGAGACCTAGATAACTGGAAAATCGCTGGTCTCCGATGATGTACGTCAGTCCCGTCAACGCCGTCATGGCGATGAAGGTCACGCTAATCGCCAACCCGTCCAACCCGTCCGTCAGATTCACGGCGTTCGATGCGCCGAGCAACACCACTATGATGAAGACCCCGTAGAGCCACGGCCCTATATAGCTGATGCCTTCGGGTTCCGCCGTCTGTTTGAAGAAAGGGATGTTCACGTTCCAGTGATAATCGGTGAAGAAGTAGAGCACCGCCCAGACGCCGACGGCGATTAAAAATTGGGCCACTAATTTCTGCTTGCCTGTGAGGCCCAGGTTCTGCTTCTTCGCCATCTTCTGGTAATCATCGGAAAAGCCTATCAATGCAAAGAGCAGCGTCGCCGCCATCACGACCCAGACGTAGAGGCTATCGTGCAGATTATCCAGCTTGGCCCACAACAAGGTTGAGATAAGCACAGAGCCTATAATCAGGATGCCGCCCATCGTCGGCGTCCCGCGCTTCGCCATGTGCGACTGCGGCCCTTCCTCTCGAATCTCCTGCCCGACGTTCCAGTTCTTCAAAGCCTGTATCACTTTTCCGCCGAAGACCAGCGCGATTAACAAAGCCGTTATCGAAGCATAGGCCGTGCGAAACGTGACATACTGAAAAACATTCAACGCCTTGACGAGATACGCCTCACCATCCTTGAACCGGCTATACAGCAATTCGTAAAAGAGGTAATAGATCATCTCGTCAATCAGTAAGCGGTGTTCAGTCGTCCGCCTCCGCGAGCGGGAAATGGTCGCGCAGTTGTTGGACCACCTTGTCCGTTTGAACTCCGCGAGAGCCTTTAACGAGGACGAGGTCGCCCGCTCGGACCTGCGCGACGAGCGCGGCGGCGGCCTCTTCCGAACTCTCGAAAAACCGCGTCTCGCTCATCCCTGCCTCTCTCGCTCCATCAATTATTTCCCGCGCCAGCCCGCGCACTCCCCATAACACATCAATTCCCGCGCGAGCGATTTCGCGCCCCGCCTCCCTGTGCATCAACGCCGCTTGCGGTCCTAGTTCGAGCATCTCTCCCGCGATGACGATGTGGCGCGCGGCCTCTGCCTCGCCCCCCGCAATCGTCTGGACCATGCTCAACAGCGAACGCGGGTTCGAGTTGTAGGAATCATCCACGACCGTGAACCCGGCGGCGAAGTCCAGCACTTCCCCGCGCATGTGCGGCGGCTTCGCTGTGCGCAAGGCACTGGCTATCTCTTCCGGTCCAATTTCCAAAACGCTGGCGACCGCCGACGCGGCCAGCGCGTTCATCAGATTGTGACGGCCCGGTATGGGCAAGACGGCTCGCGCCTCACCGAGCGGCGTGCGCAGGAGAAAACTGCTGCGTCCGAAGCGCGCCGTGTTTATCTCGCTCGCCGTCACGTCCGACTGGAGCTCTATGCCGAAAGTAACGACTGGACCATCATGCAGGCCGCGCATCGCCAGCACGCGCTCGTCGTCCGCATTCAAGATGGCCGTCCCGCCGGGCTTGAGTCCCTGGACCAATTCCGCTTTGGCAGCCGCGATGTTTTCAATCGTGCCCAGGTATTCAAGGTGGACCGGCGCGACCAGCAATTCAACGCCGATGTCGGGGGGCGTAATCTTGGTCAGACGTGCTATCTCATGTGTCGGAGATGACATGCCCATTTCCAGAACGGCCAGGTCGTATGCTTCGGGCGCGTGTCCACGCGTCACCATTTGCAGGACGGCGAGCGGCAATCCCAGACCGTTGTTATAGTTTCGCTCGCTCTTGAGCACTCGCCTGCCCGTCGCGCTCAAGATATGGGCCGTCAATTCTTTGGCCGTAGTCTTTCCCGCGCTGCCCGTAATCGCTATCACGGGCCGCGCCCACGCTTCGTAAACCTTTCGCGCTAAGGTCTGCAAGGCCGCGATGGCATCATCAACGAGAAGCAGCCTCTCGCTCATCGCGCGCAAGGCTTCATCATCGCGGACGCGCTCGGCGCGGGCCACCGCCGCCAACGCGCCTCTCTCGAAGGCTTGCTCAATGAACAGATGGCCGTCCGCGAACGTCCCGTTAAAGCCCGCGCGCGCGTAATCCTCCTGCGATAAGGCGAAGAAGAGTTCGCCCTCTAGGGTCGCGCGCGAGTCAATCGAAAATCCGGCGACCTCCCTTTCAAGAAACAACGCGCTCACGCCATCCGCCGCCGCGCCCATCAACCTTGCTGCCTCGCCCACCTTCACGCCGTTCCGACCTCTTCCTTCACATCCAATCCTGTACGCCCCGGCGTGCGCTCGTCAACCTCCGGCGATAATTCATCTTCGAGCCAACTCAACTCTCTCCCCGCCTCCCTCAATATTTCCGCGACCGACGACATACGCGACGCCTCCTGCACCTCAACGGAAGATGAAGATATAGCATTCTCTTCATGCTGCTCGGCGTCTTGAGGATGAACCGCCCTCGTCTTCTGCGTCGCGCGAGCAGCGCGCAGGCGCAGGCGGCAGGCATTGATTCTTCCTTCGACTCCTCTCTGAGAATGTGCGCGTCTGCTTGTCATCACGGAATGCGGATTTCTCATCAATCCTTTCTGCCGAAGTCAACCTCTACGACCTGCCCCGCGTGGACCTCCGCGCCCGCTTCAGGTCTTTGCCTGAGCGCGCGTCCACCATCGCCCTGCGCTTCTAGTTGCAGGCCCAGCGCGGCGCAGATGTTTACGGCATCGCGCACGCTACGCCCGCGCAAATTCGGCATCAACACCGCGCGCCTGGTTGCTGGCGCATAGACGACCTCTTCCATCCCTCCCCTATCTTCCTTGCGCGCGACCTGCGGCAGAGTCGCGTCGCGCTCTTCGGCCTCTCGTTGCAACTCCGCGTGCGCGCTCTCCATAGCCTCAGCCGCGCGCGGCGAAAGCGCGATCTGTTGATGCATGGGAGCATCCTTCAACTCTGTATCGGGCGCGACGTTCAAATCCGGCAGGACCTGTTCCGCGATTTCACGAAAGACGGGCGCGGCCACGTCGCCGCCGTGATAAGAGCCTTTGGGTTCGTCTATCACGACGATGATGACGACCGCCGGATTCTCGACGGGCGCGAAACCGACGAAAGAGCCTATGTATTTCGTCTTTGAATAAGCGTGCGTCTGCGGGTCTATCTTCTGCGCCGTGCCGGTCTTGCCCGCCGCCGTGTAACCGTCAAGCTGCGCCTTCTTCGCGGTCCCGTTGAGCGTCACGCCCTCAAGCATCCCTCGCAGGGCTTTGGCCGTCTCCGCCTTCACCACCTGATGCTGTTCCGGCGCGGCCTGGTAAGTAATCTTGCCATCAAGGGTGCGGACCTCTTTAACGATGTGCGGCGCGATGCGCAGGCCGTCGTTCGCCAGCGCGCCGAAGGCCGCGACCATCTGAACGGGCGTCACGCCGACTTCCTGCCCGATGGCTATCGAACCGATGGAGGACGGTTGCCAGTTGCTGACCTTGCGGACCAGTCCTAAAGTTTCGCCCGGCAGTTCAATGCGCGTCTGCGAGCCGAAGCCGAAGCGACGTATGTAGTCGTACATCGAATCATCGCCGACGCGCAGGCCCAACTTAATCGCCGCGACATTGCTGGATTTCGCCAGGGCATCTGCGATAGTCAATGTGCCGAACGGGTGATGGTCGTGTATCAGTCGCCCGGCCACTGTAATCGAACCCATCTGGCAATCTATCTTGTCATCGGGCTTGACCAATCCTTTCTCAATCGCGGCGGAGTAAGCGACTATCTTGAAGGTCGAACCGGGCTCGTAAATATTCTGCAAGGCTCCATTGGCGAGCGTCTCTTTGGAGACCGTGTTCGGGTTGTTCGGGTCGAACGACGGCGCGTTGGCGAGCGCGAGGATTTCGCCCGTGTGCGGGTCGAGGACGATGGCCGTGCCTGATTTAGCATGCGCGTTTTCGACAGCCGTGCGAAGAGCCTGCTCCGTGCGATACTGAACCATCTGGTCCAGCGTCAACACGATGGTCTGTCCCTGCTGCGCCTCCGCTTCAAGGCTTCCATAAGGATGAAGGTGCGCGTCGCGCTCAACCAGAACCCTGCCCGGCTCGCCCTTGATGCGTTCGTTGTAAGCCTGCTCTATCCCCGCGAGGCCCATCTCATCAAGACCGACGAAGCCGAGGACGTGCGATGCGAGCAGCCCGTTCGGATAAAAACGCTTCGGCTCTTTGAGCGAGTACAAGCCTTCCAGATTCAACTTGCGAAGCTTTTCCGCGTCATCATGTTCGAGCTTGCGCGCGACCCAGGCGAACTTTCGATTCGTCTCCTGCGCTTCATGCAGACGCTTGACGAGCGCGGCGCGTTCCCTCTCATCCGTCCCCAGAATCTTAGCCAACTGCGCGACCGTCTCTTCCACGCTCTTGATTTCGCCGGGCACGACGAAGAAGGATTCCGTCAGGATGCTGCGCGCCAGTTCATGGCCCGCGCGGTCCAGGACCAGCCCGCGAAGCGCGCTCGTCTCGACCACATCCCGTTGTTGCGCGCGGGCCTTGCCCTGCAACATATCGTGCTGAGAGGTTTGCAGGTAGACCAGCCGCGCGCCGATGGCGAGCATCCAGCAGGCCAGCGCAAGAGAGACGACGAGGGCGCGCGTGTGCGCCGTGTCGGGGCGTGCTTTTGATGATGAAGTGGAGCGTGCGAGCATGCTTACTTTGCGGCCTGTTCCTTCTCTGCCGGAAGAAGCGAAGGCTTGCAGGGATGACCTTCGCTGTTTGAAAGAGAAACGCTTACAACAAAACTCCAAACGCTTTCGATGTGGGAGAGCATGTGGGCCGTCTGCGGTTCAAGTCTTCAACGATTGAGCGAGGCGGACGACCCCACCAGCACGCTCGCCGTCGGCGGCAACTGTCCGGCGACATTCTTCCTCACGTTGACCTGCGCGGCCTGCACGGGCTGCAATCCTATGTCACGCGCCGCACGCTCCAGACGCGTCGGTGAGGTCGCAGCCTCGCGTTCAAGTAATAATCGTCGCTGCTCTTCTAACAATTGCGCTCGCTCAAGGCGCAGTTTCTCGCTCTCGTAACCATAGTGGACGGCGGCGAAATGTTGGCCCGCCGCAAAGACGAAGCCGCCCGCGAGCAAGAGCCCGCAGAAGAGTAAGCCAGCGAGGCGCGAGAAGGCGCGACCGTCGCGCTCGCGCGTGATGCTGTTGTTCTTTTGCGTAGAGGGTAATCTTCTCATGACGTTTCCCAGAAAACGGTTCGGGTCAAGCGCCGGAATCAAAGGCAGGCACGCCAGAGAGAAAGTCAGAGGCTCAAACAATCTCTCACCGGCGCGTCTCAAAGAGCCTTCTCGGCTGAGGTCGCAACGAGCTTGCGACAGGAACGCAGCTTGGCGCTGCGAGCGCGGGGGTTTTCCTCTATCTCCAACTGGCCCGGCACGACCGGGCGGCGCGTCAATATCTCTACCGCGCGGCGCGCCCCGCAAGAGCAGACGGGCGCGCGCGGCGGGCAAGCGCATTGTCCGGCCAGGCGGCGCAAGGTCTGTTTGATGATGCGATCTTCGAGCGAATGAAAGCTGATCGCGGCAAAGCGCCCGTCCGGTTGTAAAAGATCAATCGCCGTCTCAACGAACTGGTCCAGGCCCTCCAACTCTCTGTTGACTGCGATGCGCAGAGCCTGAAACGTGCGCGTCGCCGGATGTATACGGTCCTTCTTGCTTCGATAGCCGACCGCGCGTTCGACCAGTTGGGCCAACTCTCCTGTGGTCTTGAGAGGCTCGCCGCGCTCTCGTCTTTCAACTATCCAACGGGCGACACGGCGCGAACGCCGCTCCTCTCCGTACTCGTAAATAATGCGCGCTATCTCTTCTTCGGGAAGACGCTCCAACAAATCCGCCGCCGTCTCTTCATCGCCCGACGCATTCATACGCATGTCAAGGGGCGCATCATGACGAAAGCTGAAACCTCTCTCGCCCGCGTCGAACTGAAGCGACGAGACGCCCAGGTCAACCAGCACGCCGCTCAAGTTGCGCTCGCCCGCCTCTTCAACGATGCGCTCTATCTCGCGGAAGTCTCCGTGCACAGCGCGAAAGCGCGTGCCGAAATGCGCGAGCCTTTCGTTGGCCCAACGCAAGGCTTCACGGTCGCGGTCAATCCCTATGACGCGCGTTTCCGCAGAGGCTTCGAGAATCGCTTCGCTGTGGCCGCCCATGCCGAGCGTCCCGTCCACGAAGAGGCCGCCGCGAGACGGCTCAAGCAAGTCGAGCGTCTCTGCAAGCAACACGGGGCGATGGGGCGCGCCC
>JAXDFO010000082.1:0-4435 GCA_034665545.1 Blastocatellia bacterium
CTGCTCGCCACCCAACTCATCTCCAGAGTCAGAGAACTGTTCCATCTCGAAGTCGGCTTGCGCAGCCTCTTCGAGCGTCCGACCGTGAGAGGCTTGGCCCAAGTGGTGGAAGAGAGGATGCGGGCAGAGAAGTCGGTCATCGCACCGCCGATAGTGGGAGTGAGGAGAGAGGGTCAAGAAGAGATACCATTGTCGTTTGCGCAGCAGCGGTTATGGTTTCTGGACCAGTTGGAGCCGAATAGCTCAGCTTATAACATTCCGACGAGCGTGCGGCTGAACGGTGCGCTCGATGTCGCAGCGATTGAGCGTGCGCTCAATGAAGTCGTCAGGCGACACGAGGCTTTGCGTACGACTTTCCAGGCGGTGAACAGGCGGCCCCGGCAGTTGATTGCGTCCGCGCAAACTATGAGCCTCCCGTTGATTGACTTGCAGCAACTTGAAGAGGATGCGCGGGCGGCTGAAACGCGAAGGTTGATGGCGGAAGAGGCGCGGCGTCCGTTCGATTTAAGGCGCGGGCCTCTGTTGCGCGCGAGCCTGCTCCGGCTGAATGCGGAAGAACATTTGGTTCTGCTGACGATGCATCACATCGTCTCGGATGGCTGGTCCATGACCGTCCTGATGCGAGAGGTGGCGACGCTCTACGAGGCATTCTCAAAGGGCGAGCGTTCGCCGCTCGTGGACCTGCCGGTGCAGTACGCGGACTTTGCTATCTGGCAAAGAGAGTGGTTCAGCGGAGAACATCTGGAACAGCAGCTTGCTTACTGGCGACAACATCTGTCCGGCAAACTTCCCTTGCTCGCGTTGCCGACCGACAGGCCGCGCTCCGCCGCGCTCGAACATCGCGGCGCGCAGGAAACTCTATTGCTCTCGCCCGCCCTGCGCGACTCGCTCAAGCAGTTGGGCCAACGCGAGGGCGCAACCCTGTACATGACGATGCTGGCGGCTTTCTACATTCTGCTGTCCCGTGTCACGGGACAGGATGACATAACGCTCGGCACGGATGTCGCCAATCGCAACCGCAGCGAGACGGAACAATTGATAGGCTTCTTCGTCAATCAACTGGTCCTGCGAGCGAAGCTTTCAGGCAATCCGTCCTTCAGAGACTTTCTCAAACAGGTCCGGGAATTGACGCTCATGGCTTACGCGCACCAAGACCTGCCCTTCGATAAGCTGGTCGAGACGCTCAACCCTGACCGCGCGGCCAGCCGGACGCCGCTCTTTCAGGCCAAGATAGTTTTCCAGAATGCTCCGGCCAGCCCACTGGAACTGCGCGGGCTGGTCCTCACGCCTCTCAATGTCGGAGGCGGGACGGGCCAGGCGAAGTTCGACCTGCTGCTCAACCTGGTGGAGACGGACGCGGGGCTACAGGCTTCGCTGGAATACAGCGCGGACCTTTTCGACGCCGCGACGATGAGGCGCATGCTGGGAAATTACGAGACGCTGCTCGGCGGCATCCTCGCGCAGCCCGATGCCTTCATCAGCGACCTGGAAATTCTTATGGAGTCTGAAAAAATAGAGCTTGAGGCCGAAAGGCGAAAACGCGAAGAGTCGAAACTTAAAAAATTCAAAAGCATCAAGCCGAAAATCATCAGTGTGCCGCAGGATAAATTGGTCCGCACAGGTGAACTGCGGCCCGGCGAGACTCTGCCTTTACTGGTCCAGCCCGCGACGGACAACCTGGACCTCGCCGAATGGGTGACGAACAATCTTAAAGTCATCGAAGGTCACTTGCTGAAGCATGGCGGTGTGCTCTTCAGGGGCTTTGAGATTAAATCTCAAGCCGGATTTGAAAAGTTTCTCGCGGCCACTTCCGTCGAGTTGATGTACTACATGGAAGGCGCGACGCCGCGCACGAAGTTGAGCGATAAGGTCTACACCTCTACCGAATATCCGCCGGACGAAAGCATAGCCTTGCATAACGAGTTGACCTACGTCGTGACCTGGCCCATGAAAATCTGGTTCTACTGTCTTCAGCCAGCAGCACAAAAGGGCCAGACGCCCATCGCGGACGTGCGCAGGGTCTTCGAGCGCATTGACCCGCAGATAAGAGAGCGATTCAGCGAGCGCGGGTGGATGCTGGTGCGCAACTTCGGCGACGGCCTGAGCCTCAACTGGCAAGACAGCTTTCACACGGACGACAAAGCAGAGGTCGAGAAATATTGTCGCGCGGCGCGGATCGAGTGCGAGTGGAAGCCGGGCGACCGCCTGCGCACGCGCCAGGTCCGTCCGGCCATCGCGCAGCACCCGCAGACGCATGAAATGGTCTGGTTCAATCACGTCGCCTTCTGGCATGTGTCCAGCTTGAGACAAGAGGTGCGCGATGCAATGTTGACGATGTTGGCGGAAGATGAGTTGCCTTATAACACCTACTACGGCGACGGTTCTCCGATTGAGAACAACGTCATTGACTCGATTCGTGAAGCCTACGCGGCTCAGACGGTTGAGTTTGACTGGCAGGCGGGCGACGTGTTGATGCTCGATAACATGCTCGTCGCACACGGGCGCAATCCTTTTACCGGACCAAGAAAAGTGTTGGTCGCCATGGGCGAAGCCTTTACGCGCACGGACATCTAGCGCACATCAACGGGCGGACGAAGATGCAAAAAGCAAGCGAGTTGAAAGAGGTCGTAGAGGGCTACAGGCTATCGCCGCAGCAGAAGCGTCTCTGGGGATTGCAGCAGGACGACGGGCAGATGGCTTATCGCGCGCGTTGCGCGGTCCTCATCGAAGGCCAACTCGATGTGCGGACCTTCGAGGATGCGGTTCATGAAGTCGTCATGCAACATGAGATTCTGCGGACCAGTTTCCTGCGCCAGCCCGGCATGAAAATTCCGCTACAGGTCATCAATCCTCAGGCGCGCCCGTCTTGGCAATACCGGAAGCTGCCGGAAGCCAGCGCGCAGAGGCCGCTCGACGCCCTGGTTGAAGAACTCCTGCGAGAAGAAACTCGCGCGCCCTTCGACTTCAGTCTTGATTCGCTCCTGCAACTGTCGCTGCTGAGCCTGTCCGGCGAAACACATCTCTTGTTAGTAACCTTGCCCGCTCTGTGTGCGGACACTGTGACGCTCAGGAAGCTGGTCCGTGAACTGAGTTCGTCTTACGCCGCACGCGCCGGGGGCGGGGAAGCGTCGGAAGAGGCCGCGCAATACTTGCAATTTTCCGAGTGGCAGAATGAATTGCTGGAAGGTGAAGAGGCTCTGGCCGGAAGGGCTTACTGGCTGGACCAGGAATGGCCGTCTCTCTCCCTCTTCAAGATTCCCTTCGAGCGCAAGCCGTCTGACCACGCGGAATTTAACCCGGCCACTCTCGCGTCCTTGATTGAAGATGAAAGGCTGGCGCAGCTGCGTCTCGTCGCCGGAAGATACGGGGTCACGGTTGAGACTTTCCTCATGACGTGCTGGCAGACCTTGTTGTGGCGGCTCACGGAACAATCCGAGATGTTGACGGGGAAGCTCTATGACGGCAGGAGATTTGAAGAGTTGGAAGGCGTCCTCGGATTGTGTTCGAGGTGGTTGCCCGTGCGTTGTAGCTTCAAAGAAGAGTCGCGTTTCTCCGATTTGCTGAAGCAGGTCCACGCGGCGGCGCGCGAGGTCGAGGAATGGCAAGAGTATTTCTCATGGGACGACATCGCGGGAGCTTTGGATAGCACAGATGGCGTCGAGAGCTTTCTTCCGTTCTGTTTCGAGTGGCGGGAGGATGCGGAGGCCGCGCAACAGAGCGCGGGAGGATTGACGTTTTCGCTTCGGTCGCAGGACGCCTGCTTCGACCGTTTCAAACTCAAGCTCGCATGTGTCTCGGAAGGGCAAGCGTTGAAGGCGGAGTTTAATTACGACGCGCTGCTTTACGATGCGTTGACGATAGAACGCCTCGCGCGCTGCTTTTCAACTCTCGTCGAGAGCGCGGCGCGCAATCCTGAAACGGTGGCTGGCGAGTTGTCACTGCTGAGCGAGAGCGACCGGGAGCAGATTGAGATTGAATGGAACAGAACCGGCGTGGAGCACGCGCCCGAGGCGCGCACGCTGCACGGACTCTTTGAAGCGCAGGTGGAGCGGACTCCCGAATCTGTCGCCTTGATTTTTGCGGGCGAACAGTTGACCTACGACGAGTTGAACAGGCGGGCCAACCAGTTGGCCCACCACCTGCGGCGCAGAGGCATCGGGCCTGATGCTCTCGTCAACATCTGCATGGAACGCTCTGCGTTGATGGTCGTCGCGCTCTTGGGCACGCTGAAAGCGGGGGCGGCTTACGTGCCGATTGACCCTGAGTATCCGAGGGAGCGCGTCGCGTTCCTGCTTTCCGATACGAACGCGCCGTCGCTTCTCACGCAGCGACGTTTGATGGATGAACTGCCGTTGGGCCCAACATCCGTGCTCTGTCTTGATGATGAATGGGAGTCAGTCGCAGTTGAGAGCACGTCCAACCCCAACATAGAGTT
>JAXDFO010000083.1:0-17139 GCA_034665545.1 Blastocatellia bacterium
GCGAGGCGACAGCGCCGTTCAACTCTGCAAGCGAAACTTTACGAGACAATCTCATCGCGCTCGGCTCTTCACTTGACGATGCGATGCGGCGACACATTCGCTCGTATCGCCAGCATTCCCTATCCTCAGCAGAAGCCTCATCGGATGGCGTACTCGCCAGGCTCGCCGCTCTCAAGTTAGAGTCTGGAAAGCAATTCTCTGAAGATGAACTGGTCGCTCACGGCAATGTGCTCTTCGTGTCAAGCAATGAACCCATTGCCGTCGCGCTGACCTGGACACTGCTGATTCTTTCTCAACTGCCGGAACTGCGGCGCGCGTTGCTGCGCGAACTCGATGAAGCATCACAAGCCGGTGACGTGTCGCCCTCGCGCCAGCTTGCGCGGCTGACCCTGCTCGATTCAGTTATCAATGAAAGCCTGCGACTGCTGCCGCCCAACGCATTGATGGTGAGAGTCACGACGCGGCCCGCAACGCTCAACGGCCTGTCGCTACCTGAACGTTGCGAGCTTGTCTTGTGTCCGTTTCTTGCGCACAGAGATGCCGGGCGGTTTCCGCGTCCGCAAGAGTTTTTGCCGTCGCGTTGGAGCGGGACAAGGCCGTCGCCTTACGAATATTTTCCGTTCGGCGCAGGGGGGCACTCCTGCGTGGGCGCGCATCTCGCAACATACATCATCAAAGCCGCGCTGTCTCTGCTCATGCCGCGTTATGAGCTTCTTTTAGCAGAGGACCAGGAGATTGACTGGCGCATACATATCATGTTCATGCCGAGAAACGAGCCGATGATGAAGGTGCGCGTTCCCGGCTTATCAAGCCTCAGAGCCGGAAAGTTAATTGGACCAATCGGTGAGTTAATAAGCTTAAACGATTTGTAAGTCTTGACATTTACCTCTCCCTACTATTCAATACGCGCAGTGTTTTTCCGTAATCAAAACGATGTTGTGGCCGCGAGCAAATCCGCTGCCACGGCTCAGTTAACCAGAGGAGGAAATATGCCAGCAAAGAAGAGATCCTCGAAGAAATCCTCATCGAAGAAGGGTCCGAGCATTGACGTTCAAGGAGCTATCCCGAAAATCAAAATGGATTTCTCCCTTGATGATAAGAAGGTCGCGGCAATCCAGCGTTGCCTCGCCAAAGGTCAGTTGTCCATCCAGGTCAGTCGGGTTGATATTTCCGCCGGGCGGCTTGGTGAAGCCTGGGAGTACGACTAAATTCTGGTCCAGTAGTTTTCCGGCTCTTCCGTCCGACATGCAACGTGGACGTTCCTCGCTCAGTTAAGGTCTAACAAACAGGCATCTCTACAACCTCCACGCCGCCGCGCAGGTGGCGTGTGGGTTGTCGTCTAGACGGCGTGCGACATGAAATATCTGAACACTCCTACAGGCACGACCTCCATCGGACTCGCCTACGGTCCGAGTATTCCTCAGTTCATTGATGCGAATCCGCAGTTGATTGACTATATAGAGGTTCCCTTCGAGCAGTTGCGTCACTCTCCCCAACTGGGTTCGATTCAGGAAACGGTCCCTCTCATCTTGCATTGCGCCAGCATGTCGGTCGCGGGTTTTGTGCCGCCCACTGATGTCATTCTAGATGCTATCAATCTTGAAGCGGAGCGGACGCGGACCCCCTGGATCGGGGAGCACCTGGCCTTCATCAGCGCGGATGGTCTGGACATGGAGACGGGCGCGGGCGGCTCGCCCACTGCGCTGACCTATACGGTGTGCCCGCAACTGAGTGATGAGACGGTTGAGCGAGTCGCGGACAACCTGAGCGCGTTGCAGCCACGTTTCGGCGCGCCTCTCATCCTGGAAAACTCACCGCAATACTTTGCTATCCCCGGCAGCACGATGAACATGGTTGACTTCATCAGTGCGGTCTTGAACAGGTGCGAGGTCGGATTGCTACTGGACCTGAGCCACTTCTTAATCACGATGCTCAACACCGGGGCCGATGCGGAAAAGGAGATCAACCGCTTGCCGTTGGAGCGCGTCGTCGAAATTCACATCTCCGGTCTTAACGTCCAGTCAGGCATAGTGTGGGACGACCACGCCACGCCAGCCCCGGCGACCGTCTTTCGTCTGCTTGAGCGCGTCCTTGAGCGCGCCCGCCCGCGCGCCATAACATTGGAGTATAACTGGTCGCCCGGCTTTCCACACGCGATATTGAAGACGCACCTTGACCGTGTGAGACAAATGGCGGGGCGCATATGACCGCGAGTCGTGTTCACTCGGTCATCGCGGCGGGGCTTGAGAATCCCCAACTACTGGCGCGCTGGCAACAAGAGCCTGACCTGTTGCGCGATTGCGGCGTTGACCCGGACAATCTGGACCTGGATGCCCTGTGGAAGTTCGCCGGACTCTCGGCTAAGGTCCGGCATAACGGGTTGCGTGCGGACTTTCCGCTAACCTTCCGGCTCCTGAACGTGGCCGGATTGGAGATAGAAGTTTTCGCCAACTATGCTTCCTTTCGCGCATCCGCAGGCGCGCGCTACGCTGACACCTCAGAGGCACGTGCGCAAGACCTGTTGAACTTCCTGGAGCACTGGCTCGATTTTGATAGACGTGAACACCTGCTGCTCTGGGACTTGATGCGTTATGAACTGGCGCGGGCGCGACTCAGCAGACTGGCTGCGCCTGTCCCCGCCTCACCCGTCGCCGGATTCCTGGACCAGCGTGCCCCACGCGCCGCGAGCGTGCCAAGGATATGTGGCGATGTGATTTTGCATGAGATGCGCTGCGACCCCAGGGCCGTCGGAGCGAAGCTACAGGAAAAGTCTACACGGTTGGAAGAGGTATCACTTGGGACTTTCCACTTCTGTTACTGGCGCAGTGGCGCGGCTGCCGAGATAAGCATTCTTCAGTTGGATGAATTGGGTTTTTACCTGCTCTCGCTCGTTGATGGAAAGCAGACGGCGGCGGACCTGAGCCGATTGATGGGAGGCGGCAGCAGACCGGCAAGGGGATTTCTGAAAGCGTTGGGCGAACTCGCGGCGGTGGGAGTCCTTGAGTTCGTCACAAACAGGAAACGGTCTTCATGAGAGTGTTGCTGGTAGATAATCTGGTGATGCCGGAGGAGGGTTCTCTAGCTCTCCTGGATGTTCATCCACATCTAGGTCTGCTCTCGCTCGCGGCGGTCGCAGAAGCGGATGGGCACACGGTACGGATATACGACCCGAAGCGGCTCATCAAGTGGGGCAAGCTTCCATACGACTCGACGCTTTATGAACGCGCCGCAGAAGAACTGCTCGCCTGGCGTCCAGATGCCGTAGGCTTCACCGCGCTGGGGTGCAGCTTTCTGTTCGCGTTGAATGTTGCCGCCTTGCTCAAGCGGCGCGAGCCGGACTTGCCTATCCTGCTCGGCGGCCCGCACGCCACGATGTTGCACCGGCAGATACTCGAACGCTTCACTCAGTTCGACATCATCGTGCGGCATGAGGCTGACGAAATCTTTCCTGCCGTCCTCGCCAATCTAGAACGGCGTAGCTTCGATAATATTTCAGGCATGAGTTGGCGTGGCTCCGGCGCGCTCGCACTCCATTTCAATGAAGGCAAGCCTATCGTCACGGACCTTGACCGTCTCCCTGTGCTGAACTATGACCACTATCCGATCGCGGACCTTGAGCTTGATTTGCTGCGCATCGAAGCGGGTCGCGGCTGCCCCTTCATGTGTACGTTCTGTTCGACGGCCAGCTTTTTCCAACGCAGCTTTCGTTTGAAGTCTGCGGCACGACTCGTCTCGGAACTGGACCGCCTGCACGAGCAGTATGGGTTTTCCGATTTCAAACTCGACCACGACCTCTTCACCGTCAATCGTCGCAAGATTCTTGAGTTCTGCGAGGCCGTGAACGGGCGCGGTTATCGCTGGCGCGCATCGGCCCGCGTTGACTGCGTTGATGAAGAACTCCTGCACAAGATGGCCGGGGCAGGCTGCGCCGGATTGTACTTCGGCATCGAGACGGGGTCTGCGCGGATGCAGCAGATCGCCAAGAAGCGACTGAACCTCTCGCTGGTTGAGCCGATGCTTGCGGTGGCCGAACACCTGGGGATTGAGACGACGGCCTCCTTCATCACAGGCTACCCGGAAGAACTGGAACAGGACCAGTCCGACACGCTGGACCTGTTGGGTCGCTGCTTCAGCCCCTCCTGCCTGCCGCAACTACACATGCTCGCGCCCGAACCCGGCACGCCCATGTTCGAGCAACTCGGCGACCAACTTGAGTATGACGGATATGCTGGCCCCTATAACGCATTCCTGGTTGGACCGGGCGACGAGCATCTTGTGACAGAGCACAGGGACATCTTCTCAACCTACCACTACTATCCTGCGGCGATGCCGCGCGCGCACTACATGTTCGCGGTGGAAGCGGTGGACGTGCTGCGGCGAGTTGGACCAATTATCCTGAAGTACACACTGAGGGCTTATGATGGACAACTGAGCAGGCTGGTCTTCGCCCTGCGGCATTGGGCGGAAAGCAATGGCAGGCGACTTCGACCGGACGCCGCGCTGGTTGAAGAGTACGTCAGCGATACTTTCGGGCCACGACATCATCTCACATCACTCTTTCGCTATGCGCTGTGCGCCAATGAGACGAGCGCAGCAGAGCAGGTCTCGCTTGCAGGGTCGCAACCGACTGCCTTCGACCCGGACCAACCTTATCAACGCGGTTCTCACATACGCGTGCTGCCGGATTTGCACGACTGCCAACGTCTCGTTGAGCTTATCAATCATGATGCAGACGGCTCGCGCCTCCTGGATGAATCGAAGACAGGAGAACGCGGCGTCTATCTGATGAGCGTCGCGGGCGGCACGGCAGAGGGTTATCGGATTGACCCTGGCGTAGAAGTGATGCTGAGTCTCTTCGAGCATCCGCGCAGTTGCAGCGAGGTCGCGGAACTCTTGCGCGAGATCGGTGGCGTGCCCCGCATCGGCGCGAGCTACTTTGAACCGTTGGTTGATGCCGGAATCCTCGTCGCCAGCCCACACACTACCGCCGCCCAAGCCAGCTAATCTCAGAGATGTCAAAGAAGCCGGATCAATGGTGCGTCTACGACCTGGTCGAAGCCTTCCAACTTTCTCACGCCGTAGCCACATTGCATGACCTGGAGATTTTCGCGGCTTTGAAGAAGCCAGCCACCGCAGATGAACTGTCTGCGAAGTATGCTATTGACTCCTCTCTACTGCGCGGGATGTTGGAATATGTGGCCGCCCGTACAGACCTTCTGCGCAGGTCCGGCGAGCGGTTCGCCACGACCCGCAACTATACGGGCGGTTCGCGTTTTCTACTTGACCTGTACGTCGGCGCATACGGCGGCAATGCTTCGCAACTCGCTAAACTTCTGCGCGATCCGTCGGGCGCGCAAGCGGCTGTTGACCGCGCGCGTCATGCCAGAGCCTTCGACGCGGTTGATGGTTCGACGCTCGGCATCCTGCCGGAGCTTATTCGTCGGCTGGAGTTTAATCATGTGCTTGACCTAGGCTGCGGAAACGGCGCGTTGTTGTTGGAACTGGCGGGGCAAGACCCGGGCTTCGTCGGCTGGGGGATGGACCTCAACCCGGCGATGTGCAGGGAGGCGCGGTCGCGTATTCGCACGGCTCGTCTGGGCAAGCGAGTGCATGTGTTGGAGGGCGATTGCGGGAACTTGAATGATGAACTGCCAGCGAAGGTGAGCGCGCGGGTCCGTGCCGTGACCGCGTGCCAGGTCGCAAATGAAATGTTTACCGACGGGCACACGCGCGCCATCGCCTGGCTGCGAGACTTGCGCAACGCGCTTCCGGGCCGCCCGCTTCTGATTGCCGACTACTACGGGCAACTCGGACAGAAGAAAAGGCGGCTTCATCGTGAGACGCTCCTGCACGATTATGCGCAGCTAATCTCAGGCCAGGGTGTGCCACCGGCCAGCGCGGCACAGTGGCGCGCAATCTACTCGCGCGCGGGATGTCTGCTTGTTCACATCATCGAAGACAAGGCCACGACCCGCTTTATTCACATACTGCGGTTGTAGCCGAAGCGCAGGATAACTCTCAGTTGTCTAAGAGGGTCGCGCGGGCGAGAGCCTGTGGCGGGATGGATTCCAGAAAACGCGAGACGACGGGGAAGGCGTCCGGCCCGCCTCTGTAAGCGTTCATCGGATAGGTGAAGTAGAGCCGCTCTTTCGCCCTCGTCGTGGCGACGTAGAGCAAGCGTCGCTCTTCCTCCAAATCCTCAAATTCATCATAGGAGCGCGTAGATGGAAACCAGCCGTCCGTCATCCAGATGACGAACAGTGCGGTCCACTCCAACCCTTTGGCCGAATGGACGGTCGAGAGCGTGACGAAACCTTTGCTGCGCCGCACCGTCTCGGCCTGCACCGCCTCCGACGGGTCGAGCGCGACATCCGCCAGCAACTCCGACGCGCTCTTGTAGCGTTTCGCAATCGCTTGCAGACGTTCAAGGTCTCGCTGACGGCGCGGGTAATCATCGTACTTGGCTTTCAGAATCGGCCTGTAGAGACGCAGGACGGTCGAGAGTTGCGCGTGCGGGGATTTGTCTTCGAGAGTGGTCCGCAGGACGTGCGCCAGCCGGATGAGTTGTGCTTCGTAACTGGCGCGCGCGGGAAACTGCTTGAGCTTATTGAAGAGCCGCTCCTTCGCCTTCGTCGTCCTGAACTCCTGCCTCTCGACGCCCAGATGTTCGAGTATCTGCTCGACCGTCGCATCGCCGATGTGGTCCAGTAATTTGAGCGCGCGAAACCATGAGAGCGTATCCGCAGGATTGAGCGCGACGCGCAGGAACGAGAGCGCGTCTTTGATATGAGCCGATTCAGCGAACTTCATGCCGCCGAACTTTCTGAAGGGGATGCCGTGTTTGCCGAGTTCAAGCTCTAAATCGAACGAGTGGGAACCGGCGCGAAAGAGCACGGCGATTTCGGAAAGCGGAACGCCCTCCTCGCGCAACTCTTCAATGCGCTGTGCGATGAATCTTGACTGCTCATTCTCATCACGCGTGGAGACGAGCAACGGCAGTGGTCCTTCCGCCATCACGCTTGAGAACAAACGCTTCGCATAGCCTTCCTGCGCCTCTGAGATAATCGCATTGGCGACATCGAGGACGGGCTGCGTGCTGCGGAAATTCTCTTCCAGCTTGATGACGCGCGCCTGCGGGAAAAGCTCTGGAAACTCCAGCATGTTCTTGAAGCTCGCGCCGCGAAACGAGTAGATGGCCTGGCATTCATCACCGACGACGGCCACGTTGTCATGCGCGGGCGTCATCAGCCGCACGATTTGCGCCTGCAAACGGTTCGTGTCCTGGTACTCGTCAACCATGATGTAGCGATACTGCTCCGAGAGTCGCTGGCACAACTCTTCACTCTCTTCGAGCGCATCACGCAGGCGCACGAGCAGGTCATCGTAAGTGAGCATGGAACGACTGCGCTTGTAATCCTCAAAAGCCTTGTGCAACTTTTCCAGTTCAAGACCCGCTCCCGCAAACTGCGCGTAGTGTTGCTTGAGCACATCATCGAGCGTGAGCAGCTTGTTGGCCGCCATGCTGAAGATGGCGCAGATGGTCCGCTTGCGCGGGAAGCGGCGATCCGTGCCCGTCAAGCGCATCTGTCTGCGCAGCAGGTCTATCAAGTCTTCAGTGTCGCTCGAATCGAGCACGGTGAAGGTGCGTTCGATGCCTGTCAACTCAGGGTACTTTCGCAGGATGGCGTAGGCCGTCGAATGAAACGTGCCGCCTGAGACTCGCTGGCAACGCTCGTCAGCCAGCGCGGCGGCGCGCGCCAGCATGCTTGCAGCAGCCCTGCGCGTGAAGGTCAACAGCAGGATTGATTCGGGCCGGACGCCCGTTTCCACCAACCGCGCGACACGATAAACGAGCGTGCGCGTCTTGCCAGTGCCCGCACCGGCGACGATGAGGAGCGGGCCGTCAATCGTCGTCACCGCGCGATACTGAGATTCGTTCAGTTCGCTCTCGTAATCTATACGCGGAGCGCGCAACCCCGGCAACGCGCTGTGTTTCAGGACCAGCCGGGTCTTACCCGGATTGACCACCGCGTGCCCCAGTTCGAGGTCGCGTTTGAGAGCCTTGAGGTCGGAGGCGAGTTCCTTGATTGTTTGATAGCGATGCTTCGGAGCTTTCGCCAGGGCTTTAAAGAGAATTCTTTGCAGGTCGAGCGGGAGGTCCGATTTGATGAAGTGCGGCGGCTTCGGCTCTTCGTGCAGGATAGCGTGCATCGCGTCTATCCTGTTGGTATTAACGAAGGGGCATTGGCCCGTCAACACTTCATAGAGCACGATGCCGAAGGAGAAGATATCGCAGCGCAAATCAACGCGTTGGCCCATCAGTTGCTCCGGCGACATATAGTTGACTGTTCCCAGAATCATCCCCGACTGCGTCTTGACCTGAATGAGCGTCTTCTCCGCGCTGTCGGCGATTAACGTGCGCTGCCTCTGCTCGATGAGCTTTGCCAGGCCGAAGTCAAGAATCTTGGCATAGCCGTCGTGGCTAATCATCAGATTTTCCGGCTTCAAATCACGATGAACGATGCCGTACTCATGCGCTTTAGCAAGTCCCTCGGCAATCTGTATCGCAATCTCAAGAGTCTCTTTGATATTTAAAGACTTGGCGGCAATCTTCTGGCGCAGGGTCTCTCCCTGCACATACTCCATGACGATGTAAGGCTTGCCGTCAACCTCGCCGACTTCGTAGACGGTGAGAATGTGCGGGTGATTCAGGGCAGAAGCCGCGCGTGCCTCCTGAAAGAAACGGCGGCGGCGGTCCTCTTGAGTAACGGCGTCCGGCAGCAGCACTTTGAGAGCCACCACGCGATGAAGCCGCTCGTCATGCGCTTTGTAAACTGCGCCCATGCCGCCCGCGCCCAACGGCTCGACGATGCGGTAATGCGCGATGATTGTGCCTTTAGCGATGATGTCCATGCGGATATAACTTTAAACGAAACGACAGGCGATGAGGTTCTGTGTTACAGAGCACGCGGGCAAGATATTCCCCTGGTCCACGAATGTCAACATGAGCCGCAACCCCCGCGCCCGCTCAGCCAGGCTCTCTCTGAAACTCTAGCGCAAACATGAAGGATAACTGATAATCAGAGCGATATGCTTCACTGCCGGAACCGTATAAAGGAGAGAGATGGAACGGCTGGTTGAGTGTGTGCCCAACTTTAGCGAGGGACGCAGGGCGGAGGTGGTCGAGCGGCTGGCGCGCGCCGTCGAAGATGTGGCGGGCGCGGTCGTGCTCGATACGCACATGGACGCGGACCACAACCGCTCGGTCATCACGTTTGTGGCGGAGGCGGAGGTTGCAGTTGAAGCAGCCGTGCGCGTGGTCGGTCTGGCCTCGGAGTTGATTGACCTGCGACAACATGAAGGGCAGCACCCGCGCGTCGGAGCGACGGACGTGCTGCCCTTCGTGCCCGTGCGCGGCGTGACGATGGAGGACTGCGTGGAGTTGGCCCACGCGGCGGGCGAGAGAATCTGGGGCGAACTCAACATCCCTGTTTACTTTTACGAGCGCGCGGCGTTGAGGCCGGAGCGTTTCAGGCTTGAGGAAGTGCGGCGCGGCGGTTTTGAATTGCTCCGTGACGAAATCTCTCATGCTCCGCATCGCGCGCCGGATGTCGGCGCGCCGCGCATACACGAGAGCGCGGGCGCGTGCATCGTCGGCGCGCGTCCCTTCCTGGTCGCCTACAACGTCAACCTGCGCACCGACGATCTCTCAATCGCGCGCCGCATCGCGCGCACCGTGCGCGCTTCGGGCGGCGGCCTCAGTTATCTCAAGGCTCTCGGTTTTGAACTCGGCACGCGCGGGCTGGTCCAGGTTTCCATGAACTTGATTGACTACGAAAAGACGCGGCTTCATCAAGCCTTCGAGGCTGTCAGGCGCGAGGCGCAACGTCATGGCGTCAACGTGGCCGGAAGCGAGATAGTCGGGCTAGTGCCGCAGGCGGCGTTGGACCAGTGTGCGGAATATTTTCTGCAAATCGAAAATTACACGCCCGGCGTCGTCCTCGAAAATCGCATCGAAGCGGCCTTCGCGGGCAAGGGCGAGCGCGAGAGAAGCGCAGACTTCGCGGCGGAGGTCGCAAAGGGCGAACCGTCTCCGGGCGGCGGGGCGGCTGCCGCCTACGCGGCCTCGCTCGGGGCCGCGCTCGGAGAGATGGTCGCGCATCTGACCGAGGGCCGAGAAAAGTATGCGGAGATTGAAAGCGAAGTGCGGGACGCGCTGGCGTTGCTCGCGCCTTTGCGCGCGCGACTCTCGCAGGCCGCGAGGGATGATGCGGCGAGCTTCGAGCGCGTGATGTTGGCCCGGCGTCTCCCACATGAGAGCGAAGATGAATCGGTACGGCGCGAGAGCGAGATAGAGGCCGCGTTGAAGGGCGCGGCGACCGTGCCCCTGGAGGTCGCGGGCGTCACGGTGCAGGTTCTCGAACTGCTCGAAACGCTCGCGGAAATCGGCAACCCCAACGCGCTCTCGGACGCCGCGACGGGCGCGCAACTCTCTCGTGCGGCGGTCGCCTCCGCGCGTTATAACGTGCTCGTCAATACTGCTTCGATAGAGGATGAAGAGTTCACTTCCGAACATCGCTCGCGCGCCGACGATCTGCTTGAGAGAGCCACGGAAATCGCCGCGCGCATAGAAGAGATGTTGATGGACTCGATTAATTAATCGAAGAGGATGAGAGAGGCTCGAACTAAGCGAGGGTCTTGAGGTATTCGATGAAGCGGTCTGGGTCGCTGACCTCCGTTATCTGCGCGCCGATGAGATAGCCTTCGGGGAAGATGCTCTTCTCTCCTGTCTCGCTGAGACGTTCGCAACGCACGGGCCGGGCGCGTATCTCTATTGGTCCGGTCGGCAGGTAAAGCTCCACTTGCAAAACGCTCTCTTCTCCCGTCAGATATTTCTCATCAATCTGTGCTACTGGAATCACGAGTCCGACCCCGGTCGCGGAGATGTCGCGCGTTTGGCCCACGAGGTTGAGGTTCTGCGGGGGCACGCCCTCCTCGCCGCCCGTCTTCGTATCCATCAAGAGCACGCTGAAGAGCAAGTGCGCCTGGAGCTTTGCTTGATGGCGCGGAGATTGTCGTCTTTCATCATGAGTCGGCATCGGCTTAATTCCTGGTCCATTTTTCCAGGCCCACTTAATATAACATCAAGCGCGAGTCCGCGCTCTCAGAGATGCTTCTTGAAGAAGGAGGCTATCTTCCAGCCGTCCAGGTAGACCCAGGGCTTTTCGCCGCTCGTGTAGTGGCCGCAGGGGAGCCATGAGACATCGAGCGGGAGGCCGAGGCGTTCGGCTTCATCTATGACGGCGCGCGAAAGGTCTTGCGGAAAGGTGAGGTCGTGGCGCGCGGCGATAAAGCGCATCGGCCTGGGTCGCATCGCGGTCAGTCGCTTGATGAAGGGAAACGGGCTGATGGGCAGCCAGTACTCGCGCAGTTCTTCCACGCCCATCGCATCAGCGAACCCTGCGCGAACGTGTTCCGTGGAGATGCCGCGCCAGACCACGTCTGCGACGTAGCCGGAGACGTGATTGAAGACGCCGACATCCACACGCTCGTCGTGCGCGTAGGCCAGGAAGGCCGTGCATGAACCGATGCTCGTGCCCATGATGCCGATGCGGTTGAAGCCGCCACGCTCTATGAGCCAGGTGACGGCGGCGCGCGTGTCCAGCACGGCCTGACGCATGGATTGCAGCGTGCGCCCGATGTTGGAACTGACGAGATAATCGGCGCGTTCGAGTTCGGGCGGGCGGCGCGCTTCGTGGTATGGCAGCGTGAGGCGCAACGCGCTGATGCCGAGACGGTTGAGGACGCGGCACAAGTTCATGTGGCTCTCCGGTTGCGCGTTCCACTGCGGCAGTAGCAGCACGGCGGGGCGATGCTCGTTATTCTGGTCCAGCGCGGGGGCGGGGAAGAAATGCGCGCGGACGATGTTGTTTTCCGGCGAGGGCGTGTGAACCGCGCTGGTCCAGGAAAGATGCTGGCCGTCGAGTTGATAGTCTGTGATGAGAGGCAACGTGTAGAAAGCTTCGCTGCGTTCCATCACGCGCGCCGTGTGCTGGCGAAAGAGTTGTCGCGGGTCGTCGCCGTTGGCGTGCTCCGTGATAAAAGACGTGCCCCACTCGAAGGGGCGCACTACTCTGTTTTTGTCGCGCTGCGAAAGATGCCGCTCGCGCGCATGAATCAAACGTTTGAACATCCAATAAAGGGTAAAGGCGAAGGGCGAAGCGCGCAAGTGAAGAGAAGGCGAAAGTCTATCCACAAAAAAACCAACGGCGAGCGTTGATACTCGCCGTTGGTCCGATTTTCATCGAGCGCATCGAAGCGCAAGATGCTCCCACGATTTCTAACAGCCTGGAGTCTTAGTTGTGAGTCGCATCCATCATGCAGAACTGTCCGTTTGAGTTAAAGCGCACGTTTCTCTGAATCAGGTAGTTGCGGCTTCCGAGGGTCATGTTGGCCCATGAGCCGTTGCCGACCTGAAATTGGAAATGGCCGAAGGTCCACGCGCACTTGTCACCGTTCTCAGCGCCGCTGGAATCGTACCAGGCATTGAGGTCCGGGTCGGTCGTGGCCTCTTCCAACTCGTGGGCGAGGACTGAAAGCATACCGTCAACGCCGGGATTGCTGTTCGGGCTGTTGGATTGCGCGGCGCAGGAAGTGATACAGCGCGCGGCGTTGCCGACGAACGAGTAACGGATGTGTCCGTTGGTTGCAGTCCCAGCCGTGTGCCAGCCGCAGTACTGCGTGCAGAAGCCCGAAGACTCGTTCACGTCAGACGAAGTGAGCACGAAGTAAATGCCGTTGGCGTTGTACGGCAAACCACCGGAAGAGATGGCATTGCTGGCGACGGTCCTAACTTTGGCATCCGTCAGGCTGGTCCCCTGCGAGTAGCCGACGGTGGTCTCGCCGCCGAAGACGGCGTGGCCGGTGATGCCGCCACCGTAGGTCGAGTTCATCAGGAAGTAGGCCGAGTTGCCGACGCTGTTGCAGAAGTCTCTAACAATCTGTTGTCCGGCTGCTGTATCCGTGCCGTTGCCGCGATTCCAGTTGCCGTACCAGATCAAATAGATGGTCGGCGTTCCGATGACCGGGCCGCCATGATTCAAGAGGGGCGAGAGCGAACCGGTTCCGCCGGTGGTGAGAGAGAAACCGCGTGCGCCGGGGTTCAACTCGCCGTTTTCATCTTTGGCTGCTCCGGCACTGAACGGATTGAAATCCGGTGCAGTGGAGGGAATGCCTGTGGGTGCGCTTAAGGCATCAGCCCCTTTCGGGTTAATGCCGTGCTTGACAATTGGGGAGGGAGCGCCCTCTGAGGCGGCTGCCCTGTCTTGAGCCAGCGCGGCGCTGAACAGACCACCTGTGGTGAGTAAAGTTATTGCTAAGAATAGGCTGAAAACTCTCTTCATGGATTCTCCTTCTGGCGTAATCGGGTGATGGTGAGAATAAGGTAGGCAACGCCCGTTTTGGCAACCCCCTGCATTTGAATGATGCCGTTGATGGTAGTGTGCGGACACAGATAAATCTCCCGCCAAGTTTAAGAGAAGCGCGGTGCGGCGGCGGACGTATAGATAACAAGAGACGAGCCGAAAATATAAATTCCGCTTTGAGCCGCTATTCAATTTTGCTTAGTTGATCCCACGTTTAGGCAAGCAGTGAGTTCTGCCGCCAGTTCCAAGAGGCCCGTAATATAAACTCTATTCCGGGCCAGCGCAAGCACAATCTATCGGCCATGCTTGCTAAAAATTGGTCCAATAAAAAAGGGCGCGAAAGGCTCTTATTCCTGGACCGGAAATCCGATTTACAAGTCCGGTCTCCCTCGCCTGTGCGATGCCGCGCAAAGAAGCTGTTGGATGCCCGACATGGGCAACCTTCATGCGAATGATGACGTGTAAAAATTGTATGTCGCGATGCCTGACTAACCCTTGATGCGTATGAAAAAATTGCCCGCAACGTGTGACGCTACATCACACAAGGATATCTATCAAGATATCGGTTGATCTATTCGGTTTTAAGTTTTTTAGCTCCACACGTCGGGTGTGGAACCTTGCCCTGGTAAAGAGGAGAGACGCAGTATAGCCATATTTCTGGTCCAGCGCAAGTGGGCTAGCAAGATTTCTTGCATGACAGCTAAAACGTCTATCTGCCAGCAGGTTGCGCCGGGATAACTGGACCAGCAAAAGGCGCGCGCCCGCTCTCAATTATCCTAGTTGGCCGGATGAGAAGTTTGCCCTCCGGCCTTTATGGCCCGCTCTTTGGTTTCCGCGATACGCTCTCTCTCAGTTACAATATATCTTCGCCACACGTACACGAAACCTAGCCAGGAGAAGCATCAATGCGACGACCGCATCTTTCGGAATTCATCAAACGCATGGGCCAGGATTCCGTCGCCATCATTCCCAGTTCGCGCGAGGCCACGCGCTCAAACGATACGCAGTATCGCTATCGGCAGGACTCAGACTTTTACTACCTGACGGGATTTCAGGAGCCTGAAGCCATCGCCGTCATCGCCCCCTCGCAGGAGAAGGGGCAGCACTACACTCTGTTTGTCAGGCCGCGCGATCCGGAAAGGGAAATCTGGGATGGCAAGCGCGCGGGAGTCGAAGGCGCGGTCAAGGAGTACGGAGCGGACGCGGCCTTTCCCATCACAGAGTTCGCGGAAAAACTCGGCGACTTAATCAACGGCGCGGGCAATCTCTACTATCGCATCGGCAACGGCAACCCGGACCTCGACGAAACGCTCGTCAAACAGATAGGCCGCATGCGCGCCCTCGGTCGCAAGGGCATCACGCCGCCCCAAGCTATCATAGACACCGGCGGCATTCTTCACGAGATGCGCCTCTTCAAAAGCGAGGATGAGATTGCCATCATGCAACGCGCGGCCGACATCTCATCCGAAGCTCATGCCGAGGCGATGAAGGCCGCGCGACCGGGCCTCAACGAGTACGAGATAGAAGCCCTCATCGAATACATCTTCCGCAAACGCGGCGCATCCGCTCCCGCCTATACTTCCATCGTCGGCGGCGGCGCGAATGCGACCGTGCTTCACTACGTCACGAACGACGCGATGCTCCATGACGGCGAACTGCTCTTGATTGACGCGGGCTGCGAATACCAGGGCTACGCCTCCGACATCACCCGCACCTTTCCCGTCAACGGTCGCTTCACGGACGCGCAGCGCGACATCTACAGTCTCGTGTTACTGGCCCAGGAATCCTGCATAGAGATGACACGGCCCGGCGTTCGGATAGACGAACTGCATCAACGCTCCGTGGAGATTTTGACCGAAGGCATGGTCCGGCTCGGTCTCTTGCAGGGCGACCCGCAGAAGTTGATCGAAGAGGAGAAGTACAAGCAGTTCTACATGCATCGCCTCGGCCATTATTTAGGCATAGACGTGCATGACGTGGGCCGCTATCACCTCGACGGCGAATCGCGCCGCCTCGAACCCGGCATGGTGACGACCGTCGAACCGGGCCTCTACATCTCGCCTGAGACAAAGGACATCCCCGAAAAATATTTGGGCATCGGCGTCCGCATAGAAGACGACGTGCTCGTGACGGAGAACGGCCCGCGCATCCTCTCAAGCAAAGCGCCGAAGGGGGTGGAAGAGATTGAAGAATTAATGGCCCACTAGAGCGGTTTTCAATTGAATACAAAGTAAGTTGCAGTCCACCACAGAGGCACAGAGGACTCAGAGGACGCACAGAGAGTTGTTGAATCTTCTCTGTGCAATCTCTGCGCTCTCTGTGCCCCTGTGGTGAACGCCTTGCTCCCTATACTCAATTGAGAACTGCTCTATTCTTTAAAGTCGCTCGATAGCTCCGCGACGATTTCTCTCATCGCCGCCCGTCCTCTCTCGACTTCATCCGGCGCGAAGGAGACCGCGCCGACGACCGCGTGACCGCCGCCGCCATAGCGTTCGCAGATGGAGGCTATGTTGTGGGTGCGCGGGCGCGGCGACCAGGGGTTCGAGCCGACGGAGATTTTCGTGCGTTGCAGCCCGCGCGTGAGCGCGACGGAGTAAGTCGTCTGCGGGTAAAGATAATATGGGATGAACTTGTTGAAGCCGTCCTGGCCCTCTTCCACTAAATCGAATTGCACGACGCCCTTCGCATAAGAAGCCTTGCGACGGATGGCTTCGAGCGTCTTGCGGTGCTGCGCTAGAATCGGCTCGAAGCGTCTCTGCACCTCGTCGCTCAAGGCCACTTCGTCAAGCTCTCGCTTCGTCAGTTCGCGTATAATCCATTCGATGAAATCATCGTCCGGGTCGCTCTCTATGACCTGCATCAACTGAAGCGCGGGCGCGGCCAGTTCGACGCACTGCGCTGGCGATTCGTAGAGCGCGCCGTCAATGATGTGGGCCCAACTGATTAAAGGAGCGAGGCCCGCGTCCTCAAAACCGAAGCGAGTCTGCGCCACCTCCGCGATAAATTCCGTGCAGGATTTGCGCGTCGGGTCCAGAAATTTTTTGCCGGAATGGTCCGCGCGAAAGTGGGCTTCATCTTCCGGCGTGAGAAACGCGGACTGGTGATGGTCGAACCACCATGTCAGGCGTTCCGACCTTGAATACTTAAAATCAACTATCGCGTTCTCGTCGCCGTCGAACATCTCCTCATCGAAGAGCGCGCCCGGACGATGCAGCAGCCCCCTGTATTCCACCTGCGCGTCGCGTTGAACGCGCTCAAGATAAAAGCGTGTGAAGACGGCTGCCGAAGCGACGCCGTCGAAACAGTGGCCGTGATAAAGTAAGCGAAGTCTCATGCTACGGTTTATGCACCATCCTTTTTCATGACAGCCCGCGCGGGCTGCTCAAGAATATATCATGACAGCCCGAACCGGACACCTGACGCAGCCCTCAAGTGCAGACATCGCGCAGGATAAAACCTGCGCCTCGCGTCGCCCTCTAAAATTGCTCTTGAAGATTTTGGCCCAGTTGTGTTTAGCTGGTCCTGTAATTTGGACATTTCTGGACCAGTTCGATTTGAGAAGGGAGATAACCGAAGATGAGTAGAGAGGAAAGGGAAGACAACACCATATATAAGGTCGTGGTCAATCACGAAGAGCAGTATTCCATCTGGCCCGCGCACCGCGAGAACGCGCTCGGCTGGAATGACGCGGGCAAGAGCGGGACGAAGGAAGAAT
>JAXDFO010000084.1:0-9086 GCA_034665545.1 Blastocatellia bacterium
GGAGACGTGCCGGGCCTGGCGAATAGTTCCAGCGTGCGCTTGCCGCCGGAGTCTTCGATGCTGCTTTCGTAGGCGCGCACGGATTTCTGGTCCTCTCCGACGATGAGCAGGACGGGCACGCCGCCGAGCCGGTCTTGCACCGGACTCTGTTTTTGCAGGGCAGAGAGCGGGTACGCTTTGGTTGACCCGCCGACGTTGAGGCCGACGACGAGCGTGCGCGGTTCGAGCCGTTTGTCCGCCGCGACGCCGGTCGTCACAGGCACTCGCTTCATGCGCTCTTCCCAGTCCGCCGGAGCATACTCGCCGGAGGCCGCGACGCGTTCATCAGGGCGCAGCACACGCCCGCCCGCTTCCTCATGCTTCCATGTCTTGAAGGAGATTTCATCATGAATGACGGGCTTGAGCCTGCGGCCCTTGAGTGGACCAAGAATGGCCTCGCCCGTGACCTGTTGCCACCACGAACCCGTCTCTTCATCGCGCATGATGAAGTTCTGGTTGTTGATGCCCGCTAGATGAAAAGTGAGCGCGCGCCCGTCTACAGTTGATTCCCACACCAGACCGGTGTGACAGAGCGTTCAATAAGTGGCGACGATGTGCGTCCCTCCAACCGAATCCTGGACCAGATGATGATAAGCCATCTGTCGAATAGGATACGCCGCCGCCTCGCCGTTAATCTTGACGGCCATCAACATGTCCGCGTCCTGTAGAAAACCGGCCTCGTCCGCCCTCGCGTAAGCCGTGTGGGCCAACGGGTTGAACATCCATTCAAAATGGTTCTGCCGCGCGAACCAGGTCGCCGTCAGCGAGAGGACCATTAATAGGACCAGCGCGGATTTGCGCCACCAACGTCGGCTCGCGGGCCAGAGTCGTAGGGTCAGCACGAGCGCGGCGAGCGAAAAGAGTATGGTCAAGAGTGGCGACCAGCGACGCAGCGCGTAAGAGATTTCCAGGTCGCGCGGCGATTGTGGCCGGAAGGGTTGTATGAGCATGACCGGAATAATCACGACCGCGAGGCCCGCGAGCGTTATGAGAAGCAGGCTGGCCCACGACGTTATGCGGCGGCTGAGAAATGAGACGTGGCCGTGTGGCGATGCGTTGGAAATGTTTTCCATGTTCAGAGGTCTTCCAACTTGAGTTGAGTGTCCGCGTTCTTCCAGGCCGTCTCAAACTCTCTCTGGACGAACTGGGCCGGATAAGTCTTGCCCTGCGCTTTGAGACTTTCGAGCAGGCCGAAGAGCGAGCGACCGCTACGCGGATTCTTTTCCAGGTCGGCGCGAAAGACGCGCTCGGCCTCGGCAGCCTTGCCGCTCATGAGCAGCGCGCCGCCGAGAGCCTCGCGCGGCGGGACGAACCACGCGGGCGGCTCGTCATAGGCCAGCGCGTCCTCCGCTTCGACAGCCTTTCTTAAGGATGAGAGAACAGCTTGCTCTTCATGCTTCGCGGCGGCAATCTTCGCGTCCAAAAGATTCTGAGCTATCTTCAAAATATTCACGACGCTGTTGAGACCCCATTCGGCTCCCGCAGGAATACTTTTCTGCGCTTCGATGAAGGCCGTGCGCTCTGTCTCCGCCTCGGCGGTTTGCCCGCGCGCGGCATGGGCCATCGCGCGCGCCCAGTGCCAGATAGTATTCGCGCTGTGCAACCGGCTGTCGCTCGCGGGCGCTTTGAGGATGTCGTCCCAACGACCGAATCGGACCAGTATTAAAGGCTGCGCGATGAGAAAGGATTCGAGCGGCGGCGCGTCCTTGAGGAACGGGCCGACGTTGGCGGCCAACTGGTTCGCGGCCCTTTGAGCATCCTTGAAACGGCCAGACATGCTGTACGCGATTGCCAGAAAATGCAGGTTGTGGCTGTAGTATCCTGCGGCGTACATGCCCTTCATGCCCGTGCTGTCAAAGTAAGCGCGGTCAGCCGCCGCCGCGTCCTCGTTGCTCCGCGCGGCCAACTCGTAATCGCCCGTCCGCATGTAAATGTGAGCGGGCATGTGAACGAGATGGCCTGCCGCCTTGACCTGCGCGCGCAGGCGATCCGCGCTCGGAAGCGCGCGCTCAGGCTGCGGCGAGGCTTCGACAGCATGTATGTAATAATGGTTCGCGCCGATGTGGTTGGGGTTGCGACGCAGGACCGATTCCAGGACCAGTATAATCTCTTCGGTCCCTTCTGCGGGCTTGCCATCACCCGTCCAGAGCTTCCACGGGCGCAAGTCCATCGCGCTCTCCGCGTAGAGCGTGGCCGCGTCCAAATCATCCGGGTACGCGCTCGCCAACTCTCTCATAGCATCCCTGTAATCAACCGCCAGCTTCTTCAAATCGGCCCCCGGCGCAATCGAATATCGCTTCGCCAGCGCGCGTATGTAAGCGCGTTCGCTCTCCGGCGCGCCCGAAGATAAAGAGAGCGCCTTTTGCACTTCATCATAGGCGGCCTTTTCACCCTCCGCATCAATATGAGCATTGATATTTGGTCCAAGCGCGAGCGCGATGCCCCAGTGCGCCATCGCCAGTCGCGGGTCAAGCTCAAGCGCGCGCTTGAACGAACGCACGGCCTCCGCGTGGTTGAAGCCATAGACCAGCAACAACCCCTGATCGAAAAAGCGTTGCGCCTCGGCATTACCCGTCGAGACCGGATGATGATTTTCTCCGAGGCCCAGCATCAACGTCACCGGCCTCGTATTTTCAGGGAGGGCGTGGCGATGCTGCGCCATCGCCGGAAGGGCAATCAGCAACAAGGACAAAGCCAGGGGAAAACGCTTCATCTTCGGATGCTCCTCTATCTTAGATTCGGATACCAGATTGTACTTACTCGTTCACCTTCAACACTGCGAGGAAAGCTTCCTGCGGGATTTCTACGCGCCCGACTTTCTTCATGCGCTTTTTGCCTTCCTTCTGTTTTTCGAGAAGCTTGCGTTTGCGCGTGATGTCGCCGCCGTAGCACTTGGCAATGACGTTCTTGCCGAGCGCCTTGACGGTCTCGCGGGCGACGACCTTGTTGCCGATGGCGGCTTGAATGGGCACTTCAAAAAGCTGGCGCGGGATGAGCTCTTTCATCTTTTCGGCGAGGGCGCGGCCCTTCGCTTGAGCGGTGGCGCGATGAAGGATGAGCGAGAGGGCGTCAACGGGTTCGCCCGCGACGAGCACGTCGAGTTTGACGAGGTCGCTCTCCCAGTGGCCCGCGAAGTGATAATCCAAAGATGCGTAGCCGCGCGAGACGGACTTGAGACGATCATAGAAGTCCAGCACTATCTCGTTCAAGGGCAGTTCGTAAGTGAGCATGACGCGGTTCGAGGCGATGTACTCGAACTTTTTCTGCACGCCGCGCTTTTCTTCAAGGAGCGGGAGGATGCCGCCGAGGTAATCATCCGAAGTGAGAATCGTCGCCAGGATGACAGGCTCTTCAATCCTGGCGATGTTGACGGGGTCGGGCATCTTGGCGGGCGAGTCTATCTCCTTCACCTCGCCGTTGGTCAGCGTCACGACGTAGCGGACGCCGGGCGCGGTCGTGATGAGGTCCAGATTAAACTCGCGCTCAAGCCTCTCCTGCACAATCTCCATGTGAAGCAGGCCCAGGAATCCGCAGCGAAAACCGAAGCCGAGCGCGGTGCTGGATTCCGGCTCGTAGAAGAACGAAGCATCATTGAGGCGCAGCTTGTTCATAGCATCGCGCAACTCTTCATACTGGTTCGTATCAATAGGGTAGAGACCCGCGAAGACCATCGGCTTAATCTCTTGAAAGCCGGGGAAAGGCTCTTTCGTGGGGCGCGCAGATTCGGTAATCGTGTCGCCGATCTGCACGTCCGCGACCTCCTTGATGGAGGCCGTGAGAAAGCCCACTTCGCCGACGCCGAGTTCGTTAATAAGGGTCGGGCGCGGGCGATTGACGCCGATGGTTTCCACTTGATAATCGCGGCCCGTGTTGAAGAAACGAATCTTCATGCCGGGACGAATCGAGCCGTCTATGACGCGAAAGAGGACTATCACGCCGCGATAGGAGTCGTACCAGGAATCGAAGATGAGAGCCATGAGCGCAGCGTCGGGGTTGCCCTTCGGCGGCGGCACATCGCGGACGATGGCTTCTAGAACTTCGTCAACGCCCTGGCCCGTCTTCGCGCTCGTGAGGACGGCGTTGTGCGTTTCAAGACCGATGAGGTGTTCTATCTGCTCGATGGCCTTGTCAGGCTCCGCGCCCGGCAAATCAATCTTGTTGATGACGGGGATGAGTTCCAGATTATTCTCTATGGCGAGGTAGGTGTTGGCGAGCGTCTGCGCTTCTACTCCCTGCGAAGCGTCCACGACGAGCAACGCGCCCTCGCAAGCGGAGAGCGAGCGCGAGACCTCGTAAGAGAAATCAACGTGGCCGGGCGTGTCAATCAGGTTGAGCACGTAAGCCTGACCGTCGCGCGCTTTGTAATCGAGCCTGACGGCATGAGACTTAATCGTGATGCCGCGCTCGCGTTCGAGGTCCATGTCATCGAGGACTTGCGCGGACATCTCTCTTTCGCTGAGCGCGCCCGTCAATTGCAAGAGCCTGTCCGCCAGCGTTGATTTGCCGTGGTCTATATGCGCGATGATGGAAAAATTTCTGATGCGTTCGGGATTCATAAAAAAAGAGTGACAAGTGACGGGTCACGAGTGACGAGAAAAAGCGATTTTGCCAGTCACTTGCCACCTCTCACTTGTCACTGCATTTATAACAGAACGGGCGCGAAACCGCACGCCCGCCCGTTCTGATGACGGCGCGAGTGAAGGGAAATGAGCTATCGTAAAACGAGCGCGGGCCTGGCCGTCGCCTGAGCGGCGGCCGCGCCCTCTTCTACTTTCAAACTGCGGCGAATAGTGGACCAGGCGTTGACGGCTGTGGCGATCTCTTTGTCGGAGCCGATAAGCGTGACGATGACCAGTCTTTTTCCGAGCAGCAGCGAATAAATCTCCGCGACCCCCGGCTCTTCGTTAAGCACTGCGCGCAAGCGCACGCCCGTCGCCTGTGCCCCTGCGACCTCAATCTGGGCCGGAGTGCGCGTCAGCTTCGGGTCCATCTTTTTGAGTTCGGTCCACATCGTCTCTGTGAAGGTGTCCGCGACTTCGCGCCGCGCCTTCGCCAGGTCTTCTGCGGAATTAATCTTGTCATAACGCGAGATGACCATAATCTGCGCGCCGCCCGTGCCCTGGACCAGAACCAGATGCTGCCCGCCCTCGTTGCTCATGTCTTCCAGCTTCAACTCCGGCGGGTAATCGAAGCTCAAACCGTTCTTAGAGAAACGCGTGTCCTTGCTCTGGACCTGCGCGCAGATGGGCAGGCAAAGCAGTAGCGTGATTAAAAGAGCCTGGGTAATGTTACGTGCTGTGTTCATCGTCTGCTCCTGTCGGATAAGGACCGTGGCGGGCGCGTGCCTCATCGCGTCGCCTTCATCCACTCTATACATCGTTCAAGATGCTCGCGCATCCTGGCGGGCGTGTCTTGATGAATGCGCCCGTGGCCGGGCAACACCCACTCGAAATTATAACGTAAAAGCTTCTCCATCGAACGCGTCTGCTCGGACCAGGAATACCATGCGACGCTGCGAAAGGCCGTCAAGGTTTCGCGCGCCGGAGACCATGCCAGATGATCGCCCGTGAAGAGATACTTGTCACGGTAAAGCAGGACCATGTGGCCTCGCGTGTGGCCGGGCACTGGGATGATGGTCAAGTCATCATCGAGCCGCACGGCCTCTTCGCCCGTGATGATTTGTTCGATGCCGTGACGGGCCGCGCCGTCCGACTCATGCATGACGCGCCGTAGCGAGAATCTTGCGGCGAAGGAAGCGTGGTCGGCTATGTCGTCGCGGTGCGTCAGAAACATCAAGCGCGCCCCGCCCATCCGGCTTAACTTCTTGACGAGCGGACCGGCAAAGCGCGGCGAGTCCACGAGCACGTTGCCGCCCTCATCATCCGGGCGCAGGATGAGATAGCTCCACGCGCCGAAACTATCTTCGGAAGTAAAGCCGCAGAAGTAAACGTTGTCCGCGACCTGCACGGGAAAGGCTTCGATAGCGGTGCGCGCCGCCTGCTTGCGCCTGGTCCCTATGGAACCCGTCGGGCAGGCGACGAGAGCCATCGAAGCGAGGCGCGTCTCTTCGTCGTTGACGGGCTGGTGAAAGACGCTGGACTGGTCGCCGTGGTCACGAAAGACCGTCGGCGCAATCTGGCGACACGCGTCGCAGTCAATGCAGGTCTCGTCAACGAAAAAGTCGCCCGGCACATTCTCCGCCAGGCGTCGTCTAATGTCAGCCATTCTTACAACTCCTCTTAACGCCTTAGATGATGAAGCACGCGATGCATGAAAGCAAGTAGGAAGTGGTTGTGCTGGAGGATGAGAGACGGGCTATTCAACCGTTGAATAGTATTTCTCTCATCCTTCCTACTTCCTACTTCCTCTTCAAGCGGCTTATAATCCTGGAGTTCTTCTGTTGCCTGACCAGTGTGGGCCTGCCTGACCCGGATGGAGATTTCTAGAGAGATGTTGAGAGTAGAGCGTTCCCCCTTGCTGCGCTACGGTTTTGTGTTTCTCGCTGTGGCGTTGGCGTTGCTCATGTCGTGGCTGCTGGAGCCTGTCGTCAGCCGCACGCCCTTCGCCCTCTTTTACGCGGCGGTGATGTTGAGCGCGTGGTACGGCGGCTTGAGACACGGCTTGCTGGCGACCATCCTCTCGGCGGCGGCGGGCGCATACTTTTTTCTCCCGCCCGCCAGGTCAATGGAACTCGAACTGCGCGACATCATCTCCGTTCTTCTGTTCATAATGGTCGCGTCCCTCATCTCCGCGCTGACTGATTCGCGCAGTCGCGCTCAGCAAGTGCTGCGCGTCTCTGAGGAACGCTTTCGCACTATCATCGAGCAGTCGCCCTTGAGCGTGCAGGTGTTTTCGACGGACGGGGTGACAAGACAGGTCAACCGCGCGTGGGAAAAGCTCTGGGGCGTGAAGCTGGACCAGATTGCGGGCTATAACATTTTGCAGGACGAGCAACTCGTCATCAAAGGCGTGATGCCGTACATCAAGCGCGTCTTCGACGGAGAGGCGACCGTCATTCCTCCGATTCTCTACGACCCGAACGAGACCATCCCGGACCTCACCTCAAATGAAGAAGCCAAGCGTTGGGTGCGGGCCTTCGCTTACCCTGTCAAGAATGCTGCGGGCGAGGTCGGCGAAGTGGTCCTGCTTCACGAAGACATCACGGAGCAGAGGCGCGCGGAGGAGGCCATAGCCTATCAGGCTCACTTGCTGGATACGGTCGAGCAGGCCGTCATCGCCACGGACTTGAACGGGAACATCAAAAGCTGGAATCGCTTCGCGGAGACGCTCTACGGCTGGCCCGCGAGTGAAGCCCTGGGCCTCAATATCATGGAAGTGACACCGGCCTTGCTCACTGCTTCAAAGGCGAATGAGATTATGTCTCAATTGCTGGAGGGCGAGAGTTGGTCCGGCGAGTTTCTGGTCCGTCGCCGCGACGGCCAGACCTTTCCCGCGATGGTCACGGACACTCCGATTTATGATGACGCGGGCGCGTTAATCGGAGTCGTGGGCGTCTCCGTTGACATCACTTTGCAGAAGTTCGCGGAAGAAGAGCGCGCGAAGTTGACGACGCAGGTCGAGCGCGAACGCGAGCGTTTGCGGAGCATCGTGGCGAGCGTCCCCGGCGTCGTCTGGGAAGCAGGGGGCGAACCGGACGCCGCCTCGCAGCACATAGATTTCGTCAGCGATTACGTGGAAGTGATGCTCGGCTATAGCAAAGAAGATTGGCTGGCGACGCCTAACTTCTGGCTCACCATCGTGCATGAGGATGACAGGGAACGCGCGGCGCATGAAGCGGCGGCCATCTTCGCCGGAGGGCGCGGCGGAACCAGCCAGTTTCGCTGGGTCGCTAAGGATGGCCGCGTCGTATGGGTCGAAGGACGCTCGGTCGTCATTAAAGACCCTGACGGGAAGCCTCTGGGGCTGCGCGGCGTGACGATGGATATTACGGAGTTGAAGCAGATGGAGGAGGCGCGCGCGCATCTGCTCTCGCTCGAACAGGCCGCGCGCCTCAAGGCGGAGGAAGCGAATCGCACGAAGGATGAATTTCTCGCCACGCTCTCGCACGAACTGCGCACGCCGCTCACGGCGATGCTCGGCTGGACCAGAATCCTGCGCACCTCCAAGCTCAACGAGAACATGAGCGAGCATGCCCTCGAAATCATCGAGCGCAACGCCACATTACAGGCCCAATTAATCGAAGACCTTCTAGACGTGTCGCGCATCATCGGAGGCAAACTGCGTCTCAATACCGGTCCGTTGGAAGTCGCGCGGGTCATCCAGGACGTGCTCGATTCCGTGCGACCCGCCGCCGAGGCCAAGAGCATCAAGCTGTTGATGGCACACACGGAGACCGCGAACCTCGTCTCAGGCGACCCCGCGCGCTTGCAGCAAGTCTTCTGGAACCTGCTCATCAACGCCGTCAAGTTCACGCCGCAGGGCGGGCAGGTTGATGTCAGCCTCGCCCGCGTCAACGGCCACATAGAGATAAACATCAGAGATACCGGACAGGGCATCAGCAGGGAATTTCTCCCTTATGTCTTCGACCGCTTTCGACAGGCCGACGCCTCCATCACGCGCATGCACGGCGGGCTTGGGCTGGGGCTGGCTATCGTCCGTCACCTGGTCGAAGCGCACGGCGGCGGCGTTCGCGTAGAGAGCGAGGGAGAGGGACGCGGCGCGACCTTCATCGTCAGTCTTCCTTGCCTGACGGTGCAGACTGAAGCGCAGGCCGAAACGCAAACCCTGGCGACCTCGTCTCGGCCATCAGAAATTTAATCGAATCAAACGGGCAGCCTTGAACGTATAACTTCGGGCGGTAATTCTATTCTCCTTGCCGGATGCCATCTTGGCGCATAAGATGGCGGCGCGCATTCGTCAATTCATCTAGCTCTTCATCGGAGGAAATCACATGCGGAAATCAATTTACACCTTGAACCTCGTTTTGCTGGCGGCCATGCTGGCTCTTATTGGACCAGCCGCGATGGCGCAGACCGCACCGCCGAACGCCGTCGCCGCGCCCGCCGTCAAGACGGTCGAGATAGTCC
>JAXDFO010000085.1:0-15844 GCA_034665545.1 Blastocatellia bacterium
TGTTTCTTTCGGCCATCTTCATCAAGCCCTCACCAACAATCTCGACCTCCTTTTCCGCGTCGGTGAGCGCGAGAGCGTTGGCGACGTTCGGAAACACTCCCTTAGAATTGAGCAGCTTGTAAGCATCCGCGAAATAGGTCTCGCCGCTCATGAGCTTCTTCTGGCCGCTCGTAAATTGCGGAATGTCGAAGAGCAATTTCTGCGTGCCCGTTGATTGCAGGACGCCGAAGTTGGTCAGCGATTTGTTCGGCTGAACCACGTCCGTCGGGTTGGCTATCTTGAAGTTGGGGTCGCCGTTGGCCTTGATGAGAGGGACGCTCTGGCCTTCTTCGACAGGCTTGACATCGCCCGTGTTCGTCGTTTGTTTGACCACGGACCAGGAGCCGTCGGGCGGCAGAACCAGTGAGCCGCGAGCCGCCGTGGCGAAGATGGTCTTGTCCGCGTTATCGAACGCGGGGTTGACATCCACACGCGAGAGACGCATGCGCTGGTTAGAGCCCGCTATATCAATGATGCAATCAACCGGGCCGCCGAGCGAGCCGTTTTGAAAGTTGAGCAGTTCAGCGAAAGTGTGCGCCGGAACGAGGACGGCTGTCGGGGCCAACTGGACATAGCCGAGCATCTTTCTTGACTGGACCTTGAAATCACCATAGGCGGGGTCTTTCGCGCCGCCGCTCGTCACGTTATCCAGATGCACGTCCGCATCGAAGACGACCGCCTGCATCTTGACAGGCAACTTGTCGTTGAGGCTTTTGACATCGAAAAGTTCCTGCCACTGTGCGAGCGTCATCGCCAGTATCTTAGGAGGAAGCTCCGGGTCGTTCAACTTAAACGAAGAGATGAACGGGCTGCCGTCCGGGTAATCCTTAATCTCGCGGACATTGGAGACGCCCTTGACGGGCTGCGTGTGAAACTCATAGGGGTCGTCAACCTCAACAGGCGAGTTGAGATTGACCGTGTAATCGAAATCATAAAAGCCATCGCTCTCAGCCTTCCATCCAGAATCGGAGCGGAAGACGTAACCGTTGGCCGCGCGCATGAGCGTGATGGTGCGAACCACATGCACGCCGAACGGGTACAGGATACTGCGCACCTGTACAACTTCATGCGCCGTGCGCCCGACCAGGACATCAAACTTCACCTGGCTGACATCCGCAATCGTCGCCCCTTCGTCGAGCCAGTTGCTGAAGATGGAAGCGCCGTAGCCGGAGATTTCCATCTTCTCGACCGGAACCTGGCGAGTCGGTTGATAGAAAAATTTGTTGTTGAAGATACCCTGGACAGTATTGCCCAGAGTGCTTCCCGTTATCGGCACGGCGGCGATAAACCACTTGATGTTGTCCAGTTGAATGGTCCAACCCGCGAATGAATTTGTCCGCTTCGGACTCGGAGAAGCGGGAGCCTGCGTTTTGAGTTGCAGCCCGCCGCGCAGTTCATCGAAGTGCGGCATGTGGAAATCAACTTGCGCGTTATCCTTCGCCGGACCTTTGGCCTTGCGGTTGTAATCGGCCTGTCCGATTAAGGCGAAGGGCAGCGTGAAGACAGAGCGCAAACGCCTGGGAACCTGCTTGTCATGAAACTCTTTCAGGAAATGTTTGGTCACTGAGAGAGGCGTGACGGGAACATGGTAAGGGCTTTCGGAAAAGATGCGAGTGGGGATGCCGTCATTTTCGTAGACCAGCAGGCCCGGAGCCACCGTCACCAGGTCGGCCAGGTCCACCTTGCCTTCTATGGCGAGAGGGATGTTCCAGATCGGTTCCCAGGAGACCTGCGGCAACGTCACGGCGCGCAAATTCTCCGCCTTCGTGACCACGTCCATGTTCAGGATTTGCAGTTGCAAATCCGCGCCGGTCGCCGCCGCCGCGTTCTCCAACGCGTTGACGTTGACAATGTTCGTGTCGCCGCGCTGGTCACGCTCGACCCTCAAGGCGGCCCCCAGGCTGACGCCCATCTGGTCCGCGTTGCTGGACACGTCCAGCAGCGTAAACGCATCCATGATGAGAAAGGGTTCGATGTCCGGTCTCCCTCTCCCTTGATTGGTCGCGGAGATGTTATCTGCACGCGCGCCGATGGCCGAAAAGTTTGTCCCCGCAAAACCTCTCTCAGTATTCTTGAGGGCCGCACTGAGCGTTTGGTCCACCTGCGTTGTCATGTCTTCAATGTGGGCCAACATCGGGCTTGACTCTAAATCGCTGATGACCGATTGCATCCCGCCCGCATCAAGAGAATTACGCACTCGCTCTTGAACGCCCGCGTCCTCTGCCGGTTGTAGGATGTTCTCCTGTGCGGATTGGTCCGAGGAAGGAAGTGGCAACGTGATATTCGTGTTGATGTCGGAGGCCAGTTCGCGGCTAAAGGTGCGGACTCCGTTACGGAAATTGGCAGCCGCCCTTCGTTCTGAAATGAGAGCCGCCAGCCGTTCATTTCGTTCCGCTCTGTTGATGGCCCCGAAGTCGTCTTCGCCTATCACATGAGAGGCGAAGGCGAGGGTCTGGTCCGTCAACGCTAATTTGAAGTAGACATAGGCGCGCGTGTTAGTGCCCTCACGCTCTCGCTCGGCCAGGTCCACCTGCGCGCCCTCGTGCCATTTGACGAACCCGCCGAGGATGCACGTTACCCGGTTCTGCCTGCCCTTGAAGTCACTGCGCAAGGCCGAGGTGTAACTGGCAACGTAAGGGTCAGGCAATGTCGGCAGGTATAGATAGACGCCGAACATCAAAGCAACGACGCCCTCTGTAATTTGATTGTCATTCTCCAGCACGCCGTAGACGAAGAGGCTGTAAGGACGCGAGACGTTGAAGAGAGCGTTCCGCAGAATGATGGAATGGCGCGTGAAGGCATCCGGATTATTGTAATTGCCGTCGAACAAAAGGTCTGTGTCCAGCAGGAACGCGCGCGCCTCCGGCCCGTTCTGCAAAATACCCGCGAACGCAATCGCCGATTCGATTTTGAATGGCTTGCCGTTGGCATCCACCGGACGGTCAAAGGATGCTTTGTGGTTACAGAAAAAGTATAAGATTTCGGCGTTCTGCGCCGAGGAGATGAAGATGAAGGGAAACGCTTTTCCGAAGCCCAGGGTTATCTCCGAATTATGTTCGCCGGACCTGTTTCGCCAGAGCACCCACTTCTGCCTGCCTTGAAGATTCTCCGCGTAAAAGTCCAGAACCGTGACCTGTCCGGGCTCCGCGATAATCCCCGGATGAAAGAGTTTCGTGCTGCCTCCCTTTAAGCCTTTCCAGTTCGCGTTAACGCCCTGCGACAAGCTGATACAGAGCGCGCCCGTGCCGCTCGCCTCACCCAACTGCGAGGGGTTGAGCTTTGTCGCGGGCAAGAGCCAGCCGCTAAAGTCCTGGTCAATCCTCGCGCTTCTGGAGAAGTTGCAGATGCTGGAATCCGACGAGTTGATTTGAAAGATATCCGTAGCATCTGGGCCCACGCTCACAGAGTAAGGGACCAGAATACTATTGAGTGGGGCCAACCAGGAGGGCGCGGTGTTCTCAAACTCAAACTCCGCATCGCAGCCGAAGACCGTGCAGGAGGCCGCGCTCGCCGTGAGGATGCTGTTGTTCGAGTCGAACCTGAGTTCCAGGTTCTGCGGCAACTTGACGGCGGCCTCGCCCGCATCCAGACCGGCCTCGACGGCTTGAGAGTTAAAGGTATTCTGGTCCAGTTCAAGATTAAGCGTGGCGATGATGTCTGGATGGATGATGATTTGGTTGGACAGGTCAACCGTCGAATCGCCGGAAAGCTCAAGGGAGCCGCCCTTGATTTTCAAGCCGGTGAAGTAACCATTCAACGCGGATGTTTTCGTAATCAGGCTGGAAGTTATCCAGACGCTCCCCGCCGCGAGGCTGTAAGAGTTGCCCGCCCAGACAGTGCCGGACAGGGGAATGAGCAGGGACGGAGAAGAGTTGCCCTTGATGTAGACGCCGACCAGGTGCGCGGCTAGATAGAAGTCGAACCAGACCTGAACGCCATGCTCATCTCTGAATGGACCAATGCTCTCGCTGACGGCCATGCCGTTGGCCCAGTCCGGGACGGAGTTGCCGAGCAGGTTGCTGTGGAAGGCCGTCTCGCGGCGGAACACGAGCGGCGCGGCCTCTGCTTGTTTAGCGGGCCTCTTATCATCAAACAGGTCAGACAGGTGGCTGAACTGCTCGGTCAGGTCCGTAGCGCGTTCCGTTTCCTCCACGATTTCGTGAGGCATGCGATTGCCGTAGACGTTGAAGGCAGGGTTCTGTATCAGATGTTTCGTGAGACGACGTTGGAGACCGGTCAGCGCGTCGCGGCTTGTTCCGGGAGCGGATTTCAGTTTGCCGGTAAGCTGTTGCAGCCGACTCAGAATGAGAGGTCTATTCATAAGGCGTTCTCCAACGCATCCAGTTCGGGATGAATACGTGTCTGTCTTAAAGATCGTGCGAAAGATAATCGGGGCCGACCAGCGTGAGACCAACGACGCTTGATGCCGCTAAGAGTTCGTTGAAGGAGGAAGGAGTAACAGGATAAGACTTGACTCCTCAAGGGACCGTTAAGAAAGCATACGAACTGTAGTCGCTTGAGAAAGTGTTGTCAAGGATTTCAAATTGATTATTGGGCCAACTTCAAAATCACACGCGGCAATCTTTTCACTCCGCGATAAGCTTGCCCCTGTACATGTTCATGCCGCAGGTGAACTCGTACTCGCCCGGCTTCTCCGGCAAGACCTCGACCGAGACGGTCTGGTTTTCGGGCAAGTACGCGCGTTTGCCGAAGCCCGGAATGACGACCTCCTCGCCGCAGGTTGAAGCCTCGCGCCGCGTGAAGTTCAAGCGAAGCGGTCGCCCCGCTTTGACTATGATGGCTGCCGGTTGGTATCCGCCCTTGACGGTCACATCAACTTCCTGCATGCCGCCCCGCGTGGTCTCCGCCGTAAAGCTTTCGCCTTTCCAGAGCCAGAAATACCAGACTATCCAACCGATGATGCCGATGCCTAACAGCGTGACGATGATCTGGGTCGTATTCATCCTTGTTCCTCTCTGACTAACCTGGGCGCGAAGAATCGCAGGCGGTTCGCATTCGTGACGACGGTGATGCTCGAAGCCGCCATCGCGGCCCCGGCGATGATGGGAGACAGCAGCACGCCGAAGACCGGATAGAGCAGACCGGCGGCGATGGGTATGCCGAGCACGTTATAGATGAAGGCTCCGAAAAGATTCTGCTTGATGTTTCTGAGCGTGGCGCGCGAGACCTCCACGGCGTAGACGACGCCGCGCAGGCTGCCGCCGACGAGCGTTACGTCAGCCGCCTCGATGGCGACATCCGTTCCAGTGCCGATAGCAAAGCCCACGTCCGCCTGCGCGAGCGCGGGGGCATCGTTGATACCGTCGCCCACCATCCCTACGAGGCGCGCGCGCCGCCCCGCACGTTTCCCGCCAGCATTCTCTTCATGCTGTAGCTTCTCTATCTCCCTGGCCTTCTCTTCGGGCAGCACCTCCGCGAGCACTCTCTTGATTCCGGCAAGCCTTGCGATGGCGGCGGCGGTGCGCTCGTTGTCGCCGGTCATCATGACGACTTCCATGCCCATCGCTTGCAGCGCGCGCACGGCGGCGATTGAATCATCTTTCAGCGTGTCCGCGACGGCGATGATGCCTGCGGGCCGTCCCTCCACGGCCACGAACACGGGCGTCTTTCCCTCTTCCGCGAGAAGCCCTGCGTCTCTCTCAAAGCCGCTCATCAAGACACCCTCGCGCAACATCAACCTGCTGTTGCCAACAAGCACGCGCCGCCCTTCGATCAAGGCTTCGACGCCGTGGCCCGGAATCGCATTGAAGCTTTGAGGGTCAAAGACGTTGACGCCGCGCGCGCGTGCGCCGTTCAAGATGGCCTCGGCCAGAGGGTGCTCGCTGCGACTGTCGGCCACAGCCGCGAGGCGCAACAGTTCCGCTTCATCGAAGTTATCAAGGGGGATGACATCCGTGAGTCCCGGCTTTCCTTTGGTCAGAGTGCCGGTCTTATCCAACACGATAATCGTCAACCTTGAAGCCATCTCCAACGCCTCGCCGTTGCGTATCAGCACGCCGTTCTCTGCGGCCTTGCCGACTCCGACCATGAGACCGAGCGGCGTCGCCATTCCCAGAGCGCAGGGGCAAGCGATGACCAGCACCGTGACCATCGTGGCGACCGCGAAGTTCAACTGAGGCGCGGGGCCGAAGTTGAACCACGCGAGGAAGGTCAGGACCGCGATAATCATGACCGTCGGCACGAAGTAAGACGAGATGACATCAACCATGCGCGCAATCGGCGGCTTGGAGTTTTGCGCCTGTTGGACCATCTCAACGATGTGCGCGAGCGCGGTCTCTTCACCGACTCTCGTCGCGCGGAAAGTGAAGGCTCCTGTCTTGTTCACGCTTGAGCCGATGACGAAGTCTCCGGCCCTCTTATCAACGGGCACTGATTCGCCCGTCACCACCGACTCGTCAATCGCAGACTCGCCGTTGATGATAACTCCGTCAACCGGAACCTTCTCGCCCGGACGTACCAGCACGGTGTCGCCCTTGATGACCTCTTCGATAGGGACATCCACTTCTTTCCCGTCACGAATGACCCGCGCCGTCTTCGCCTGTAGCTCCAACAGCTTCTTGATAGCCGCGCTCGAACGGCTCCTGGCCCGCATCTCAAGCGCCTGTCCGAGCACGATGAGCGCGATGACGATGACCGCCGCATCGAAGTACATCCCGCGCGCGTCTTCCGGGAAGAGTCCGGGCGCGACCGCCACTACCGTCGAATAGGCCCACGCCGCGCCCGTGCCGAGCGCGACCAGCGTATCCATGTTCGTGTTGTGATTGCGAAAATTATTCCACGCCCCGGAGAAGAACTGCCCGCCGGACCAGGCGAGCACAGGAAGAGTGATAGCCGCGCTGACGATGCCTATCAACTGATGCCACTGCATCGTCGCTTCATGCCAGGAAGGGATGAGGTCTATGAGCATGGAGAGCAGGACGGGCACGGCGACCGCCGCCGCGAACCAGAACTTACGCATCAACGCGCGATAGCTACGCGCCTGCGATTCCTCCTCCGCACTCGCAGCATGTTGATGGACCACTTCCGGCGCGACGCTTGAGACCTTCTCAAGCGTTGCCAACGGCTGCAAGACAGGCAACTGCACAATCGCATTATCTTCATGCCCCTCGCAGCAACTCGCCCCTGTTGCCGCGCCCGCGCCGCTCATGGCCCGCGTCCCTGCATCGAACTTCTCTTTGCACATCAGCGAGCAGAAGTAATACTTCTGGCCGTCGCGCTCGCTCGTGCCTGCGGCGTTGGCAGGGTCAACGGTCATACCGCAAATAGGGTCTATGGCCCGCGCCTCAGGTGTCGTTGTCGTAGCCATTTTCAGCTTCCTTCTTGACAGGCTCTTTCTCTTCCGTCCGCTATTGTCTTGAATACTCCGCGATGATGCGCTCTCGTATCTGCGCGGGCGTCAGGCCCTGTTCTTTCTGAAGACGGTAAGCGGTCAGGGCTTCCGTGGCGCAGACGGCGCAACTCGCCGCGTGCTCATCCTCGAAGCAACTGTGCAGGCTCTTATGCCCCATGCTCTGGTCGCAGTGGCAATAGCATGGAAGCTGTGTGAGCGTCTGCGGAATCTCCCTCGCGGCCTGGTATGCGCTGCGCGTGATGCCCGTGAATCTCTCAGGCGAGAGCGTGGGAGCGAGGCTGGTCAGGCTCGGCATCGTTTCAAAGTGCGCGGGGATATGCGCCGCCGGATGAGAGGCATGCTGTTGTGGGCCCACCGGCTGCTGCTGTGCAAGCGGCGCGCGCGTTTGCGTATCGCCTGTGGTTTGGTTTTGCCGCATCAGGACGACTGCCACAATGACGACGGCGATTAATGCTATAACTAAGACGACTGCTTTCCTGTTCATAAACTTTTCATCTCCTATTAGTCGAAGAGGTCGCGGCCAGACTATCAAGGCTTGGGCCGCGTTCCCTTATCCATGTCATTCATGTCGTTCATGTCGTCCATCTTATCCTTCTGTGTGTTCATGTTTACATGCGGCGCGTGCATGTTGCTCATCTCCATCTTGCCTGGGCGAAGGCGGAAGAAGAGTTTCCACGCGACGGGGTTGTTGCCGTAGAGAGGGTCGAGGACCGATGGCTTGGAATAGAACGTGAGGTCGCTGCCGATTGCCATCGAGAGCTTATCGGAGTTGAAGATGTCGCGCGCTCCGCCGAAGGTATAAGCGCCGATACGAAAGCTCGCATGCTCGTCCGTGATGCCCAGGAGGGCGCGGTCGCTGGCGCGCAGCAGTTCGTTCTTATCCACCAGTTCCATACGCGTGTAGAGATAATTCCGGTCCAGAAAATTGACGGTGGATTCAAACGTGTAGCCGTTGAGGTTATGCGTCTGGCCGGGCGCGCTCACATGGTTGCGTCCCCAGATGAAGGCGTTGGCCCAGTTGCCGCGATTGAAAGGCTTGTTGTGCTGCACGGAGGCGGTCGCGCGCCTCACGTCCGCGTCCGGCTCCTGCCCTTCGGGGCTGCGCAGGAAACCGTAGGAGACCTGCATCGCCCAGTTTCTGTGAGGCGCGAAGGAGAGACGCGCTGAGCGAGAGTTCCACTTGTGCGAATCGAAGTCGTAACGATTCTCGTCCGGCTCTCTGCCGTTGAAGATGGAGCCTTCCAGTTTGAACCAACGGTAGGCGAAGCCCGTCGTCAAAACTCCGAAAGCGATGTGCGTCGAATCCTGCAAGTGGTGCGCGAGCGTGGCCGAAGGATTCTCCGACGCGGACATGCGATGCATGAAGGCGACTGGCCCAAGCGCAGGCTCGCCGGGATAGCCGAAGTAGGTGAACCACGTCCCGCGCTCGCCCAGGGGCAAAGTGTACTGCGCCGATAATTCCATGAAGAGGTCGTGCGGGTGCTGCCTGTCAATGAGCGGCTGTCCCTTGTAGGTCTCGCCCGTCTGGAACAGGAGCGGCGAGCCAACGGGAGGAAACGTGAGAGGCTCCGCGCTGAACATGCCGCGAAGCTGCAACGTGCCGCGACCGAGTTTGTGATAAGCCATCGTCATGAACCAGTTTTGCGATTCAAACTTGGTGACGCCGCGCGGCCCTCCCTGCCGGTTCAAGCCTGCGGTCAGGTTGAAGTGGAACATCAGCAGCCACTCACCCGCTATCTTGTAGTACATGTGCATAGGCCCGGAAGCGGGCTGCCAGGCAGTGCCCGAACCCATCTGGCCCATTGACGTAATGTTGGTCCTGCTTGACCCGACGCGTATGCCCATGTCGTTTCCGGACATGACCATCAACGGCCCCATGTCTATAGAATCCATGCTCGCCATGTTGCCCATGCCGCCCGGCTCGTCATGCTCTGACTTCAAGGTATCGGTGACGGGAGCCTCTGTCGCCGTAGGCATACGCATGTTCGGGTCCATCTTCTCAGGTGAAGCCGTAGGCGCGGGCGATGACGACGGCGAAGGCGTTGGAGAAGGAGAAGACGTTGGAGTCTGCGACGGTGAAGGTGACGGAGAAGGTGAAGGAGAGGGAGAAGGCGTGGCTGTCATGTCCATGCCTTTCATATCCATGCCCTTCATGTCGTCAGGCTTGGGCGCGGGTTGTAGTTGTTTCTTCTTCTGCTGCGGCGCGGGTTTGGGCTTCGGCTTGGACATGTCCATGCCGGGCATGTCATGTCCTTGATGTTGGGCCAACGCGGTCATGCTTGATGTCAACAGCAGGACCGCCACGGCGAGCGCAGACAGATTGGCCCTGACGCTCAAGTTGAAAAGATGAGAGCTATACATTAATTCTTCCCTTATAAAAATTGACGGGGCAAACAGGAAAGCAAGACCTCAAGCCTGACTGCCCTGCGCTTCTTAAAGATTCGATTGTGTGTGGACGCGAGTGTGTGAAGTTCGGCCCGCACGAGAGCCGATACCTTTTAAGAGAAGAGCTAAATGCGGAAAACGCTGATGAGGACGTGCCGGGCAGAACGCGCCGCGCCGGGTGGAGCGTGCTCGCTGGCCGGGAATTTCTGGACCAATAAAGCGGTCCTTGAAACAGTCTCCGCCGTGATGAGCGTCGGCGTCGCCGTCTCTGAGCCGCGCCTTGATTGACCGGCCTCTCGCAGAGTGGCGGGCAACGTCGAAGGCTGCGAATGGCTCATGCAGTGGGCACATGCTCCGGCCAGTTGGCCGAAGGCGCGCGCTGGCGTCGCCTCTTCCGCCGCAGGCTCCATTTTCATGTCGCCCGTCTCCATCGCCTCCATCCCTTGATGAGCAGAGGGATGATGCGCGGCCCGCGCGTGGCAGCAAGCTGGTGATTGCTGCGCGCTGTGCGGGCAGAGGGCGGCGGCCAGCACGTTGCCCCACGCGCTCGCCAGGAGCGCAAGAAGAAGCATGCCGGTTGAGAGAAAACGCTTGTGCATAATGGAGAACACTTATGACGCCCGGATAAGCCTGTCGGGTGTCTAAACTATATCATTAAAGGATTCAGACAGGCCACGCGCCCTATGCATGTTCTGACATTATACTTCATTCGCGCTCGCGACCCAGTGGTAATCAACGTCGTCCAGGGCATCGAAATGGGCCTTTCCACAGAGAATCTTCTGTCGCTGACTTTCAGGCAGGTCGAATAAATCGGTCGTGCCTTTCGTCTCGCGCACGAGATAGATTTTTTCGTCGGCTTCTTTAACGATGGCCCAGTCCGGATTGTAACTGCCGAGCGGCGTGTCAATTTTGAACCAGGCTGGCAGCTTGATGAAGAGCTTGATGTCAGACCTGCTATTCAAAGTTTCGGCAAACTGCCGCTCAACTTTCGAGTCAAACTCGACAACGTCATAGATTGACTTCTCGACCTTGACTAAACGACTGAGATAACTTTCAAGCTCCTTCTCTTTGAACAGAATCAACTCATACTCCGCGCCCGCGATACGCTCGTACTTGATGCCCGCCACCATCAATTCATGCAGAGCCTTCTTGATGGCGGCGAGAGCCTGGTCCAGAAACTGCTGAGGGTTGGCCGCCACTTCACCGAGGCGGCCTGAGCGGATGAGAATCTCCGCGATGGTCGAACGGGTCAATTCGGTCTCGCGCTGTAGATAGCTTAAAAGGTCCGGGATGGAGGTCTCATACTCTTTTATCGCTTCGGTCCTGGCGGCGCGCAGTTCCGTCGTCAGTCCATCCTTGCTGGCTTTAACTTCTCCCTTTTCAATACGAAACTTCGGCGCTTCGATGCGAGGGAGCGAGCGAAGGTCAGCGGCGGCGCGCGTGATGAGGTCTGCGGTGCTGAAATTGACGCTGTAGCTTGTTTTGTGTTTGATGCGATTCCAGAGTTCTATGAAGTCCTGGTCCAGTCGCCAGTTCTTCTTCAGTTGGGCCGTGTGCCGCTCGCGCTTGTTATTGATGCGGCCTTCAAAGTTGACGCCGCATTCTTTTTCCATCTCTGTTTGCAGCGCACCGGCAAACTCCTGGTAACTTTCGTTGGCGATAATGGTCAGGCGATTGATGTTGGGGTCAAAGGAGCGCAGCCCGCTCTCGCGGACGGGCAGGCGCAGGCCGCGCCCTATCTCCTGCCGCTTCTTCATCTCGGAGCGCGTTTCGTTGAGCGTGCAGATTTGAAAAACATTCGGATTGTCCCAGCCTTCGCGCAAGGCGGAATGACTGAAGATGAAACGCAGCGACTCATCTAGAGAGAGCAGCCGTTCCTTGTGCTGCATGATGAGGACGTAGGCTTCATCATCGGCTCTCGTGGTGCGCCCTTCCGCGCTGTCTCTGGCCCTGCCCTTGTCCTGCGCGAAGTAGCCGTTATGCACCTTCTCTACGGGGAGCGGATTGAGAGCTTGATAACGCGCTTGCTTTGAAAGCTCTTCGTAGGCTTCGATGAACCAACGGCGAATCTTTCCGTCCTCTTCCATGTAATGTGCCACGCGGTCAATGAAGAAGAGCGAGAGCACTTTGAGCCGTTGGCCTTCGGGCAGGCGAGCTATTGACAACTCTTTTTCGAGATGTTCTTTGACGGTCTCACGAATCTGTAGACGCATGACATCATCCGTGCGCCCGCCATGTGTTTCGGCTTCGGAGAGCGTCACGCCGTTGGTGAATGCGATGTAGTTGTTCGCCGCGTCAATGTGGTCAACGATGTAGCCCTGATACTTTTCGCGCCCGCCGGATAACTCTTGAAGGTCTGTCCCGTTCCTGCTAATCGAGATTGCTTTGCGGCTCGGGCCTTTCTTGCCGTTGACATCTATCTCAAGCTTGGCGGTGATTTTGGCCTTCGTCGCCTTGATTGACTGGACGCGGATGTAGGGCTGGTTGAAATCCGTCTCTTCGATAACGGAATCCACTTCGATGCGTTTGACGAGGCGCAGGTCGTAGGCCGTGACCGGGTCTAGACGGTAAACGAGATTGTAGAGGTCGCGGTGCGTGGCCGAATAGCGCAGGGTGAAGAGCGGATTCAAGCTCGCAATGGCCTGCCTCGCCGTCTCTGTCTCCATGTTCTGCGGCTCGTCTATGATGACGACGGGGTTGGTCGCCTGAATGAACTCGATGGGCTTGCGGCCTGAGAGCCTGTCTTGCTCTTTGTGAATGACGGCTATCTCTTTCTTGTTGAAAGCGTCAATGTTGATGACCAGGAGTTGCATCCCGTTGCCTGATGCGAACTGCCGCAGGCGCGAGACCTGCGCGGAATCGTAAACCCACGCATCGAGCGGCACGTTGCCGTAGAGCGTGTTGAAGTGCTCGCGCGTCAACTTGATGTTTTCGAGCACGCCTTCGCGGATAGCCACGCTCGGCACGACGATGATGAATTTCTTGTAGCCGTAGCGCGCGTTCAATTCGTAAATCGTGCGCAGGTAAACGTAGGTCTTGCCGGTCCCGGTCTCCATCTCGACCGAGAAGTTGCGGCCCGCCAGTGAACCAGCAGGAGTGATGCCGTTGCGCTGCTGGACTCTGCGGACGTTGGCGATGAGAGTCTCGTCATCGAGCAGGAGCCGGTTGCCGACGCCGAGTTCGGAGAAGAGTTCGCCCGTCATGGTGTCGAAGCGAATCTCGTAGTCGCTCTGCGCGAGCGGCTGCCCCTCGAAGAGATCGAGGGTCGAATTGATGGCGTCAATCTGGTATTCCTGGTGGCCGTCAAACTGAATCTTCATGGCTGCCGTCTAGACCGTGCGAAACTCTATGCCTTGAGACTTCATTTCCAGAACGATGTTGGTTTTGAGTTGGTCGTTGCCGCGAAAAGCCAGGTCCAGACAGATGACGCGCAACGGTTGAAGCGCGATAAGGCCGCGCAGCGTCTCCTGCGTAATCGGGTCAGCGAGGCAGATGAGCAGCAGTCCGTCAGCGATAGCATAGACCCGTTGCCCCGCCAACTCCCTCTCTTCGATTTTGGCCGTGAGCGGCAAACCGGCCTTGAGCAGAATTTCGTAAAGGATGTCAGTTTCGGAACGCCCGTTCACCAGATGGTCTGCGTAGAGACGAAGCTGGTCGGCCAGGGCATCAGCCTCTTTCGGCGTGCCGTCGGCGTCCCAGATTTTGAAATTGCTGGACGTGAGATTGAACGCTTTGAAGCCACGATCCGGCGCAATTTCATCAACAGGCAATTTGTCTTTCTCCCTCTCATTCATCCTTTCGATAACCCTGCGGACTCGCTCTCTACCGATCTGGGAAAGCGTCTTAAATCCGGCGGCCCGCGCATCAGAGTCCTCAGCCGTCGGCTCAGGCAATTGAGACATGATGAAACGACGATTGCCTCCATCCTCGCGGTTAATATCGAGCACGGCATGAGCGGTCGTGCCTGAGCCGCTGAAGAAATCCAAAACAATATCTCCACCCTCGGCAGATGTGGCGAGTTGAATCAAGGGCTTGATGAGGCCCGTCGGCTTCGGATAGGAGAATATTTTTGCGTTGCCGAAGATGTCTATTGTTTCATTGGTCCCATGTTGGGTGTAGACGGTATCAATCACCGAAAAAGCCTTGCTCTGACGGATGTTGCCTTCCTCATCGCGTAGATACTGCTTGGTCTGCACCGTCCAACCTTCCTTGCCCTGCGCGAACTCCAACTCATTTTCCTGAAGGGCTTTCATCGCGCGCTCTTTACCCCACAGCCATTGACGCCTGGGCCATATCTCGGAGCCATCCGGGGCCGGGATAGGGAAAATAAGATTCTTCCTCTCATCCATATTTTTACCCGCTTCGAGAGGGTGCGTTCTATAAGGCCCACGCGTCTCGTACTTCTCATCTCTGGATTTGTAATATCGTTCGATGGCCTCTTCATCATTCGGGATGAAGAGCGCGTCCAGGCTCTCCTTATTCTTAGCGTAAAAGAGAATGTATTCGTGTAGAGTGACGAGGTGTTTTTCCTTCGCGCCGCCGCCGTAACGCTTCTTCCAAATAATGCAATCTACAAAATTATTCTCGCCGAAAATCTCATTCATGAGCATTCGCAGGTTATGCAATTCGTTATCATCAATGCTAACGAAAATCAGCCCGTCATCACGAAGCAAATTCTTAGCCAGGAACAGTCGCGGGTACATCATGCTCAGCCATTTCGAGTGGAATCGTCCTTCGGTCTCCGCGTTGGTTGTGAGCCTTATCCCTTCGCCGCTTACCTGGCCGGAAAAACGCAGGTATTCCTGCAATCCCTCTCGAAAATTATCGGGGTAGATGAACTCCTTGCCAGTGTTGTAGGGCGGGTCTATGTAGATCATCTTGACCTTGCCGTGATAGCTCTTCTGCAACAGCTTCAGCACCTCAAGATTGTCGCCTTCGATAATCATGTTCCCGGTCGTCTGGAAGTTGACGGACTCTTCCGGCGCGGGCACGAGCGTCCCCGTGCTCAGAGACCGGATGGCGCGCAAGGCTTCCGCGCGCCCGGCCCACGAGAGGCCGTAACGCTCCGGCCCTTCGTCCAACATCTCGCCGAGGGCTTCCTTCAGTCGTTGGAAATCAACTCGCCCTTCCGCGAACGCTTCCGGAAACAACTCGCGCAAGCCGTTGATGCGCTCCTCCGTCACATCCTGCGAAGTCAGAGGCAACTTGATTTCTTCCGTAAGCTCCATAATTTCACCCTATAATTTTAGCAGGCCGATGGCGCGCACACTCTGCCCGTATGTTGATGATTACTGTTCAGAACAGGTGTGAGAAATGGGGCCGCAGAGCCAGCTAAAGATATTTAGCGAACCTCCGAAGTATAAACTTAGCCTCCAAAATTACACAACCGGAGACGAGCCGACGTTACGGTGTTCGCTGAGCATGGTCCTGCGCTTCGAGCCGGAGGAGTTGCGAGGCCGTACGCATGAAATCTTTCGGGTCAACCCGTACGCCGTTGACCACTAAATCCAGGTGCAGGTGCGGTGGCGGCTTCTGTCCTCCACTATGGCCTGACAGCGCAATCACGTCTCCGCGTTTGACCGGCTCATTTTCGCGCACGCGCCTCTCAGACAGATGTAAATACTTGGAAAAGACGCCGCCGCCGTGATCTATGCAGATGGTCTGACCGGGAACCCACTGCTCGCCTGACAGGGCAACGATCCCGTCGTTGATGGCCCGCACGGGCGTCCCCGTCTTCGCGCTGTAATCAAGCCCTGAATGGCGAGAATGCTTGGTCCGATTATAGGTTCTTTTATCACCAAAGTTGTCTTTGTCAGGTCCGGGAACAGGCTGGACGAATGGCTCGGACCAGCGTCGCGGCGTGTGACGTTGATAGATTTCCAGCATGGTCTCGAAATCATGACGCATACGCGCGGCAATCTCCTTTGACGGCTCCGTAAAGTTTTTATCTACCGTGAGCGAGGTCTCATGATAGTTGCCACGACGGACGGAATAGTTGATGGCCCATCTCGCCTCGTTGCCCTCTTGCTGTCCCGTGAGGTGGGCCTT
>JAXDFO010000086.1:0-3519 GCA_034665545.1 Blastocatellia bacterium
CTTCGTCGCCTTCGCCGTTTACAACGCGGTGACGGCGGATTCCTTCAGCACCTTTTTGACGATAGATAATCTTTTTGTGACGGCCTTCTGTTTATTGATGGCCTTGATTTTCATCAGCATCACCGGCAGTTGGATGGTCTCAACGGGCGTCGTCAAAATTCCATTCGTGAACAGGCCAAGCGTCGCTGCGGGCGAAGGCGGCCAAGCGAGCGCGCTCGCCGGAGGAGCGAGGGCCAACGCCGCTCTTGGACCAGGAAAGACGACCGCCGCCGCCGCGTTGCCGCCCGCCAACCGCGAAATCCAAAGGGACGCGAAGGGGCGGCCCATTCCGGCTGATGTCCAGAGCATGATTACGGAGATGAACAAGTCCGAGCAGAAGACCCCTTGAGATGTTTCCTGCCTGACATCCCCGCGCGAATCTCTTTACAAGCCGTTTACAACAAAGCATGTGGTATTCAGTTTTGCCGCACCTGAATGCGGTCTTAAACGCAACGAGCGGCCTTCTGCTCGTCACAGGTTACGTGCTCGTGCGGCGTCGTCAAATCACCCTGCACCTGACATGCATGATAGCCGCGCTCGTCTCTTCCACGCTCTTTTTAATTTCGTATCTGGTCTATCACTACTATCACGGCACGACGCGATTCGCGGGCGAGGGCATCGTGCGCCCGCTCTATTTCGCCATTCTAGGAACGCACACCTTGCTCGCGGTCGTCATCCTGCCGTTCATCATCGTGACGGTTTACAGGGCCGCGAGCGGGCAGTATCTAAAGCATAAGCGCATCGCCCGTTGGACCTTTCCCATGTGGCTCTATGTTTCTGTGACGGGCGTGGTGGTTTACCTGATGCTGTACCAACTGTACCCCGCGCGTTAGTCTTATAAAGCGATGGCTGACCCTAACTCCAACGGCTCATCTTCGACGCCGGATATTCCCACTGTCTCGCAGCCGCCTGCGCGGCGTCGTTCGCCCGTCCCCCTGGCTATTCTCGCCGCGCTCTTCATCATCGTGCCGTTTCTGGCCTGGTATGGAACATGGTTCGGGCGCAAGTTGTCGGACGAAGACACTGGCAAATATTTGATGGAGGAGAATAACCCCAGGCATGTGCAACACGCGCTGACGCAAATCGCGGATCGCCTGGACCAGAGAGACGCGAGCGTCAAGCGTTGGTATCCGCAGATAGTCAGACTCGCTGGCAGCCCTCTGACGGAGATACGATTGACGACCGCCTGGCTGATGGGGAAGGACGGCAACGCCGAAGAGTTTCATGGAGCATTACTGGGCCTGCTCGCTGATGCCGAGCCAATCGTACGGCGCAACGCGGCCCTGTCATTGTCTGTCTTCGGTGACGGGCGCGGGCGCGGTGAACTGGACGCGATGTTGCAGCCCTTCACGCTCCTCTCTACGAACGAAGGCAGCATCGCCAGCATCCTGACCGTAGGCTCTGAGGTGCGCGCGGGCGCGTTGCTGGCCCGCCTCAAGCGGCAGGGCGAAGAGATACAGGAGATACGTTCGCCCGTGCCCGGAACTATCAATCAAACTCTGGTGGCGGTTGATGCGGTTGTGAAGACGGGCGAGCCATTACTGGTCCTGTCGCCTGACGCGGGCAGTGTGTGGGAATCTTTGCGAGGGCTGTTGCTGGTGGGCCAGCCGGATGATTTACCGCTCGTTGAAAAGTATGCTGCGGGCCAGGAGGGGATGCCGCCGCAGGTTAAAGAGCAGGCGGTCCAGGCCGCGATTGCCATACGCGAGCGCGCGAAGAATGCGCCATCGCCCGCGCCCTCCAACTAGACCGGAGTGGGCGGAGCATCCGGCAGGTTGACGCCGTGCGCGGCTTCCCAGTCTTCCGTCGGAATCATCTCGATGGCGTCCCAGGGGCAGCCGTCGAGAAACGCGCCGTCCGGTCCCTTGCTGATGCATTTCTGACAGCCTATGCAGAGATACGGGTCAACTTCTATGCGACCGAAGGGCGGGTGGTCTTCGTCCGGGAGCCAGAACATGCAGCCTTCAATCGGGCAGTACTCTATGCAGGCGGGAGAGCCAGCGCAGCCCGTGCAGCAATCGGTCGTGATGGCTAGAATGCGCGGCTTTTTCTTGCGCGTGGCTTTGCCGTCACCGATGGACATGGGCCAATGTTTTTCGACTATCTCAATCATGCAGAACGCTCCGTTATGATGGCGATGGAAGAACCCTGAAGAGCATCTTCAATGTAGCACGAGCGTCGTTGTTTACTCAACGACTTCGGTTCGGATTTTCAACGACGCGCAGTGCAAACTAAAAGCCTGATTCGTGGTAAAATCCGTCCATCAGAAATAGCTTAACTGTCATCAATATTTCTTGAGAGCTTGCGGGCCGAGGAAAGGCGGCCAGAGCGTCTGTCGCTTTTAACTGCTGAACGCTCAAATCCAAACGACGCATGAAAACTGTGACCGGCATCTTTACTTCACGCGCTGACGCGGAACAGGCCGTCGAGCGCCTGCGCACGATAGGGCTCGCGGACAAATACATCAGCCTCCTGGCCCCAGGCACTTCGCAGGAACAACTGGACGCCGCCGTGCCCACCACGGAAACAGAGCAGCCCGGCATGGGCAGCGCGCTCGGAGGCACGGTCGGCGGCGCGCTCGGAGTCGCCGGAGGCATGCACCTCGGCGCGGCTGTCGCCAGTCTCTTCATCCCCGGCGTTGGACCAATTTTCGCCGCCGGAATTTTGGGCGCGGCCCTCTTAGGCATCGGCGGGGCCGCCGCAGGCGCGCAGGCGGGCGAATCTATGGAGGATGCGATTGCGCCTGAACTGCCGCACGACGAGTTATATATTTACGAAGACGCGTTGAGGCAGGGCCGCTCCGTCGTCATCGCGGCGGTCAAGGATGAAGAGCAGGGCGATGCGGCGCGCGGCGTGCTGGCCCAGGCGGGAGCCGAGAGCGTGGACGCGGCGCGCGAAAACTGGTGGGTCGGATTGCGTAGCGCGGAGGAATCGGAGTATGTGAAAGAGGGCGGCGATTTCAAACAGGACGAGACGCGTTATCGTCGCGGCTTTGAAGCCGCGCTGCACCCGAAAGCGCGCGGTAAAGCCTACGAGGATTCCCTGGATTACCTCAGAGAGCGTCACAGCGATGATTATACGGCTGAGGGTTTCCGGCGCGGCTATGAACGCGGGCGCAATTATCATCAAAGCCTGGGAGAGAAATATAAAGGTTGAGAGACACGCTTTTGAGCGCGGCTGTCTTCGTCTGCATACTCGTCTTGAGCGCGCTCATCACCAACTGGTTCGCGCGCACGATGTACAACCGTTGCGCAAACTGCGGCACGCTCAACGCGAAGCGGCGCGCGCAGTGCCGCCAGTGCGAGAGCCCTTTGCGATAGTCGCCTCAATCGGCCCGATGCTGTTCATGAGAGATATGCTATTGGCCCGTTGGTTCGCGCGCGTCAGGGACGATTGTGTAATCTCGCCTTTCATCAGGGTGCGTGAGCCTTTGTCGAAGACAATCTTGAGGGGCTTGTCGTCCAGTTGAAAAGTGAACTG
>JAXDFO010000087.1:0-11331 GCA_034665545.1 Blastocatellia bacterium
CGCGGCTTCGATAATGTGCTGTGGCGGACAAGGGCATTCGATAATCATCAAAGGCAGTGGGAGCACGGGATTCACGAGACGGGCATCGAGACCGAGTACGTGCTATCGCTGGATGCTGATTATGAAGTGCCCGCCCGGTTTGTCGAAGAGTTGGCCCAGGAATTTATGCCGGGTGGTTGGGCCGGAGGGCTTGTCTCCTTCACCTACAGCTTCTACGGGCATCCGCTCTCGGGGTCCGTTTACCCCGCGCAGTTCAGGGTCTTCAAAAGAAGCTCGGTCGAGGTCGCGCAATTGGGCCATACGCAGGTCTTTTCAGTTAATGGACCAACTTACAATTTTCGCACGCGATTGATTCATGATGACCGCAAGCCTCTCGAACGCTGGGTCTCGTCCCAACTCGCTTACCAGGTGCTCAACGAAGAGATACTGGCGAACGGCGGCACGCGCTGGCGCGACCACCTGCGACGCTTCGCCATCATGCCTCCGGTGATGGCCCTGCTGGCGTACCTGCGCGCCGGTGGTCCTTTTCGCGGAGCGGCAGCCGCGCGCTATGCCTATGAGCGCGCCGTCTGCGAGAGTTTGCTGGCGATAAGAGTTTTGAATGCTCGTCTGAGGGAAGACTCGCAACACGCGGAATTGGACCAGGTATCCAAGCCGCATGTCATACGGGGGCGCGCGCATGAGTAAATCTTTGAATCAACTGTTGCGCCCTCTGGTCCCGAATATCAGGTTGCGTATTTCGCACGCGGAGCCTGGCGTCGCCTTGCAAGTTCGGTTGCGCCAGCACCTCGGACTCGTCACGCGCGGCGCGAAGGCTTACGAGTCAGCGTATGTCGAAGCGTTGCGCGGTTGCGTGCGTTCCGGCGACACGGTTTTCGATGTGGGGGCCAACATAGGTTTCTACTCCGTGCTCTTTTCGCGCTGGGTTGGCCCGGATGGAAAAGTCATCTGCTTTGAGCCGGACCCGGATAACGTGTTGCTGCTTCGTCGTAATCTAGAATTGAACAACTGCGATAACGCGGTCGTGCGAGAGGTTGCGATGGGGAGAACGCAGGAGGTCTCCGTCTTCAGCCGCGACCCGACGACGGGCGCGACCGGCCATCTGGGCAAGGGGCCGACGTATGGCGAGACGGTCTTCGGCGCGGGCAAGGAATTTCTGATGCCTGTCAAGACGGAGACGCTCGATGCGGAGGCGCAGGCGTTAGAGTCGCCCGATGTCATTAAGCTTGATATAGAGGGCGGGGAGTATGAAGTCCTCTGCGGCGGCAGTCGCGTGTTGAGAGAAGCGCGACCGCTCGTTATCTCTGAATTGAGCGCGTGGGCGGACGACGGCGCATACGGCAAGACTCGCGCGGAGTTGGCGATAGAGCTTTTTCAGGACTTGAACTATTTAATATTGGACCTGGATACGGGCGAGGAAGTTCCTCATGATGGAGAACGGGCCTGGATGGTCATGTGCATTCCGCGCGACCGATTAAGGGAAGAACGCTTTGCGAAGTTCGCGTTGAAGATGAAGGAATCGCTGGCGGGGCGTTAAAAGATGTGCGGTATTTGCGGCAGCGTTAATCTGAGCGATGACGGCCATCTCGCTCGCATGACCGAGAGCCTGGCCCATCGCGGGCCGGATGATAGCGGCGTGCGTTTCTTTCCGCCTGAGAAGGTCGGGTTGGGCCACAGGCGTCTCAGTATCATTGACCTCTCGGCGGCTGGACACCAGCCGATGAGCAGCGCGGATGAAACGCTCTGGATAGTCTTCAACGGAGAGATTTATAATTTTCTGGACCTGCGAAGCGAACTCGAAGCGAAGGGCCATCAGTTTCGCTCGCAGACGGACACGGAAGTTATCCTGCGGCAGTACGAAGAGGAGGGCGCGGAATGCCTCGCCCGGCTCAACGGGATGTTCGCCTTCGCGCTGCTAGACCGCCGCAGGCAAAAGCTAATTCTGGCCCGCGACCATTTCGGCATCAAGCCGCTCTATTATTACCAGGAGAACGGTCGGTTCGTTTTCGGGTCCGAGATAAAAGCGATTCTCGCCTCCGGCGTTTATTCGCCGGACATCAACTGGCAGGGGCTGCACGACTACTTCACATATCTTTACGTGCCGACGCCTGAGACGATGTTTCGCGGCATACGACAAATCCCGCCCGCGCACGTCCTCGAATTGGACCTGCGAACGAATGAGACCAGCCTTCGCAGGTACTGGCAGCCGCAAGGCATGAATGGCGCGAATGGCAATGGCGGCAACGGCGGCGGCAAGTCCTCTTATGAGGATGACAAGAGGGAGTTGCGAGAGTTGCTCGCGGACAGCGTGCGGCGACAAATGATCAGCGACGTGCCGCTCGGAGTCTTCCTGAGCGGCGGGGTGGATTCGCCAGTCCTGACCGGATTAATGGCCCAGGCTTCCGCGCAGCCCGTCAAGACTTTCACCATCGTCTTTCAGGGAAAGGACGTGGAGTTTTACGACGAGCGCGACATCGCGCGAAAGGTGGCCCAAAAATTCGGGACCGACCATCACGAGATTCCGGTTGATTTGACGGAGCCTCTTGAGATGCTCAACCTGGTGGACCACTTCGACCAGCCTTTCGGAAATCCGACCTTCTATTTGATGTACCTGATTTCCAAACACACTAGGCCGTTGGCGACGGTCGCGCTCTGCGGCGCGGGCGGCGATGAACTCTTCGCGGGCTATCCGCGTTATCGCGCGATTGCTCTGGCGCGCATGATAAGGCGCGTCCCGAAACCGCTTTTGGGCGGCCTGCGCCGCGCGCTGGACTTCGCGCAGGACGACTACCGGACGATGACTTTGAGACGCGCGCGACAGTTTCTTGACGGGCTGGATGACGACTTCGCGCGACAGTTTGTTAATTGGACCTATTTTCTGAACGAGGGGCAGAAGCATTCGCTACTGCGACAGGTGGAGAGGGCGGGCGCGGGGCGTGATGGAGGCTTTCTGCCGTCGGAGCGTATCGTCAGGCGTTCGCTTGATGAGAGCAGTCTGAGCGATTTCGGAAACAGGGTGTTGCATCTGGACGTGCAGACCTTTTTGCCGGATAACATACTTGAGTATACGGACAAGATGAGCATGGCGGTCTCGCTGGAAGTGCGTGTCCCTTACCTGGATTATCGTTTCGTCGAGCGCAGCCTGAAAATTCCTTTCGCGCATAAGCTTCGCGGAGGCAAGGGCAAGGCGATTCTGAAGGATGTCTTCGCGGATATTCTCCCGGAAGATAATATCAAAGCGCCGAAGAAGGGTTTCAACTTTCCGCTCGCGGTCTGGATGCGCGATTACTTCGACGGCTATTTCGACCGGCAGATGGGCGAGCAGATGGTCAGGCGCGAGGGGATTCTGAACTGGGATTATATTCAACTGTTGCGCGCGCAGCATCGTTCGGGCAAGGCGGACAATTCGTACGCGCTCTTTTCGATTATCATGTTCGACGTGTGGTATCGAAAATATATCTCAGGTGAGGAAGCGGCGTTGATTTAGACGGGCAAGGATGCAGAGTGATGAGAGACTTGCTACAATGCGCGTTCGCTTTGCCGGGCAGTGGTTTTGGTTTAGTTCGATGTTGAAGGGATTGACGCTTTATAGCTGGCGACTGATTTCGAGTATATCTTTCGATTAATACCGCTACATTGATTTCCCGCGTCTAGCAGGTAATATTTCAATCATAAAATCTGAAAGGGATTTATGCCGAAAGTTAAAGCAGCCGTTATCGGGACGGGTCTTATCGCCGGAAAGAAACACATCCCGGCTTTTTTGAAACATAAGAACAAGGTTGACCTCGTCGCCCTCGTTGATATTAACCAGGAGGCGGCGCAAAAAGTTGCGAGCAAGTTCGGCATCCCGAAGACCTACACGGACATCGCCGAAATGATCGCAAAGGAAAAGCCAGACCTCGTTGACATCTGCACGCCGCCGGGGACGCACGTGCGCCTCGCCGTCGAGGCTATGAAACTTGGCTGCAACGTGCTCATCGAAAAGCCTATGGCCTTGAGCGTCGCGGAGTGCGACCAGATTGTCGAGGCCAAAGAGAAGTACGGCGTCAAGGTCTGCGTGGGCCATAGCGACCTCTTCTATTATCCGTTTATGGAAGCGCGCGAGTTGGTCGCTAAAGGGGCCATCGGCGAGTTTCGCGGGATGCGTATTTTTCTCTCGACGCCGACCAACTACATGACTTCGCAGAAGGACCACTGGGCCCACAAACTGCCGGGCGGCGTCATCGGCGAATCAGGCCCGCACGTCGTCTACATGACGTTGGCTTTCATCAACCCCGTGCGCCGCGTGACCGCCGACGCGATGAAGATTCTGGACTATCCGTGGTCGCTCTACGACGATTACAGAATCAATCTTATCGGTGACAAGGCCATGAGTTCGATTACGATGTCTTACACTTCGGACCAGTGGGCCGCGCGGCTGGACATCCTCGGCAGCAAGGGCATCCTCACGCTGGACCTGGAAGGCATGTATCTCATCAACAACAAACGACCGACTTTGAAACCAGTGCCCGTCGCGCTCTCGCTGCTCAGCGAGTCCGGGCAGATAGTGCAGAACCTTCTGTCTAAGAGCGTGCGCGTCGCCACCGGCAGATACGACAATACACACGACCTAATCGTGGAACGGTTCGTTGACAGCATCGCCAACGATACGCCGTCGCCCGTCACGGCTGAAGAGGGCAGGGAGGCCGTGAGGGTCTTGAATATGATCGTTGATAAATTGAAAGAGAACGAGGGCGCGAAGAGCGACGCGAGGGCCGCGAACAAGGCTTAAGGGGTCTGCGAACGGTAATTAATCATGTACATTCTTGGCATCAATGCGTATCACGGGGATGCTGCTGCGGCCATCATCAGGGATGGTATGCTTGTGGCGGCGGTCGAGGAAGAGCGTTTCAATCGCTGCAAACACTGCGCGGGTTTTCCCACGGAGGCGGTTCGTTATTGCCTGGCGACTGCTGGAATCAATATCGAAGAGGTTGAGCACATAGGCATTTCAAGAGACCCTTCGGCGCACCTTCACAAGAAAGCTCTCTTCGCCGCGACGCGCGCCGCGAAGAGCATGGCGGGCTTGAGTCGCGCGAAAGAAACGACGGGCGAGAAGAGTGGTCCGGGAATTTTTCGACAGGTTGCCGACAGGCTTGCTAACGCGGCCAAAGTGCGCGACCTGAAGGAAGATTTGGCGAAGGCTCTCGGCGTCTCGAAGAATAAATTACAGGCCCAGTTTCATAACATCGAACATCACCGCGCGCATCTGGCGAGTTCCTTCTACATCTCTCCATTTGAGCGCGCCGCGTTGCTCTCGATTGACGGCTTCGGAGATTTCATCTCGACGATGTGGGGCGTAGGCGAGGGCAACCGCATAGATGTCCTGGGCCAGGTCGAATATCCTCATTCGACGGGCATCATCTATACGGCGACGACGCAGTTCATAGGCTTTCCGCATTACGGCGACGAGGGCAAGGTGATGGGCCTCGCGCCTTACGGCAAGCCGCGTTTCATGGAAGAGTTTCGCCACATCATCAAGACCGAAGAGGGCGGTCGTTTCCGTCTCAACCTGGACTTTTTCCGTCATCACGCGGAGGGAGTCGAGATGACCTGGGACAGCGATTCTCCCGTCATCGGTCGCATCTACTCGGACGAGTACGCGAAGCTATTTGGACCGGCGAGGGAGAAGGGCGCGCCGCTCACAGAGCGCGAGGAAGACATCGCTGCGAGCCTCCAATTGCGTCTCGAAGAGGTGGGCTTTCATGTGCTCAACCATTTGCATGAAAAGACCGGCCTCACCGATTTGGGCTTATCCGGCGGCGTCGCTTACAACTCCGTGATGAACGGAAAGATTCTGCTCAACACGCCGTTTCGTCGTCTCTTTATTCAACCGGCGGCGGGCGATAGCGGGACCGCGCTCGGCGTCTGCTACCAGATATACAACGGTATTCTGGACCAGCCACGCGGCGAAGTGATGGAAGGCGCGTATACTGGACCAGAATTCTCCGACGACGAAATAAGGACCGAGCTTGAGCGCAGCGGTCTCGCCTTCGAGACTTATTCGGAGAGGGAAGTGACCAGACGCGCGGCACAGGACATCGCGGACGGCGCGGTCATGGGTTGGTTTCAGGGCCGCATGGAGTTTGGCCCGCGCGCGCTCGGCAATCGCTCGATTGTCGTTGACCCGCGACGCGCGGACATGAAGGAAATTCTCAACGAGCGTATTAAGAAGCGCGAGCCGTTTCGCCCCTTCGCGCCTTCTATCCTGGAAGAGCGCGTCGGAGATTACTTCGAGCAGACGCATCCCGCGCCGACGATGTTGATGGTCTATCAAATCAAGCCTGAGCGTCGCGCAGAAGTTCCAGCCGTCACGCACGTTGACGGCTCTGGCCGATTGCAAACGGTCTCGCGCAACGTGAACGACCGTTACTATCAACTCATCTCCGATTTCAACGAACTGACGGGCGTGCCTATCGTGCTCAATACGTCCTTTAACGAGAACGAGCCTATCGTCTGCACCCCGCGCCATGCCATTGACTGCTTCATGAAGACGCGCATGGACGTGCTCTACATGGGCAATCATGCGGTGCGCCGGAGCGCGATTAAGAGCCAGCGATAAAATTTCCGAATAGCAATCTTCTCAACATCAAAATTTTTGAGGATAGAGTCATGACTAAAAAGGCCCTCATCACGGGCATCACGGGACAGGATGGCAGCTACCTTGCCGAACATCTCATCGGCCTCGGTTACGAGGTCCACGGCCTTGTGCGTCGCGTCGCGCTCGAAGACCCCGAGCGCAGGTTCGACCGCATTGGCCATTTACTGGACCAGATAACGCTTCATCCGGCGAGCCTTGAGAGTTATCCGAGCCTCTTTCACGTCGTCAGTCGGCATGAGTACGATGAGTGCTATCACCTGGCCGCGCAGAGTTTCGTCGCGGAGAGCTTCGCGGACGGCTTCTCGACGATGAATACGAACATCAACGGGACGCATTACATGCTGGCCGCGCTCAGGGAGTTGCGCCCGCAGTGCCGTTTCTATTTCGCCGGTTCGAGCGAGATGTTCGGCAAGGTGGAGGAGACGCCGCAGACCGAGACGACGCGCTTTCACCCGCGCTCGCCTTACGGCATCAGCAAGGTCGCGGGCTTTGAACTGACCAGAAATTATCGTGAAGCCTACGAGATGTACTGCGTGAGTGGGATTCTCTTCAACCACGAGGGGCCGCGCAGAGGGTTCGAGTTCGTCACGCGCAAGATTACCAGTTCGGTCGCGCGCATCAAGTTGGGACTGGCCCAGGAACTGCGCCTGGGCAACCTGGAAGCGAGCAGGGATTGGGGCCACGCGGCGGATTACGTGCGCGCCATGCATTTGATGCTTCAGCAACCGACGCCGGATGATTACGTCGTGGCGAGCGGAGAGTCTCACACGGTCAGAGAATTTTGCGAGCGGGCCTTTGCCGAAGTTGACCTTGACTATCTTGATTACGTCAAGGTGGATGAGAGATTTTATCGCCCGGCGGAAGTTGATGTGCTGGTCGGAGACGCGGCGAAGGCGCGCCGCGTGCTCGGCTGGGAGCCGGGTTATACTTTTCAAGAGATGGTCAGCGAGATGGTCCAATCGGACCTCGAACAGTTACGCCGCGCCACCGGAGAACATTCGGTCGGCTTGGGCGCATGATGTTGCGAGTAAAGCTATTGAAAAGTTTCTGGGCCAATTGAGAATAAGATGAGAATACTGATAACGGGCGGGGCCGGATTCATCGGTTCGCACTTGTGCGAGCGATTGCTCGTAGAGAGCCATGATGTTATCTGCCTGGACAACTTCTTTACGGGCCGCAGGCAGAACCTCTTTCACTTGTTGGACCATCATCGCTTTGAACTGCTGCGCCACGATGTCATAGAGCCGATCCTGCTCGAAGTGGACCAGATATATAACCTGGCCTGCCCGGCTTCGCCCGTGCATTACCAGTTCAATCCGATTAAGACCGTCAAGACGAACGTGATGGGCGCTATCAACATGCTCGGTCTAGCCAAGCGCGTCCACGCGCGCATCCTGCAAGCCTCCACCTCGGAGGTTTACGGCGACCCGCAGGTTCACCCGCAGACGGAAGATTACTGGGGGCACGTCAATCCGATTGGAATACGCAGTTGTTATGATGAAGGGAAGCGGCTGGCAGAGACCCTGATGATGGATTATCACAGGCAGAGCGGAGTTGATATACGCATCGCGCGCATCTTCAATACATATGGTCCAAGAATGTTGGAGGACGACGGGCGCGTGGTCTCGAATTTCATCGTGCAGGCTCTCAAGGGAGAGGCGTTGTCGGTCTACGGGACGGGCGAGCAGACGCGCTCCTTCTGTTATGTTGATGATCTGGTCGAGGGTCTCATACGCTTGATGAACAAGGACGGGGTGCATGAGCCCGTCAATCTGGGCAACCCGGGGGAGTTCACGATTCGGGAGTTGGCCGAAGAGGTGGTCCGCATGTGCGAGAGAAAGATGGAGGTGCGATATTGCCCTCTGCCGCAGGACGACCCGAAACAGCGTAAGCCGGACATCTCGCGCGCTCAAGAGCTTCTCGGTTGGACTCCGAAGATAAGCTTGCGCGAAGGCTTGCAGCCGACGGTCGCCTACTTCAGCGCGCAACTCAAGGGAGCATCTTCAATCGCTTGATGTTTAAATTTGCCAGAGCATGAAAGTCTTACTCTTGAACCAGTGCTTTTACCCGGATGTTGTCTCGACCGCGCAACATCTGACCGACCTGGCGACGGACTTGGCGGAGCGTGGGCACACGGTCACGGTCGTTGCCAGCAGTCGTGGCTATGACAACCCGGAGGTGCGTTTTCCGAAAAGGGAAGTGTGGCGGGGCATAGAGATTATACGTTTGCCGACGCTCGGCCTGGGCAAAAAAGCGCGCTGGCGAAGGGTGCTGGATTTCGCCAGCTTCATCATGGCCTGCGTGGTCCGGTTGTTGTTGCTGCCTCGTTACGACCTCGTGCTGGCGATGACATCGCCTCCGTTAATCTCTTTTCTGGGCGCACTCGTCGCGCGTTTCAAGGGCGGCGAGTTCGTCTTCTGGGTGATGGACCTCAACCCGGATGAGGCCATCGTCGCGGGCTGGCTCAACGAGAAATCCTGGACCGTTAAATTTCTCAATTGGCTGCTCGGCTATAGCCTGCGCCACGCTTCGAGAATCGTCGTCCTCGACAGGTTCATGAAGGGGCGCATTAACGCGAAGGGCATCGCGGATGATAAGCTGGTCATCATTCCCCCCTGGTCGCATGATGAGGCCATACGGTACGAGGAAACGGGCCGCGCGGAGTTTCGCGCGCAACAGGGCTTGAGCGGCAAATACGTGGTGATGTATTCGGGCAATCATAGCCCCTGTCATCCGCTCGATACTCTGCTCGGCGCGGCTGAAGCGCTGGCCCAGGAATCCCGGATAGTCTTCTGTTTCGTCGGCGGCGGCAGTGAGTTTCAGAAGGTTAAGAGGTATGCTATTCGTCATGAGTTGTCGAATATCATTTGCCTTCCGTACCAACCTTTGGATAAATTGGCTGCTTCGTTGTCGGCAGCCGACCTGCACGTCGTCGTCATGGGCGACCCCTACACGGGTATTGTTCACCCTTGCAAGATTTATAACATCCTGCGCATCGGCTCGCCCTTCCTGTATATTGGTCCGGGACAGAGCCATGTGGTAGATATACTGTCGCAGATTGAACGCGAGGGCGTCGCGCAGGTGGCGCGTCATGGAGAAGTGGAGCGAGTGGCGGACCTGATACTCAAGGGAGCGCGCTCCGCACGGCGCAGCGTGAGCGAGGCCGGGAACGGTCTCTCGGCTCGCTTCTCCAAAAAAGCCCTCTTGCCATTGTTGATTGATATGCTTGAGACCGTCCCGACGGAAAAGACCGCCCGCATCTATAAAGCTTCCAGGACTAACGCCTAAGGCCGTGAAGTGTCTGGCCGCATTCATACGGGATTAAGGCACAAGGGGAAGAGGTGACAAGATGAAAACTTATCTTGCATTATTTATTATTTCGACGTTCTCGTCCGTGACGCTGGCGCCCATCATCCGCAGGGTGTGCGAGCGCGCGGGATGGTTGGACGAGCCGCTGGATGAACGCAGGGTGCATCAGAGGGCCGTGCCGCGTCTGGGCGGCGTCGGCATCTTCATCTCCATGATGCTCTCTATCGCCGCGCTCTCCTTCGTTGACAATTTGTTGACGCAGTCCATCTATCCATACTGGTCCAAATTACTCGTCATCCTCGGTCCGGCCACTCTCATCTTCGTGCTCGGCGTCTACGACGATATGAGAGGAGCCAGCGCGGTTTTCAAGTTCGTCTTTCAGGCGTTGGCCGGGACGCTCTTCTTCGTGCTCGGCGGGCGCATAGAGGCGCTCGGCATACCCTTCATCGGTAACGTCGAATTGCCGCTCGCGTTGAGTTTCGCCCTGACCCTTTTATGGACCATCGGCGTGACCAATGCCTTCAACTTGATTGACGGCATGGACGGGCTGGCGGCTGGCTCCGCGCTCTTCGCCTCGCTCGTCATACTGGTCGTCGCGCTCGTCTTCGGGCATGCGATGGTGGCCGTCATCGCTATTATTCTCTCCGGCGCGTTGATAGGTTTCCTGCGTTACAATTTCAACCCGGCCTCCATCTTTCTAGGCGATTCCGGCTCGCTCTTGATAGGCTTTACGCTCGCCACTCTTTCGATACAGGGTTCGCAGAAAGCCTCGACAGCGATAGCCGTGGCGATTCCGATTCTAACTTTCGGCGTGCCCGTCATTGATACAGGCTTTACGCTCATTCGCCGCTTCATCAGCGGGATGCCGTTGTTGGAGGGAGACCGCGAGCATATTCATCACATGCTGCTGGATCGCGGCTGGTCGCACCGCCGCGTCGTGTTCGTGCTCTACGGCGCGTCCGCGTTGCTGGGCTTGCTGGCCCTGCTCTTTGTAGGGAACGCCGGTGGGCCAACTACCGGACTATTGCTCTTCGTGATAGGCGTCGTGGTGGCGCTGGTCGTCGGGCGGCTTCGCTATCACGAAGTTGATGAAGTCAAGGCCAGCATGCGTCGCAACCTGGGCGAGCGAAGAATACGCGCCGCCAACAATATCAGAGTGCGACGAGCAAGCCGCGCCCTCTCCAAAGCCACGACGCTCGAAGAGATTTTTAAGGCCACGCTGGCGATGGTCGAACACAAAGAGTTCGTCTATGTGACTGTCCAGTTGAATTGCGGCGTTGACCCTGCGAGCCATGAGGAGTGCTTGAAAAAACTGGTCGCGCCGCAACCGCTCTGCACGGCCAGGTTACAGAACGGAACCATCTGCTGGTCCTGGCAGAAGG
>JAXDFO010000088.1:0-6504 GCA_034665545.1 Blastocatellia bacterium
CCACAGAGACACAGAGAACACAGAGCAGGCACAGAGTTGTTGAATTAATATCTCTGTGCGTGCTCTGTGTCTCTGTGGTGAATTGCCATGCTGGATATACTCTCTTATTTGGAAAGAACTTCTCTGAAAAACTCTACCGCGCGCGGGTCGCCGGATTCGCCGAGCCAGTGAATCGCCATCTTGCGCACTTCTGAGTTGGGATGCGTCTTGGCGATTTTGATGAGAAGCGGGACGGCCTCTTCCGTGGGTCTCTCGCTGATGGCGTGGACGGCCTGCATCAACACTTCCGTGTCCGCGTTGTTGCTGTTGACGGTATCTCTCAAGAGTTCGAGACTGCGCTGGCCCGCACGCTCTCCGATCCAGTGAATCGCCATCTTGCGCATCTCTCTATCGCCATCGCTGCGCGCCACCGCGAACAGCTTATCTTCCGCGCGCGGGCTCTCCATCTCCGAGAAAGCATGAAGGATTTGCTGTCTGACATCCTGGCTGCGCTCCGCGTCATAAAGCTTGCTCAGGTCGTCAATGACCGCATCGCCGCCCTTCTCTCCGAGCCTGTGAATCGCCTGGCGGCGCAAGTCCGGGTCCGCATCGTTGCGCGCGATTTCCAACAGCTTGCCCTGCGCGCGCGGGTTCTCCATCTCCGCCAGCGAGTGCAGCACGGCTTGCTTCACCTCACTGTCCGATTCGCCAGCGTAAATCTTCATGAGGTCGTCGAGGACCGATTCGCGGTTGACTTCGCCCAGACGATGAACGGCTTGCTGCCTGGCTTCGCGGTCAGGATCGGACTTCGCCACCTTGAGCAGAAAGGCGACGGCAGCATCCGTGTCTTCATTCTCGGCGATGGCGTGAATGAGGCTGCGCTTGACATCTCGATTCGAGATTGTTTGATAGAGACTTTGCAAGACGCTCATCGCCGTCCTGTCATGACTCTCGCCGATGGCGTGGGCCGCGTGCGAGCGCAGGTCGGAATCCTCCTTCTCGTTGCGCACGAAGTCTGCGAGGAAGGCTTGCTCGCCCACCTGTCCGAGCCAGAAGATAGAGGTCGAACGTATCTTCTCGTCCTTTGAGTTGCGCACGAAATCTTTGAGTAGACCACCGATGCGCGCGTCGTCATGAAGACCTATGGCGAGCGTCGCGTGCTCCGCGATTAAAGATTGCTGGCGGGCCGTAGAGGCTGGCGAAGTTTCGACCAGGCCCCGCAAGAAAGCCAGGCTCTCATCATTGCCCGCGCGGTCCAACCAGTAAACAGGATAGCCGCCGTACTCGCGCCTGTGGTCCAGGTTATAAATCTCCAACCTCTGTATCGCGCCGCTCGCAGCATCGCGCAGGATAAAGAGGCCCAGGTTGCGCGTCTCGACCGTCATGCCGTTCGACGTGCCGACGAAGACGGACGTGCTGCCGGAGTTGTTCATAGAGCCGTGAAACTCTTGAACGTTCGGGTCAACGGCCACGCCGGGCCGCACATCGAACGAATAAGCGGACCAGAAAAGCCCCTTCGCCGGAGACGCCCCGCGCGCCTTCTTCAATGCGCCCTCCAACTTGTCCTTCAAGTCCGCGCCCTCGACCGTGACGAACGATGTCGCCTGGGCCTTCGCGGCCTGGCCCTGTAGTTCGGGGTCAATGACGGTCGCCGCGCGCCCGCTCCGGCTATAAGCGCAGGAAGCGTTAGAGAGGACCAGCGCGGCCAGCATAGAGATAAGAGCGATGAGTTTGAGCATGGGAAACTTCCTTTCAAAAATAGTGGCGTGGGAGGTTGATATTCCGGACCAGTGGGCCCAACGTTGATGTCATGCGCGATGCGCGCGCGAATCTTATTTCAAGAGGTCTTCAAGAAACTTCAAAGCCTCCGGGTCTTTGCTCTCTCCGAGCCAGTGGACGGCCATCTTTCTCAGTTCGATTGACGAATCGCGGCGCGCGACATCCATCAGTTTTCTCAAGGCTATCTTCTGCCTCGATTCGCTGAAGGCGTGGAGCAGAGACTCTTTGATTTCCATGCTCTTCTCCGCATCGTAAAGCTGCAAGAGCGTCTCCATTGACTGCGCATCATCCTGTTCGCCGATCCAGTGTATGGCCCACTGGCGCGTCTCCAGATCATCGCCGTTGCGCGCGACTTCGAGCAGCTTGGCGCGGGCGCGCGGGTTTTTCATCTCGGAAAAACCATGAAGGATTTGCTGGCGAACTTCGCGGTCGCGTTCGGTCTCGTAAATCTTCAAGAGCGCGTCGAAGATGGCCGGGTCGTTCTTTTCGCCTAGACGATGGATGGCAAACTTGCGAAGTTCCACGTCATCGCCCTGGCGCGCAACTTCCAATAATTGGTCCAGAGCGCGCGGGTCGTTCATCTCCGAGAGCGCGTGCAGGATTTGCTGCCGGATGTCCGTGTTGCGCTCTGCGGCGTAAATCTTCATGAGGTCTTCGAGCGCGGAAGTCTCTTCGGCTTCTCCTAGCTTGTGGATGGCGGCCTTGCGCAGTTCCATGTCTTCGCCGCCGTGGCGGGCGATGTCCAGAAGTTTCTGGCGGGCGCGCGGATTCCGTATCTCCGAAAGGGCATGAATGATTTGCTCTTTGACATCCGTGTTACGTTCGGCGTCGTAGAGCTTCATCAGGTCATCTATCGCCGCCTCACCGCCATCTTCGCCGAGATGGTGAATGGCTATCTGCCTGAGTTCCGGGTCCGTTTGATTGCGCGCGATGTCGAGCAGCAAGGGGAGGGCTTGCTTGCCGCCGCGCGAGCCGAGCAGGGAGACGGCGGCCTCCTTCAAATTCCTGCTGGCCTTCGAGCCGGGTTTGAACATCTCCGCGACGTAAACAATCGCGCGTTCCGGGTTGGCTTCAAAAAGACTTTGCAGGGCGACTATTTTAATCTCGTCATCATCCTTGTTGAGTCCCTCATCAATGACGCGCTGGTTGCCGAGTTGCGGCGCAATCTCCGTCAACATCGCCTCGGCCTCGTTGGTCCAACTTGAGCGCGGAAACTCCTTCATCAAGTGGTCCAAGTTCTGCGCCGCTTCCTGAAACTTGCCCTGCTTCTTCAAGGCGTAGGCGAGCCAGTAGAGCGCGGCGTCCAGGTTCTTGTCCTGCGGAAACTGTTTGGAGAAATTACGAAATTTCTCGGCGGCCTGCGGCCAGCGTTCCTGCTCTATCAAGTCTCTGCCTTCGCGGAAGACCCGCATCGAGGGAGAGTTCTGCGAACTCTGGACGAACTGGTTGAGCTTGCGTCTATCCTGGTCCGACGCGTCCGCGTTGTAACCCTGCGCGAGCGCGAAGGTGAGCGCGGTGAAGGCGAAGGCCAGGCTTAAGATGATGCCCCGGCGTGCGCGCCTGTTTCGATTGAGCAGACTGAAGATGGCTAGCATGTTTCTCCTGTCGAGACTACGGTTGAATTAATTCGAGCGTGTTGGTGAAGCCGAGTTGACCTGCAAGAGCGCGACGATGTTCCTTCGCTGCATGCGCTCGCGTATAGAGCGCATGTCGTCCTGCACGGGCCGGTCGGGCAAGTTGGCGATGTCTATCAAAATCGGCTCAAGGCTGCTGAGCAATTTTTCAACCGGCACGTTGCCCGCACTCGCGGCCTCGCGCCTGAGCACTATGTTCTGGTAGAGAAGTTTTTGCGAGCGTTGCTTTTCATGAGCAACATCAAAGGCCGGACCCCTTTCATCGGGCCGCGCATTCCTGAATGAGAGCAAAAGCAGGTGCGCCTGCTCTACATAACGCGCGGTCCTGGTCTGAGCATCACCAGCCATGGTCGCGCGCTCGAAATTCCCGTTGGCCTCGATAGCTCTGCTCTCATCATTGTTGACATCCGAGGGCGTGACGCCGTGGATGATTTCACGCTCCGGCGTCACAACTCTTCCGGCGGGAGGGCGTCTCACGCGCGCAAACTCTGCGAGACTCGCGCCCGTCTCCGGCGCGGGCGATTGACGGCGAGCCTTCGCGTTCTTTTCATGAACGGCGACGACGAACGTGCGCGACGAATCATTCGTGGTTGCGCTCGTTCTGTTCTCGCCAACGTTGTTGTTGACTGGTCCAGCGTTCAAATCTTTGTGGTCCGCGTTGATGTTCGCGGGAGCGTTGTTGGAGAGGGCGATGCTGTCAACGGAAGGCGCGCGGCGCGAGTTGAGATAGGCGAAGAGGCCCACGCAGGCGGCGAAGAGGACGAGGGCGAAGGCGGTCATGCGGGCCGGGGTCAATCGCTGCCGGTTGAAGATGAGAGACAGGCTATCGAGCAGTCCGGGTCTCGATGAGGGATGAGGCGGCGTGCGAGAAGTCGAAGCAGTCGCGGCGGCGGTCTTGCTGTTGGCGAGTATGCTTTGCAGCGCGTGTTGCTGGGCGGCCGCGCTCGTCTTTGAGTGATAGGAATTTATCTGCTGGCGCAAGATGAGGAAGTCTGCTTGCGCTCTCTGGCAGGCGGCGCAGGAGCGCAGGTGGGCCTGCAAGGGCGCGGCCTCTTCGGCGGATAACTCGCCGTCTATCAGCGAAGAGATTTTACTGGTCCAGTCGCAATTCATGATTAATTCTAGAGACCGTTTCTCGTCAGGCTGCTTCAATCAAACTTCTCTATGGGCCGTCGCGCTCGAAACTGTTTTGCGCGACTTGTGCCAGCGTTCGCGCAGGGCGTTGCGGGCGCGGAAGATGTCAACCTTGACCTTGCTCTCGGAGATGCTCAAGACCTCGGCTATCTCCCTGTAGCTCATCTCTTCCTGCTCTCGCAGCAGGAGGGCGGAGCGTTGTTGCTCAGGCAGTGTGCCCAACATTTCGAGCAGTATCTCTCGTCGCTCTGTCACCTCTAACTCCTGTTCGGGGTTCAAGACCTTGACGCGGTTGGCGCGAAAGACATCTGCGACTTTCTCGAACAGCCTCTGGCGCGTCTGCCCCTTGTTCAATTCGTTGAGCGCGAAATTGCGCGCTACCCTGTAGAGCCAGAAGCGCGCCTCGCCTGCTGGAAAGCTGCCGAGGCCCGTGCGGTAAAGCTGCAAGAAACTCTCCTGCGCGATATCCTGGGCGCGCTCGCGCCCTCCCAGCATGCACTCAAGGAACCGACAGAGGCTCGGATATAGGTCATTGAAAAACATCGAGAAGTCTTCGTCTTCGCTCGTCATAACCCCCGTCACATTAGAGAAAACAGTTGAGCGCGGCGAAAGTTACAAGAAAAATTCGCGCCGTCCGAAAAAATCACAGGTTTATGAAATCTCCTGCCACGAACCCTCGCGCGGCGGTGTTTATCTCTCAGAGGCCGAAAGTTCAAGCTCTACTGTCAACGCTCAACTCAAACTTCGTCGGCGAAGAGACCGTCTTCACGCTCCCCTACAGCAAGATTCTAGCCAACGTCTCAGACCTTTACTGGCAGAGTTCCTGGCCCTCCGACCACCGGACCTGGATAGCTCCGCAAATCTATACGCCGCCGTCGTTCGAGATGTATCGTCAGAACAGAGACCCCGCGATGGAGGCGATTATGGCTTACAGTGAAAACCCTTGAGTCGTGAGGAGCATTCAAGTTTCGGAGTCGTGCGGAGCGGCTGGCAGTTCGATAGTGAAGGTTGTTCCTTCGCCGGACTTTGATTGGACCATGATTTCGCCGCCGTGGGCGCGCGCCAGATGCTTGACGATGGCGAGGCCGAGGCCCGTCCCGCCGAGAGCGCGCGAGCGTGCGCGGTCAACCCTGTAGAAACGCTCGAAGATGCGTTCCAGATGCTCGGGTGAAATGCCGTCGCCCGTGTCTGTGATGCTGATGCGGTCGCGCGCGGCGTCCCTTTCCTGGTCCAGAGTAATCTTGACGGAGCCGCCCTCACGATTAAACTTGATGGCGTTGTCAATGAGGTTGGTCAACATCTGTTCCAGGCGGCGCGGGTCCGCGTAGACCGTCCGCTCGGCGGCGACTTCGTTATGGACCAGCACGCCGCGCTCATCTGCGCGCGAGGCGAGGGCCGTCTTGATGTCGGAGACGAGCGAGGACAGCTTGACCTGTTCGGGGGCAAGCGGAGCGTTTCCGGCTTCGATGGTGGAAAGCTCAAGGATGTCGTCTATCAGGCTGTGCATGCGCGCGGCGTTCTTGCGTATGATCTGTAGAAAGCGACGATTGTTTTCCTGGTCCAACATCGCCCCGTCTTCGAGCGTCTCCGTGTAGGCGATGATGGCCGTGAGCGGCGTGCGCAGTTCGTGCGAGACGTTGGAAAAGAATTCCTGTCGCACGCGTTCCAGATGTTCGAGCCGCGTGATGTCGAAGAAGACGCCGATGGCCCCACTTTGCGCCGCGTCATAAAGGACGCGCAAGGGAACGACGTGAAGCTCGAAGGTGCGGCGCGCGTTATCGAGCATTTCGATTTTAGCTTCGGCGCGCTCGTCGCTTTCGAGCGTCGCCCGGAAGGCGTTGTGAATCGCAGGCGCGCGCGTCACCTCCGTCAAACGCTTGCCTTCCAACGCGCCCTCCACGTTCTCGAAAATATTCCGCGCCGCAGGGTTCGAGGCGATGACGCGCATTTGTTGGTCCAATATCAAGACGCCCTCTCG
>JAXDFO010000089.1:0-22727 GCA_034665545.1 Blastocatellia bacterium
ATCCCGGCACCTCTTCCGGCTTCATGATCGCGCACGTCACAGCCGTCGCGCTGCTCAACGAAGCCAAAGTCCTCGCGCATCCCGCGAGCATAGACAACCTGCCGACATCCGGCGGCAAAGAGGACCACGTTTCGATGGGCATGACGGCTGCGACCAAGCTGCGCGCCATCGTCTCGAATGCGGAGCACGTCATCGCCATAGAACTACTCGCCGCCGCAGAGGGACTGGAATACCGCGCGCCGCTCCTGCCCGGTCAGGGCGTCCGCCGCGCACACGAAATTTTGCGCGCACAAATCCCGCGCCTCACGCGCGACCGCTCGCTCTCTCCAGACATCCAGAAAATCGCCGCGCAGATACGCCACGGCGACTTCGATTTTTGAATGCGCCGCTCTCATTCCCGCTCTTCAGAAATCAAGAGAGATGCCGAGTTGAAGGCCCACGCGCGGGCTGGCCGAGAAGTGGCCTCCGACGAGTCCGAAGTCGAATGTGAGATTTTTTCTCAAGGCGTAGTTGCCGCCGACGAGACCCTGCAACTGTCCTCTGCTCAAGTTGAAATTGCTGGATAGCGCGCCCGTGACTTCCGCGCCGAGGTCCAGCTTTTCTGTGAACTGTTTGACGAGAGATGCGCCGCCCGTGTAGACGCGCCCGCGCGTTTTGATGCCTAGAACGCCGGTCGTCGAGTTGCCCGCGAAGAGTATCCCGCCGTTGAGCCTCAGCTTGGTCTGCGCGCTCACAGATTTTTGCAGAATGCCGTTGATGAAATAATCCTGTAGCCCTGAGCCGAGTTGCTTGCGCGTGCTCCCCGTCGGAAACTCCGTGCTGAAGCTGATGGTCATCGCGGGCAGGCGCGAATCCTCCCGCTCCCTGCGAAAATTATACTTGACGTGAAAATCAAGATCGCCGAAGCCTGCGGGCGTGCGCGGGTTCACGACATGCGAATTAGAGATAGCGATTATTGGACCATCAAAGCCAACTTCCAATCCGTTGAAGAGACCGTAATCCAACTCGAAAACGGAAGTGTTCTGCCGGAGAGCGGGATAAGCAGAGCGCGGCAGAATGTCGTACTCGTTGCCGAACTGAAAATGATACTTGCGCCTGTCCGTCACGTCCGCATTATCCGTCACAAACGGCTGCTGCCCCCGCGCCGCAGACCCCGTGAGACAAAGAAACGCGATGAGCATGAAGAGTAATCTATACGAAAGTTTCATCCGGCCTCCTGCGAAATAGACCACGCAATATCTCACGTAAAGGCTCTGGCAGGCAAAGACTAGACCGCGCCCCGCTTCACGCCCGCCCCACTTTTCTGCTATTAGATTACTTCTCGGAATGAACTTCGCACAGTTTACTAAACGAATATGAGTTCAAGAATCGTACGTGCGCCGAGAGGCGCGAAGTTGAATTGCAAGGGGTGGCATCAGGAGGCGGCGTTGCGTTGCCTGATGAATAATCTGGACCCGGAGGTGGCGGAGCGCGCGGAGGATTTGGTGGTGTATGGCGGGACGGGCAAGGCCGCGCGCAACTGGGGGGCGTTCGATGCCATCGTGAGGGAGTTGCAGGCGTTGGAGATGGACGAGACCTTGCTGGTCCAGTCGGGCAAGCCCGTCGCGGTCTTTCAGACGCATGAGTATGCGCCGCGCGTGCTCATCGCTAATTCCAATCTAGTGGGGGCTTGGGCCAACTGGGAGAAGTTCCACGAACTGGAACGCAAGGGCTTGATGATGTACGGGCAGATGACGGCGGGCAGTTGGATTTACATAGGCACGCAGGGCATCGTGCAGGGCACTTTTGAAACTTTCGCGGCGATGGCGGACAGGCATTTCGGCGGCGACCTGCGTGGCCGATTGCTGCTCACCGGCGGGATGGGCGGGATGGGCGGCGCGCAACCGCTCGCGGCGACGTTGAACGGCGCGGTCTGTCTCTGCATAGATGTGGACCAGTCAAGGATAGAGCGGCGCGTGCGGACGGGTTACTGCGACCGCCTCGCGTTGAGCCTTGATGACGCGCTCGCTATTTGTGAAGACGCGCGTGAGCAGAAGCTCGCCGTCTCGGTCGGACTCGTGGGCAATTGCGCGGAGGTCTTGCCGTTGATTGTCCAACGCGGCGTAGTGGTTGACGCGGTGACGGACCAGACGAGCGCGCATGACCCGCTTAACGGTTACGTTCCGGCGGGGCTGAGTCTGGAAGAGGCTGAGGAACTGCGTCGCACGGATGCGCGCGGGTACGTTGAGCGTGCTATGGAATCAATGGCGCGGCATGTCGAAGCGATGCTCGCATTGCAGAGAGGCGGGGCCGTCGCCTTCGACTACGGTAATAACATACGCAAGCATGCGCTCGATGCGGGATGCGCCGACGCTTTTCAAATTCCGGGCTTCGTGCCCGAATACATACGCCCTCTGTTCTGCGAAGGCAAGGGGCCGTTTCGCTGGGTCGCGCTCTCGGGCGAGGCTTCGGACATACGCCGGACAGACGACCTCGCGCTCGAACTCTTCCCTGAAGACAAGACGCTCAATCGCTGGCTCAAGCTCGCTCGTGACCGCGTGCAGTTTCAAGGACTGCCCGCGCGCATCTGCTGGCTCGGCTACGGCGAGCGCGCGTTGATGGGCGAGGCGATTAACGAACTGGTCAAACGCGGCGACTTGAAAGCCCCCGTCGCCATTGGCCGCGACCACCTGGACACTGGAAGCGTGGCCTCTCCGTTCCGCGAAACAGAGGGCATGAAGGACGGCTCGGACGCGGTCGCGGATTGGCCCATCCTCAACGCGCTCTTGAATACGGCGAGCGGCGCAAGCTGGGTCTCGTTTCATCATGGCGGCGGCGTCGGCATAGGCTACTCGCTGCACGCGGGCCAGGTCTCAGTCGCGGACGGCACGGACGAAGCGGCGCGGCGGCTCAATCGCGTGCTCACGAATGACCCCGGCCTCGGCGTCGCGCGCCACGTTGACGCGGGCTATGAGTTGGCGGAAGAGACCGCGAGAGAGAAAGGCATTAACGTGCCGATGCTGGACCAGAAATAGTGGCTGGACCAGAAATAATGAATAGCTGTCCTGTCAAATTCCATAACCTGAGAAGAGAGAGATGAACAGAAAAACGAGAATCCTACTCCTGCTCCAAATCCTGCTCTTGAGTTTACTTGTTTCCCTGTCCGCGCAGGCGCAGGAAGCGAGCAAGGCTCCGGTCGAGACCGTCCAGTTTCAGAGCAAGATGGTCGGCGCGACGCTGCCTTATAACGTGGTGCTGCCGGTTGATTACGCATCGCCCGCAACGCGCACGACGCGCTATCCTGTGCTCTACCTGCTGCATGGATTGGCGGGCCATTATTCGGACTGGACCAATAAATCGGAACTCACCTCATACGCTGCGCAGTATCATCTCATCATCGTCACGCCGGAAGGCAATAACGCTTGGTACACGGACAGCCCGGTTGTTCCAACGGAGAAGTATGAGAGCTATATTTTGCAGGAGTTGATACCGGACGTGCAGGCGCGCTATCGCACGTTGACGGGGCGTGAGGGGCGCGCCATCGCGGGGCTTTCGATGGGCGGCTACGGGGCTTTGAAGTTTGGCGTCAAGCATCCTGAGATGTTCAGCTTCGCGGCCTCCATGAGCGGCGCGCTGAAGGCTGCATCATGGACCGAGAGCGAGATGGCGAAGGTTCCCTGGACGCTCGTCCCGCTCACGCTCAAGCAAGCTTTCGGCCCCGACTCAAACCCCGCGCACGCCGCCAACGACATCTTCAAACTCTTCCGCGAACTGCCCGCAGACCGTCTCTCTTCCCTCCCCTATTTCTACCTTGACTGCGGGACCGAAGACGAGTTGGTCACGCAAAGCCGCGAACTGTCCGGCATCTTCCTGGAGCGAAAGATACCGCACGAGTTCAGGCAACTGCCCGGCAAACACGAGTGGCCCTACTGGAGCCAACAAGTCCGCGACATCCTTCGCATCGCTACACAGAAGATGAAATGACGAGGTTGGTTCCTGGTCCAGGGAGATTGAGTTGCTGAATTTTGCGATAGAGATGGCGCATGATGCCGGGCGGATACTGGTGGAGCGTATGAATCGTACGCTTCAGGTCTCGAATAAGGGTGAGATAGACCTTGTGACCGAAGCCGACCTCGCCGCCGAGGCATTGATTATAGAGCGCATACGGTCCTATTACCCGCGCCATGCGGTGCTCGCGGAAGAGTCCGGCGCGTCCGCCGAAGGGCAGAGCGAATGGCGTTGGATTATAGACCCGCTCGACGGGACGACTAACTACGCGCACGGCTATCCTTGCTTCTGCGTCTCCATCGCGCTCGAACGCGCGGGCCAACTGGAAGTCGGCGTCATCTACGACCCCTTGCGCGAAGAGTTGTTCGCGGCTCGTCGCGGCGACGGCGCGACGCTCAACGGGCGTCCCATACGCGTCTCCGAAGTCTCGGAGATGAACCGCGCCATGCTCTGCACGGGCTTTCCTTACGACGTGCGCGAGCGCAACGACTTCGCGCGCCACTTCGCCAACTTTATCATGCAGGCCCAGGCCGTGCGCCGCGACGGCTCCGCCGCGCTCGACCTGGCCTATGTCGCCTGCGGTCGCTTCGACGGATTCTGGGAAGAAGGCTTGCGCCCCTGGGATGTCGCCGCCGGTGTCTTACTGGTCCAGGAAGCGGGCGGTCGCTCATCCCACTACGACGGCGCACCCTTCGACATCTACACGCCGCCCGTCATCGCCAGCAACGGTCTCATACATCAAGACATGATGCGCGTCCTGCAAAAATAATGGACCATGAATTCAGAGGGCTGAACTGATGATGGCGGCGAGGCGTTCGGATTCGCGGCGGGCGCAGGCGCGCGTGTCTTCGCCCCCGGCGGGGATGATGTGGTAGGGCGGGTGGTAGACGACTTCGACTCTGGCGAAGCGCGGGAAGGTGTAGCCTTTGGGCCAGACCTTGTGCGCGCCGCGAATGGTGACGGGCATGACGGGCACATTGGCTTCCATCGCCATGCGAACCGCGCCGTTCTTAAACTTGACGAGCGAGCCGTCCGGGTTGCCGCGCCCGCCTTCGGGGAAGATGACCACCGCGCCGCCGTCTTTGAGCCATCCGAGGGTGCGACGAATCGCCGTCGGGTCGCTCTTCTCCACCTCAAGCGGCCAGGCTCCTAGCAGGCCCATGAACTTGCCCGCGATGGGCCAATCGAAAGCCTCGTTCCATGCCAGGTAACGCAACGGGCGTTGTATCGCAAAGCCCACCCAGAACGGGTCAATGTAGGTCTGATGGTTGGCCGCGATGATGATGCCGCCCGCGCGCGGAATATTTTCTGTCCCCGTGTAGGTGATGCGCCAGAGCAGTTTGCTCAACTCGCGCCCGGTCTTCCGAATGAGGTCTATCCCCCATTCCGGCAGCACGTATCCCTCCGGCGTCGAGCCGGTCTTGCGCCCATTGCGCACCACGTTTGTGCTTGTTTCACTCAAAGCTCACCAGAACAGTAAGGATGCCCGCAGTCACAGTAAAGGCGCGTCTTCGCTTTCGTCAACCCTGGATGATGTTCTTCGACTCGCTCGTTTGAAATCAATCTTCTCTATTCGATGCCTTCGAGCGGCCATTGCTGGTCCATAAATTCGACATGCAGGCGCGTAATCTTGTCCGCGCCCGTGCGATTGCCTCGGACCACCGCCAGCACAGAGATTTGATATTGCGCGCTGGTCAGGCGGACGAAGCGACCGCGCGCCATGTTGAACGTGGTGAAGAGAGCCGCGCCGCGACGGCTGATATTCTCCGTCACGGTATTCTCTGTGGCGAAGACTTTCCCTTTTTCATCGAAGACTTCCAACACCACTTCGACGGGGATGTTGTGGCGCGTCTCCGGCCTCGGCTCGCTCGAAGGAAGATAATTCGCGGTCTCGTCGGATTGCTCTTGCAGGCTCCACAAACCGGCCTCCGTCGGGGAAGCGGCGACCGTGTATCGGGTCGTCGGGTCCAGGTCATAACTGGCGGGCGGTCGCTTGCCTATGAAGGCGACGCCGACATCAAAGCGCGGCAGGGTCGCTCCGGCGGCGGGCGGCTGCACAATCGTATGCCGGACCAGCGACCAGATGCGATACTGGTCCTCCACGTGGTCGAAGCAGCGCAGTTGTCTGGGCATCGGCAGCGTCAGGTGCAGCAGTCTTCCTATCTCCACCGGACGCCCTAAGACGAAGCGCGTGCCGAACGGCGTCACGTCCGCGAGACGCGACATCTCGACCCATTCCTGGTCCAGGCTCTCACGGCAATAGACACGCACCGGAAGCTTCAACTCCAGTCGTTCGCGTATCCGCTTGGGTCTCTGGTCCTTTTGCATCGCCCCTCACTAGCTCTTCATCGCTCCACCTTAGCATGTGGCAGGTCTCAGGTTATGCGGGGGCTTCCGGCGGAGCTTTGCGAGCAGCTTCGCCATTCAATCAAAACAGGATTCATTTGTAAATGATGGACGAGTCCGGGCGGCCCTTTGCGCCTTTTCCTCGAATGCAAGATATGGTGGTTCGAGGAGAGACCGCTTGAGGGCTTCAAACTACGCCTGAAGCCCTTGATTTTACTGGGCTTTACGCCCTCCGGCGAGTTGCCAAAAAGCCCTTTTTGAGCTACAATATGTCGTACTTAGGGATGGATGCTTTCGGGCATCCGAAAACACTGAAATTCAGGAAATCTATGCTTTAGATTTCGCGTCCACAAACAGAAGTTTGCGCTCGCCTGTTCCCGATTCGGAACATGAGCGGGGCTTTCGCGGGACTTTAAAATTGGTCCGGCGCGGATTGTACCGGAAAGGTTTATAAATGGAAACTATCGCAGAACGCAACCATATTAATATCGAAGACGAGATGAAGCGTTCCTATCTGGATTACGCGATGTCCGTCATTATCGGTCGCGCGTTGCCGGACGTGCGCGACGGCTTCAAGCCCGTCCACAGGCGTGTCCTCTGGGCCATGCACGAACTCGGCAACCAACACAACAAACCTTACAAGAAGAGCGCGCGCGTGGTCGGCGACGTAATCGGTAAGTATCACCCGCACGGCGATACAGCCGTCTACGACACCATCGTGCGACTGGCCCAGGATTTCTCCATGCGTTACCCGCTCGTGGATGGTCAGGGCAACTTCGGCTCCGTTGACGGCGACGCTGCCGCCGCCATGCGTTACACGGAAGTCCGCATGTCGCGCCTCACCAACGAAGTCCTCGCGGACATAGAGAAGGAGACGGTTGACTTCACCCCTAACTATGATGAGTCTCTGAGCGAGCCTTCGGTCATGCCGACTCGTATTCCGAATCTTCTCGTCAACGGTTCGGACGGCATCGCCGTCGGGATGGCGACCAAGATTCCGCCGCACAACCTGACGGAGATTATTGAAGCGACGGTCGCGCTCCTGCGCAAGCCCGACATCAAGATTCAGGATTTGATGAAGTTCGTCAGCGGCCCGGATTTTCCGACCGGCGGCTTCATCTACGGTCGTGAAGAGATTAAGAAGTCCTATCTTGAAGGTCGTGGAATCCTGCAATTGCGCGCGCGCGCTGGCATTGACAGCATCGGTCGCGGCAACAGCGAGCGTCAGGCCATCGTCATCACGGAGATTCCCTTTCAGGTCAACAAGGCGCGTCTCATAGAGCGCATCGCCGAACTCGTCAACGAGAAGAAGTTGGAAGGCGTCTCGGACCTGCGCGACGAATCCGACCGCGACGGCATGCGTATCGTCGTCGAACTCAAACGCGACGCAGTGCCGCAGGTCATCCTCAACAAGCTCTACAAGCTGACGCCCATGCAGTCATCCTTCGGCGTCATCAACCTCGCTATCGTCAACGGCCAGCCGCGCGTCCTTAATCTCAAGCAGATGCTCGAAGCGTTCGTTGATTTTCGCCGCGAGGTCGTCCGCCGCAGGACCGAATATGAACTGCGTAAAGCTCGCGCGCGCGCGCATATTCTTGAAGGCTTGAACAAGGCGCTTGACGCGCTCGACTTCATCGTGGCCCTCATTCGCAACGCACGCTCCGTGGACGAAGCGCGGCTCTGGTTGACGGCCCGCATGGAAACCATGTCGGAGGTCAAGAACTGGAAGGGCGCGCCGTCGGACCTCACGCTCGCGGGTTTCATAGGCAAGTTGCAGAAGTCCATGAACCGTCTACAGTTTTCCGACTTGCAGGCACAGGCTATTCTGGACCTGCAATTGCGCCGCCTCTCCGCGCTCGAACGACAGAAGATTCTGGACGAGTATGAGGGCGTCATCAAAGTAATAGCCGAACTCGAAGAGATTCTCGCCAGCGAGACGGCCCTGCGTCGCGTCATCGTCAAGGAACTAGAAGATGTCAAGAAGGATTTCGGCGACGCGAGGCGCACGGAGATTATTGATGCGGGCGTCGAACTCTCCATCGAAGATTTAATCGCTGATGAGGACGTGGCGATTACCGTCACCAACTCCGGTTACATCAAGCGGACGCCGATTACCATCTACCAGCGACAGGGACGCGGCGGCAAGGGACGCTTCGGCGCTTCGACCGGCAAGAACGGCGATTTCGTGGAGCATCTCTTCATCGCTTCGACGCACGCTTACCTGATGATTTTCACGGATGACGGGCAGGTCTACAAGATAAAGGTCCACGAAGTGCCGGACGCCGGAGCCTCCGCGCGCGGCAAGGCCATCGTCAATCTGGTCAACCTCGCATCGGATAGGAAGGTGGCGGGCGTCGTGCCCGTGCGCGAGTTTTCGGAAGGACGCTATGTCGTGATGGTCTCACGCAAGGGCGTCATTAAGAAGACGGCCCTCTCCGACTTTCAAAACATACGCTCGAACGGCATCAACGCCATCAACGTTGACGGCGGCGATGAACTGCTCGACGTGATTCTCACTGACGGCACGAAGCGTATCTTCATCGCCACGCACAACGGTCTCGCCATACGCTTTGACGAGAAGGATGTGAGGCCGATGGGACGCGCGACGCGCGGCGTGCGCGGGATAGATTTGCGACCGGATGATTTCGTCGTCTCCGTCTGCGCCGTCTCCGCAGAGGATAACGAGCGCATGCTCTCCGTCTCCGAGCAGGGCTTCGGCAAGCAGACGAAGATTACGGACTACCGCTTCCAATCGCGCGGCGGTAAGGGCGTCATCAACATGAAGACTACGGATAAGACCGGCAAGGTCGTCGCCGTCTTCACCGTTGACGATGAATCCGAAATCATGATTATCACGCAACAGGGCAAGCTCATACGCATCGAAGCCGAAAGCATACGCAAGACTGGCCGCTCCGCGCAGGGCGTGCGTCTCATCAAATGCGACGGCGGCGACAAAGTGACCAGCGCCTCTCTCGTGGAACCTGCGAGCGATGAGGCTGGCGTGGAGGAATCCGTCGTTAGCTAAACTCTCAGATTTCCGGTCCTGTTAAAAAGCGGCGAGGTTAAGCTCCACAGTTTAACCTCGCCGCTTTCAAAATCAGCACGGGTCTGTCGCGCTCACTCCTTCACAAATTCCTTTCCGACAGAGCAAGCGGGAGGTCATGAAGCTTCAAAGATTTTTCTTCTGGTTTCGATTATTAGCCCTCTCGAATTTCGTCCTGTTGATGGGCGGAGATTTAATCAAGGAGGCGATAGGCCGTCCGTTGCCAGACTGGTTTCCCGCGCTAATCTTCGCGGGCTTCGCGCTGGCTTTTACTGGACCACTGCTCGCGTCGAAGGTCAAGCAGTTCGGTTGGCTCTACAGGCTCTACAGGTATCGCAGCCCGGCCCGCCACGGCAAGTTAATGCTTCCTCCCACAGCCCCCGGAATCTTCGAGCGGCTTTACCTGCGCGTGCGACCTCCCAGGTGGTGTCGCACGTCGCAGGATGATTTAATGATCGTCTACCGGGACCAGGAAAAGCTCGTGCGCGAGGGGACGGTCGCGCTGGCCGTATTGGTCCAGGCCAACGCTCTGCTATTTCAGAAGGGGGCCACCAACTCTCCGGCGAGCGTCATCTATACGACCGACGGGGAGATAGACAACCCTGTGCTGCGGTTGCTTGAGATAGCGCAAAAAATCTATGCGCTGAAGGGCACTAAGCCGGAAGACCCGGACGAACGCGAGTTCGCGCGGATAGTCTCCTACGAGTACGGGCGAGAGTTTCGCGTCTCCGTGCCCGACAGCCTCTCGCAAGGGCTTGACGTGACCTATACGACCATCTTGGTTCATCGCAAGCACCTTCCCTTCGGCTATCTCTCCGGCGGCTACTTCCCCCTCCTCATTCATCAGGAATCGAGGGCCGCCATGATTCTCCCCGCACGATACTGGCCCGAAGAACTCATCACGGACTGGACTCCATAGCTTAGCGACGAACGCTTTACATGACGAACTTAAAGGACTGCGCCCTGGCCTTGAGCAAGGCTGAGGCTTCACCGACGGTCTTGGGTTCCGGAGCCTGCACCAACGCCTTCTTGAAGGGCACGAGTCGCTCAGCCGCAGCCGCGACAAAATCCCTCTGGAAATCTGAAAGAGGTTCGTTCGCGTCAGTGGCTACTGCTGCCGCAGCAGCCATTGCGTGCGGAAGCGTGATGTCTGGAATGCTCTTGCGAGAGCGCGGCGTCGAGAGGGTCAGAATGTTGCCGACATCCTGCGCGGCTGCGTCGCGCTGCGTGAGAGATGAGAGACCCCAGCGATTCGTGATGGTCTTGATGATGGAAGCGTGGTCGAAGGGCGGACTCGTTTTGTCAGCGCGAAAGATCGTGCCCGGTTCTATGAGCGGCGAGATGAGCAGCGTGCAGACGCGCACGCCGAAGCGGTTGAAGGTGAAGCCTTCCTGACCTGCGGGCGCGCCGGGGTCTGGCGGACTGGCCGTGGTGGGCGGCGCGACGTGGTCGTAGCATCCGCCGTGCTCGTCATAGGTGACGATGAAGAGAATCTCGTTCCAGTCGGGGCTCTTGAGCAGGGCGTTGTAAACATCGCTGATGAGTTGTTCGCCCTTGCCGACGCTTTCGTTCAAGAGGCCGCCGGGGTGCTGGTCGTTGTGATTCAAGAGAAAGCGCGGCTCTATGAAAGAGTAGGCGGGGAGGCCGCCGGGCTTCGCCGCGTCTTTATAAAATTGGCCCATGTAGGAAAAGTTGGTCTTGTGATACTGGACCAATTGATCCTGCGCGATGAGCGTGAGCGAGAGGACGTTCTCGGCGTCGTAATAGACTCGCCAGCCGAGTCCGGCCTTCTGCATGAGGTTGAAGATGGTCGTCGTGTTGTTGCGCACGGGAATGCTGGAGCCCGGATTGTTGTTGTTGACGCGGCCCGAAGAGGTCGCCGCATGGGCGAAGGAACGGTTGGGCCAGGTCTGGCTCGGAACAGAGGCGAACCAGTAATCGCTGATGGCATAGTTGTTCGCCAGCGCGCTGGTGACGGGAACCTGGTCCGGCGTGTAACAGCCCATGATGGCCGCAGGGTTGGTCTTGCTCTTGTTAAGCTTGTGCTTCTTATTGTAGTCCGCGATGACGGCAGCGTAATCGGCGACGAAGCCGTTCATCGGCGCGACTGGCGGGAGCGGATTCGGCGCGAGAGTCTGCCCGTAGACCTGTAAGCTGATGTGGTCGAATTCCTCTCCGGGGTCCGGCTCAGGGTTGGTCAGCGGGCTGCCTCTGAGAAGCGGGGCCGAGCCGCCGCCGGGCACAGGGTTCGAGAGGCTCTTGCCTGAGACGCCCTCGAAAGGCTGGTTGCGCGGAACCTTGTCGTAGGGCGCGGGGTTCTGCGGATCGTAAAGCCATCCGGCCATATTGTCGAAGGAACGATTCTCAAGCATGAGCACGACGACGTGATTGATTTTGTTTAGATTGTTAGCCACGGGGGTTTGTTCCTTTGCTTTGTTTTCGAGAGAGCTTGAATGATAGAGCTTGATGAGAGGGATGCTATTGCATCATCCGTTGATAGCTTAACTGTTGGTCTGCTGGCGCAACTCTTCCGGCGCGCCTTCGCCTTCGACCCACATCTCGCCGTCTTCGTAGAACTCTTTTTTCCAGATGGGCACGGTGCGTTTCAATTCTTTAATGGTCCACTCGCAGGCTTCAAAGGCGGCGCGGCGATGCGGCGCACTGATGGAGATGACGACGCTCGTTTCGCCTATTTCGAGACGGCCCGTGCGATGAACGATGCCGACATGTGAGATGTCGAAACGCTCTCGGACAGAGCGTCCGAGGCGGCGCATCTCGCTGAGAGCCATCGGCCCGTATGCTTCATAGACCAGATAGACAGTACGTCGTCCGCCCGTCCACTCGCGCACGTAGCCGTCGAGCGTGACGGTCGCGCCGCATTCTGGCAACACAACGCGGCGTGCCACCGCACCGACATCAATCGGTTCCGTGCTCAGTTCAAAAAAATCTTTTTCAAATTTCGTTTCGCTTTCCGCTCCGCCACTGACAGGCGGGAAGATGGCAAGCTCGTCGCCCGCGCGCACTTCCTTCAACTCCCCTCGCGCATACTCCTGATTGACGGCGAAAAGCAGCGAGCGACCGAAGCGACGTAGCTCAGGGTATCTCTCAAGCACGAACTCAAACGCGCTGGCCGTCGTGGCGGGCGCGCGCAGGTCCAATAATACTTCGTCCTGCCCGGCTATCTCTCGCGCCGCGCCGAAAAAGAGGACGCGCACGCGAATGCTCTCAGGCGTCGCCTGCACATCGTCGGATGGATTTTCTTGAGGGGACATCATTCTAGATTAATTTTCCTGCCGCCGTGCCCGTTGCCCTTCGCTATGTCGTGGACGCGCGCACGCTCTTCATAGCCTCTGACGGCCTGGGCCAACAAATCTCCCAACCGTTTCAATCTCTCGGAAGCGAAGCGCAGTTCCAGAAGCTCCTGTTTAATCCCCGCGTCGAGGTCCATCGCCGCCGCGATGAGAAACGAGAGACGTTCGGGGTCCGCGTCCGGCAGTTCCGGCAGGCCCGCGCGGTCGTCGTTCAGAATTCGCACGGCGCGCGCGATGCGCAGAAAGGTCGCGGAGACTTCCTGCGCGCGCCGCGCGAGCAGTTCATCGCTCTCAGCCTCGTCTTCAAAAAAAGAGACCTCGCCGACGAGATAAGGATCGCCGCGCTCGATGTAGGATTCCAGGCGATAGCGTATGAGGCCGATGGTCAGAACGTTGGAACGCCCGTCGGGCAACGGCTGGACCTCCGTTACTTCAGCCACGCAACCGACGTGGCCGGGCGCGGGAGTTTGCTGGCCGGACTCTTCGGGGTTGAAATAAGAGACGCCGAATAGATTGTCGCTCACGCGCACGTCAAGCAGCAGTTGACGATAACGCGGCTCGAAGATGTGCAGAGGCAAGGGCACGCCCGGAAACAACACGAGCGGCAAAGGAAAGAGCGGCAACTGTCGCACACCGCGCACTTTGTCGAGAGATTCACTCATCACTCATCGGTCTAGTTTTAACTGACCATCGCTCACTGCTCACTGACCGCCGCCGTCAAAGCATTTCTCTCAATCGCGTTGAGGGCGGCTGTCGCGGGCTGTTGCTGCTGCTGGTCCGTGTCTGCGGCCCCGGTCCCTCTGCTCTCAAGCTTTTGCGCGATGAGGTCCAGAATCTTGTCCGGCGGCTCGCTGCTGAGCGCGAGGCGTTTTGCTTCGACGACGAGTTCGGCCATCTCTCGCGCATGCGCCTTGTACCGATTATCGCGCGCGATGAGGTCTTCGATGATCCGACGTTCGCGTTCATGGCGCGGAGCCTGCGCGTCGAGTCCGGCGGCGACGGCGTATTCCACAGGCACGCTCTGGTTGCGCATGATGACGTGCAACGCGCCCGTCTTCTCGCGCGACTCTTCGCGCATGCGGCTGATGGGCAGGAGCGAGTTTTTGAAACCCAGTTGCCCTTTCAAGCTTATCTCTATAATTGGCTGCGGCTGGTCCGATTCCGGGTCGTGTGTCCTGGCTTCTCGCGCGACCATCTCCATCACGCCCGCGTAAACAACCTCCGCGTCCAACGCGCCTGAGACATCGAACGAGAGACGCTGGAAGGGACGCTGCACGTAGTCGCGCGTGAGCGTCGCATGGACGTTGTGCGCATCATCAACTTCCACCAGAAACGCGCCGCGCTCTTCCCTGTACTCGTCAATCGAGCAGGCTTCGAGCGAACCCGGATTAAAGGCCCAGTTATCCAGGTCGAAGCGTTTGTGCGTGTGGCCCAGCGCGACATAGCCCGTCAGTTGCTTCAACTCCTTCAACTTCGCCACGGAGAGCGCGGGGATAGGTCGTTTAATCTGGCCCTCTACATCCGTGTGAAGCATGAGGATGTTGAAGAGTCCTTCCTTGCTCGCGCGGCGCAGCGCGTCTGTGAGGAGCGGGATGATGGCGTTGGCGGTCGCGCCGTACCAGTGCGTGCCGAAGATGCGCGCGCCCTTGATGTCTATGTAAGAGCCTTCGCGTTCCTCTTCATCCCACGGCGCGAAGGTGAGATGGCCTTCCTCGTCGCGCGCAGGCTCAAGCAGATTGAGATAGCCCCACTTGGAGAGCGAGCGTAGCCAGCTATATTCCGGCGCAACCGTGTCCCGCTGGTCGTGATTGCCTTCGATGACGAGAACGGGAATGCCCGCCTCCTTGAGCGGCGTGAGGCCGGACATCGCATGATTCATGCCCTGCGGCGTGACCTTGCGCGCGTCGAAGAAGTCACCCGCGATGAGCACGAAATCAACCTCGTTGGCAATCGCGTGCGTCGTGATGACATCGTACCAGGCGCGCGCGAAATCCTTCGTGCGCTCCTCTATATTATAGCGGCGGCAGCCCAGGTGTACGTCCGCGAGATGTAGAAACTTAAAGCTCATAAACTATTCTTCGTTATCCGGCGAATCTCATCAAACTACTTTTCAAGCACGGCTCACGGACGATGACGACAAGAGCAGTAGAACGCACACGGGCGTGAGCCTTGAATAGCATGTCTCTTATTATACGATATGGAAACGCGCGATGGCGAAGCTTAAGGCGGAGATTGATGAGAGCAGAGCGGTTAGTGATGAGTGGCGGGCGAGGGACAATCTGGGATGGTGAGGATTTCATCTCACCCGTCACTCGTCACTCATCACTAAATTTGAAGCCCCTGCGACTCAGGGCAGGAGTCGAATGGGAGCAGGGGCTTCATGGCTCCGCGCGGCAGGAGGGGATTCCGCTAGCGCGGGGCGCTGACGGCCTCTCATTTGGGGGGCGAGTGGCCGAACTCAAAAAACCATTTAACAAAGAGCTTCCGTAATTGCTGTGTTACCAAGACGGCGGTGAGGTCCGTCTTTTGCTAACCTCCGGGTGAGCGGAGTTCTCATCAAAGAGAGTCAGGGTTTCGTCAGCCGCTCGTGGTGACGACCGGCGGCTCTGCTGGCGCGATGGACCGGCTGAGGGGGCCGTCGTCGTTCTCGCCATACGCCTCCACGGCCTCTTCCGTCTCTTCATCGTTCCGCGAATTGGACAAAGGCTCGTTGGGGTTGAGCAACATGTTATCGGCTGTGCTGCGATACATAGGTGTTACCTCCTGTGTGTGATGCGAAATCCAAATCCTCACCCAGGTAGAGAGAGCATTAACGGTCCACTTTACGCTATCGCCTCGAAACTGCATTCAGGCGCGTAACGACGAACCGTAGCGAGCAGTTGTTCAATCTCGAACGGCTTGGGAAGAAACTCATCTGCACCATTGTCGAAGCAAGCCTGTTGCATCTCAGCGGTCGCCGCCGAACTCATCACCAGAACCTTCGAGAGCGGGAAACGGTCTTTGATGTAACCGAGAATCCGCATCCCTACTTCCGGCGTGTCAAGCGCGGGCGGCAAATGTAAATCAAGGATCGAAAGGGCCGGTTCATAGACGGTGGCTCGGCGCATGGCTGTCTGTAAATCGTTGGCCGTCGTGACATCGTAAGAATCACATAAGGTCCAAAACAGTTGTTGCGTGATCGCCGCGTCGTCATCGACGATCAAGACTCTGGGCTTCATCTTGATCTTCTCCTTCTTGTTCATACCATCCTCACTCTTGCAACACATGTACCGCACTTCCCCAACATTCAGCGAAACGCGAAGACCTCGATTTCTCTCAGGGAAACTCAAATATTAGCTCGCACCGCCACGCCCGACATGTACACAAGCGGCGACACCCCATCACCCATGTGTCTACTTTAGTGGACAGTGTTCAGCCGACAATGGACAGTTGAACAGAAAGGACAGCTTTGCTTTCCCCGTCCACCGACCAACGTTCACTGAGTACTATTTACTAACTCCTGCTTTTGACGATTTCGAGTTCGGCGATGTCGAACTCTGTGATGAGCCTGTGGAGGTATGAGCGGCTGATGCCGAGACGTTTGGCGGCGGCGACCTTATTGCCGCCCTCGCTTTGGAGCGCGCAGACGACCATGCGCCGCTTGAGCGCGGCGACCGCGCCTTCGAGCGTGGTTTCATCCGAAGCGGCGGCTTCGGGTAGAGCGCGCAGCATCTTTTCGGGGAGAAATTCGAGACCGAGGCGCGTCCCATTCGTGAGCACCACCAGACGCTCTATGAGGTTCTCAAGTTCGCGCACGTTGCCGGGCCATTCGTAATCCTGCAACGCCTCTATCAAAGCCGGGTCAAGGTCCGGCAGAGGTCGCGCGTGCTTGTCTGATGCCTTAGCGGCGAAGTGTGCCACGAGGAGTGGGATGTCGTCTGGACGCTGGCGCAAGGGAGGCATGCTGAGCGGCACGACGTTGAGACGATAAAAGAGGTCTTCACGAAATCTGCCCGCAGCGACTTCTTCTTCGAGGTCGCGGTTGCAGGCGGCGATGAGACGTATGTCAACGGTGATAGTCTTCGTGCCGCCCACGCGCTCGAAGGCTCGCTCTTGCAGGACGCGCAGCAGCTTGACCTGCACGGCGGGCGTCAGTTCGCTAATCTCATCAAGAAACAGTGTGCCCGTGTGGGCCAACTCGAAGCGGCCCTTCTTATTCAGGAGCGCGCCCGTGAACGCGCCCTTCTCATAGCCGAACAGTTCGGCCTCTATGAGCGACTCAGGCAGGGCCGCACAACTGACGGCGATGAAGGGACAGTTAGCGCGCGGGCTTTCTTCGTGAACGGCACGCGCGAGCATCTCTTTGCCCGTGCCGCTCTCGCCCGTCAGCAAGACGGTCGCGCTTGAGTTGGCGACGGCTCGGCCTTGATGGATGATTTTTTCCAGAACCTCGCTCGCGCCGACCAGATGGCCGAAACCTTTGCCCGCGCCCACCTGCGAGCGCAGGCGCAAGACTTCCTGTTCAAGCCTGTAGAGTCGAGCCGCCTGCGCGACCAGATGAGAGACGGAGTATTCATCGAAAGGCTTTTCGTAAAAGCCGGATGCGCCGTGACGGACGGCTTCGAGCGCGGCCTGGCGAGAGTCGCTTCCCGTGATGACGATGACGGGCACAGCCGGATGCTCTGCGCGCGCGGCCTCTACAATCGCCAGTCCTTCACTAATGTCATCGAGCGCGGGCGGCAAGCGCAAGTCGCTGAGCACCACGTCAACCTTCTCTTGATGCAACTGCGCCAGAGCTTCCTCGCGCGTCCCCGCTTCGAGCACGCGAAACTCATCGTTGAGTGCCCAGTACAACTGGCGGCGCACAGCCTTATCATCGTCAACCACCAGGACCGTCACTTTTTGCTGTGTCTGATCACTCATCTCTGAATTCTAAGGTCTCGCAACGCTCACGCGCGCGGGCCAACACTCTGGAAGCGCACCGGAGGCTGACGCGTGTCGGACGCGCGATCCGGCGCTTAAGAAGCTATGTCTATTGACCAGTGATATGCTGGGAAAGCTGAAAGGCGATCACCCGGTCGCTCTCTACAGGACTGGCCGTGGCGTCTCGCGACCGCTCTTGTCGCCAGGTCCAATTATTTTCTGGACGGATGGTAACACGACGCGAAAGCAAGTGCCAACGCCCTTCTGCGATTCCACATCAATGTGCCCGCCATGAGCTTTGACCACTTCACGACAGGTATAAAGGCCGAGGCCGACGCCCTTGCTCTTCGTCGTCTTGAACGGACGAAAGAGGCGCGTGCGTTGAAACTCTTCGGTCATTCCAGGACCAGTATCGGCGACGCTGAAGAAGACTTCGGACGCCCCTTCCGGCCCCGCTTTGATAGAGAGCTTGCCCTTCTTCGCGCCCATCGCCTCTATCGCGTTGAGGACCAGATTCTCGACGACCTTCTCGATGCGTTCGGCATCCACGAAGGCGACGAGCGTGGGCGGCAAGTTGGTCTCAATCTCATGTAAAGAGTTGACGGGTTCGGCGGTCGCCGATAACACCCTCTGGATGATAGGCGCCAGGTCATGCGGGCGCGGGCGTTTGTATTCGCCGCTCAAGGTCTCCACCGGGTTGCTCAACTTGGCGACCAGGCCGCGCAGCTTATCCGTCGCTTCCCTCAACGATTGCATAGCGTCGCGGCGAAACTCTTCCTTATCAAACTGGCGTTCCATGTTATTGACCAGCAACGAGAGGGCCGAGATTGAATTCTTGAGGTCGTGCGTGAGCATCGCAGAAATCCGCATGAAGGCTTGGAACTGCTGCAACTCGGTTTCGCGTATCATCTGCTCGCGCAGGCGATCCGTCATCTGGTTGAAGGTATCGGCCAGGAGCCGCGTCTCGTCGTTGGAGCGCACTTCTATACGCTGGTCCAATTTTCCACGGGCAATCGCCACAGCCCCTTCGGTGACGCGCTCAATACTGCGCGCGGTGCGGCTCGCAAACTGGGCCAACAAGACGGCCGCCACGATGCCTATGAAAGCCGATAGCAGCAGGCTCGTCCAGCCCGCGCTTCTCAACCCGCGCATCGCCGCGCTCTCATCGCTCGCGGCGGCCACAGAGAGGTCCAGCGACTCTACGGGACGATAGCTCGCCATCCATCGCTCGCCGTCCGGCGCGTCGTAGAAGCTCACGCCGCTCTGCCCCGCCGCCATCGCCTCGCTGACCGTCTGGAAGAACGGCATCACGTTCTTGACGTTCTGATGTTTGAAAACTTCGTTGGTGTGATAAACGATCTGCCCGTCGGGACTGAGCGCGATGATGAGACGCGGCGCGAGGGCCGCATCCTTCGAGGGCGAATTATTGGACCAGCGCGTGACGCGACCGCTCGCGGCCTCGTTGAAGATAGCTTCCAGTTTAAGGTCCAGGAGCAGCGCGCCGCGCGGGTCGTTGGGCCCATCTTCGGCGGTGAAGAGCGGGACCGTATAACGCACCATCGTGCCCATCGGGCCGCGCGTGGCCTTCGCGCGCAGGGGCTTGAGTCCGGCGACGTTCCACACGCGCTCGTCCGGTGAAAAGCTGCCGGGCAGAAAGTTCTCCGTCTGAAAGTGAAGTTGATGAACGCCCCTGCTATTCGAGATTTCTTCCAGGCGCAGGAGCGGCACGCCTTTGACATCCAGGCAGGTGATGGCGGCGTAATATTTCCGGTTGGTCTCAAGGAAGACGGCGAGGTTGGCGCGCACGCTTTCGGGCACGCTGCTCGATGCGGAAGAATCAAGGGCAGCATCTATCACGGAAGCGGTTCGTTGAAGCGCGGCGGCCGTGTCGGTCTTGGACGTGCCGGGGCGTGCTTGGCCGCCGCCGGACATCGCCGCCGGGAGCGCGTGCGGCGCAGGAGGATTGCCCGCGTACTCGCGCAGGGAGCGCATGCGAGCCAGTTCAATCATCCCCTCCTCGCGTTCGGAGAGGCAGGCTTGCAAGTCCTCCGTGATGCCCTCCGAGTCCTGCTCTATATCTTCGCGCAAGAGGGTTGCGACGGTTCGCGTGCTGGTCCAGTAATTGAAGAAGCCGAGGATGAGCAACGGGACGATGCCGCACGCGAAGAAGATGAGAAATAGTTTGGCCCGGATGCTCATCTATGCCCTTGTGCGTCCGAACTCCGAGAGGAGCGGGGAGAGTTGTTCGATGATCTGTTCGTGCGCCGCGCCGTTGCTGGCGACGATGCCGTTGCGATTCTGCACGACGGGCGAATTGTAGCGCATCGGCCCGCCGAAGAGGTCCGTAAATTGCCCGCCCGCTTCTCGCAGGACCACTTCCGGCGCGCAGGTATCCCACTGCTTCGTGAGCGGCGAAGTGTGTATGTAGATATCACACTGTCGCTCTATGATGAGTCCGACCTTGACGCCGACGGAATCGCGCGAGACCTCTTCCTCTATGCCGAGCGTGCGAATGATGCGATCCATGCGCTGGCTTCTATGCGAACGACTCGCCGCCAGCCGCATGCGCTTGATGTCGCTCTGTGTGGAAACTTCCGCGCGCTCCGGCGGAAAGCCCGCGCGCTCAATCCACGTTCCTCTCCCACTCGCCGCGCGATAAAGCACGTCCGGCAAAGGTTGATAGACGACGCCTAGAACGCTCTCGCCTTCAACCGCGAGACCAATCTGGACCGCGAAATCTCCGCTCCGCGCGATGAACCCTTTCGTCCCGTCGAGCGGGTCAATAATCCAAACGCGCTGCTTGCCCAGACGCCGCTCCGTGTCAATGGATTCTTCCGCGAGGATGCCGTCATCCGGGAAGGCTTCGCGTATGCCGCGCACGATTAATTCATTGGCCGCACGGTCGGCCACCGTCACAGGCTCGTTGTAATCATCATGGCTGGTCTTGCGTTCGACGTGCAGCGGCCCATCATAGTAATCAAGAATAGCCGCCCCCGCATCACGCGCAAGCCGCAACGCCAAACCCATCTCCCGCTCGTACTGATTATCCTTCACTCCACAATCCCCCCTCTGCTCACCGCTCAACTGACCGACGCCGCGTCGCGGATGGTGTCGAGCGTCTCGCGTATGTCCGCGCGCGTGGTGCGAAAGTTTGTGATGCAGGCGCGCAGGGCGAAACTACCGTTGAGAGTCGCGTTTGAAAGATAAGCGCGCCCGCCTCTCTGCATCGTGTGCATGATGCGCGTGTTCAAGTCGTCCAGTTGATTTCGGAGCGTCGCGCGTTCCTCTTCATCTGCGACGCGGAAACGCTCGCGCCAACCCTGCGGCACATAACGAAAGCAACAGATGCTCAACGTGACGGGCGCGAGCAGTTCAAAATCCTCAGCCTCGTTGACCTGTGCGGCGAGATACCGGGCCATCGCGTTGTCATCGCTGATGGCGTCGGCCACGCGCGTCACGCCGTAATAACGCAGCATCATCCAGACCTTCAACGCGCGAAAGCGGCGCGATAGCTCTACGCCGTAATCCCAGAAAGCGAAGCTCTCATCCTCCGTCTTTTCGTGGACCTTGATGTAATTGACCTCGCCCGCGTTGAAGGCCGCGCGCGCCCGCGCAGCATCGCGCAGCAGCAGGCAGCCGCAATCAACAGGAGCATAGAGCCACTTGTGCGCGTCTAGCGAGACGGAATCCGCTCTCTCCATGCCCGCGAAGAGAGGTCTCTTTTTCTGGTCCAACATTCCGGGCGCGCCGTATGCGCCGTCAACGTGAAACCATAAATCGCGCTCGGCGGCGATAGCAGAGATTTCCGCGAGCGGGTCAATCGCGCCCGTCGTCACAGTGCCCGCGTTTCCCACTATGCAAAAGGGTCTCAAGCCCGCCTTCGCATCGGCCTCTATCCGCTCGCGCATGTTGCGCATGTCCAGACGAAAATCAGCGTCCGTCTTGATGAGGCGCACATGGTCGCGGCCCAGGCCCAGAATGTCTGCGGCCTTTGCGATGGACGAGTGCGCCTGGTCCGAAGTGTAGACGGTCATCGGCGCGCCCGCGTTCCACAGTCCCCTGCTCGACACGTCTTCAACGGATTTGGTCCTGTGCGCGATGAGCAGCGCGTTGAGGTTCGCCATAGAGCCGCCGCTCGTCAGCAATCCTTGAGCCTCTTCGCCATAGCCTATGCATTGGCCCAACCAGCCTATGACCTGTCTCTCGATTGCGGTCGCGGCGGGAGCGGATCGCCAGGAGGTGACGTTCTGGTTGATGGCGGATGCGAGGAGGTCCGCGTAGGCTCCTGCGGGAGTCGAAGGCGAGGCGACGTAACCGAAGAAACGCGGATGCCCGTTGTGGCGGCTCGCATCTATCATGGTCCTGCAATCTGCAATCAACTTTTCGAGCGGCTGGCCCTCAAGCGGGAGCGGCGCGTTCAAGGCTTCCGAGACCTTTTCGGCTGAAGTGTCAGGGAAGACCGGAAGTTCCTTGATGCTCCCGAAGTACTCCGTCACCAGCGCGACGACGGCGGCGGAGAGTTGGCCCATCGCCTCGTCGCTGATATCCAGTGATGAGGCGCGAGCCGCGCGCGCGCTCTCTTGCGCCCTGTCCTGTTCACGCGAACTGTGCATCGCTTCTTCGGCCTTCATTTAAATTTTTATTGCCCCCGTCTTTTTACCATACTGCCTTCGTTTCAATGAAGCCCTTGCGATGGCGCGCTCTTGACGGGTATAGTTCAGACTCGCTTCCCCTCGAAAGATAATTACTGGTCCTTTGTGGCCGCTAGGACATCAGCTACGGAGTGAAACGAACCATGAGCGAGACGAAAAATCAGAACGAGTCGGCGGCGGAGAGCGCGGCGGTTTCGCGCAGAGAATTTCTTGAACAGTCGGCGACCATCGCGGGCGGCACGGCCTTGTTGACGACGGCAGCCGCGCATGAACTCAACGCGCAGGCGAAACCTCGTGGGGTCATCAGACGGACTCCTCCCAGAGAATCACCGCACGGCGAGATGGTCCAATTCAAGAGCGGCGACAAGATGATACCCGCCTACTTCTCGCGTATGCCGAAGACCAAAAACCCTCCCGGCATCCTCGTCATACACGAAGTCTTCGGTCTCAACGACCATATCAAGTCTATCTGTGACCGGCTGGCGG